>JAWVZK010000045.1:0-17766 GCA_033722275.1 Longimicrobiales bacterium | reverse complement strand
TTGCCCCCCAGGCCGGCCACGACGACGTCCAACAGCTGATCGGCCTGGGCGTTGTGGATCTGACGCTGGAAGGAGCCCGGACCGTCACCCTGACCTTCCAGATGCGTGGCGATGAAGTGGTAGGGGGTCCCGTTCCGTTCCATGGTCACCCGCACCCAACCCCGGAGGATGTCGATCCCCGGTGCCAGGGGGATTCTGGCGGTGAAGACGCCGCGGCCCCGGTGGACGATCTCGGCGTCCCGGTGGACGAGCATGACGACCCGGTCCTGCACGCCCAGGGCCGGAGCCACGCCGGAGACGTCCGGAGGTCCCAGCGGAAGGGCGACGGCAGTGGTGGGTTGCATCATCCCGATCTCGTACGGTAGTCCTCTGGCCGCGAGCTCCTGCATCACCGAGCCGAGAAGATCGGGTCCGGGAGCGGTGGGCGTGAAGGAGAACGTGCCGAGATCCAGATCGCCGGTGGCGTAGCCGGTAGCCTCCTGGAGGCCCACGACGTGGGGCAGCGTCTTCTCGATCTCGTCCACGAACTCCACCGCCCGACCGGGGACGTCGCTGTTCCGGACCTGGGCCCAGAACACGTTCACGGCCTGGATGACGTCGCCGAAGCGGTTCGGATCGGTCAGGGGCAGACTGAAGAGGGGCCCCGTCTCACCGCCGAGCCACATGTTCTGCGTGTAGACACGGAAGTCCTCCGCGGGCCCGGCGTCCAGGTCCACCACGCTGAGCTGCGGGGCGGTGATGGGACGGGATTCCTCGTCGACGCAGGCCCCGAGGCCCACGGCGAGCAGGACGGCGAGGAAGAAGCTGCATGGGTGAGAGCGCGTCATGGGCTACCTCCTTGTTGACGGTGCACGATTCTCGGTGACAGTAGGATGGTGAATCACGACCCGCGACGCCGTACGCTGAACTACGTAGAGCGGGTCCGGAGCGTACGTACCTTCGATTGCTCGAGCCGACGCGGGAGGATATGCTCGCCGGCACCGCCACCCACTCCGCGGCCCATCGCCTCCGATGCTCCGACCTCCCTCTCCCCTCCTGCTGGCCGTGGGCCTCCTCGCCGTCTCCGACCCGCCGGATCTGGCGGCCCAGCGCGTCCGGTCGGTGGACGTGGCCCTCTATCGGGAGGTGATGCCCGGGGCGGTGCGCTTCGGCCCCGCAGGAGGCGATCCCCCGGTGGTGCCCGCCTATCGCACCGGAGAGGGCGGCGCCGAGGTGCTGCACGGCTACGTCTTCCTCACCGCCGACGTCCCACCGGAGCCCTACGGCTACAGCGGGCCCGTGGACGCGCTGGTGGGGATGCGACTGGATGGGACCCTCACCGGAGTGCGCGTCACCTTCTACCAGGAGTCGTACCGCGCGTCCATGGGAGACTTCCTGCGCAGGCCGGGGGTCCAGGAGCAGTTCCGCGGCAAGTACGTCGGAGATCCGTTCCGGGTCTGGGACGACGTGGACGGGGTGTCGAGGGCCTCCATCAGCATGCGGGCGCTGGCCCGGGGCGTGCGCGACGCCGCGCGGCGGGTCGCCAACGCCTACGGGCTCGCGCCCGACGTGGACGCCATCGGTGGTGCGGACGCCGATCCGGTGGCGCTGGACTGGTACGAGCTGAGGCAGCTGGGCCTGGTGGAGCGCTTCGAGATGACGCAGCCCGGCGAGGGCTCGGTGGGGATCGCGCTGGCGCTCATGGATAGCGAGCGAGTGGGACGGCATCTCCTGGGTGACGCGCTGTACCGGCGCGCGCTGCAGTCGGTGGAGCGCCGGGGCGGCGCCGACCATCTCGTCCTGTACGCCATCGACGGCCCACGACTCCGTCTCTTCCGGAGAGAGGGATGGTCGGTGGTCCAGGACGCCGATACGGTCCTCGTCGATCCTGGCGACGTGGTCAGCCTCGGTCTCCCGTCGGGCGGGGTGGTGGCCGGAGAAGCCACCCTGGTCGGCCTGATGCTTCTGAACGGCCCCATCGACATCGCCCGGCCCTTCACGTTCGTGTACGAGGCGGGTGATCTCGGCGTCGAACGGGTGGAGTACGTCGGTCGGGAGGCCCGATTGGCGGAAGCCGAGGCCGCGAGGGCGGTCGCTGCCCGGGAGGAGACGATGGAGGAAAGAGGTGGTGAAGAGGCGACACCGGTCCCGTCGGCGCGGGTGGTGGCCTCTCCTCCGCCGGAGGACGCGGGCGGGGCGGAGGAGGACGGGACCCGACGGGAGGTCGCGGAGCGCGGCCCGGTGCCGGAGCAGCCGGGAGCCGAGCGGGGCGACTCCGCCGGCGGGTCGCGCTCGTGGACCGACGTGGCGGCTCGGGCCCCGTCCGACGATGCGCTGAATTCCGTCCTCCCACCCCTCTTCGAGGAGCGCGAAGAGGAGACGCTCCTGGAGGGGACTCTGGCCTCGACACGCTGGGAGCGGGTCGCCCTCCTCCTTCTCGTCCTGGCCCTCGCCGTCGCGGCCTTCACCACCAGGTCGGAGGCCGCCAAGTGGACGTCCCTCACGGCCACGCTCCTCCTTCTCGGCTTCGTCGACGGTGGGTTCCTCTCCGTGTCGCACATCACCAGCGGGATCTGGACCGGTGTGGACGTCTTCGCCCGGGACCTCCATCTCTTGCTGCTCGTGGCGTTCACCCTGGCCACCACGCTGATCTGGGGGCGGATCTTCTGTGGCTTCCTCTGTCCGTTCGGTGCGCTCCAGGACTTCCTCGATCGCCTCGCTCCCGCCCGATGGAAGAGGGAGCTCCCACAGCGGGCACACGACCGGGCCGTCTGGATCAAGTTCGCGCTTCTGGGGGTGATCCTGCTTCCCGCTCTCCTGGGAAGTCGGGCGAGCGTCTACCACTACTTCGAGCCCTTCGGGACCGTGTTCTTTCTCAGTCCCTCCCTTCCTCTGTGGATCATCGCCGGGGCGTTCCTCGGCGCCTCGATAGTGGTTCCCCGCTTCTACTGCCGGTACGCCTGTCCCCTGGGAGCCTCCCTGGCGGTGCTCTCCGTCTTCGCCTGGCGCAGGATCGAACGGGTGCCCCAGTGCGATGTATGCAAGGTCTGCGAGCAGCGGTGTCCCACCCGCGCGATTCGTGGGCCGGAGGTCGACTTCCCGGAATGCGTGCGGTGCAACGTCTGCGAGGTCCTTCTGGAGACACGAGCCGGTGCATGCCGACACGACATGGACGACGTCCGGGCCCGGCTCGTGAACCTCGAGGTGGGACCGCGGTCCCTGCGACCCCGTTCCGGGGTGCCCGGCGGGGAGGGGCCGTGAGACCCGGCCGCGCCGTGGGCCGACGGGAAGCGCTGCGCATCACCGCGGCGGCGGGCCTGGGCGCCGCGTTCGGCGGACCCGTGGCGGCGGTGCTCCTTCGCGACGCTCGGCTCCATCGTGTCCGGTCGACACGGATCCGGCTCGGAACCGAGGTCACGATCACGGCCATCCATCGGGACGAGGAGAGAGCCCGGTCGATGGTGGATGCCGGGTTCCGGGAGATGGAGCGGCTGGACGCCATGCTCAGTCGCTACCGGCCAGACAGCGCGCTCGGTCGGCTCAACGCCACCGGGCGGCTGGACGCGGCGCCGGAAGAGCTCCTGGAGGTGCTGGCGACGGCGCGTCGTATCGCCCGGACCTCGGGGAGAGCCTTCGATCCGACGATCCTGCCCGTGCTCGAGGTCCATGGGCACGCCTTCCTGCGACGCGGATCACCTCCGGACGAGAGGTCCGTCCAGGCGGCTCTCGACCTCGTGGACCACGAGAGCCTGCGGGTGGAAGGTCGATCCGTGCTCCTGGACGATCCCCGCATGGGTGTGACCCTCGACGGGATCGCCAAGGGCTTCGTGGTCGATCGCACGGTGGCGGCGCTGGCGGAACGAGGAGCCGAGCGCGTGCTCGTGGACGCCGGCGGTGATCTCGCGTCCGGAGGTCCCGCGTCCGTGAGCGATCCCTGGCTCGTCCGGGTGGAAGGACCGGAGGGCTCGCCTCGATACGACGAGACCGTCGCCCTGGCGGGCGACGCCGTGGCCACCTCGGGCGACTACATGCAGAGCTTCACGCGTGACCGGCGTGCCCACCACATCATCGATCCCCGGACCGGTCGGTCACCCCGGGAGAGCAGCTCGGTGAGTGTGACGGCTCCCAGCGCCATGTTGGCTGACGCGGTATCGACCACGGTCATGGTGCTCGGCCCCGGGGAAGGGATCGGATTCCTGGAATCGACGCCCGGAGTCGAGGGCCGCATCGTCACGAAGGGCGGCGACCGCTTGCGAACCGCGGGGTTCGGTGCACCATTGGGTGGAGGATGAGGAGGTCCAGCGATGACGTCGCTCGCCGTGTCTGAACCGTCGAGAACCCGGCCGGCCGGAGGCTTCGACACCGGGCGTTCGGGAGTTCCCGACTTGGGGGGTTCGTCGGGACCCGGAGGAAGGAGCCGTTTCGCCCCCCTCCCACTTTTGGCGGCGAGCGCAGCGGCGTGGTTGCCGCTGCTTCTCGGGCCCTGTGGCCTCCGGGGACAAGAGGGCGCCGTCTTCCCGCCGCTCTTCGCTTCGTCGGAGCCCTTGCCGGTGACCATCCGCGCCGACTTCAGCTCGCTCCGGGACGATCGGAGCGAGTCTCCCGATCGACCGGCCGTCCTGGTGGTGGTCGATCCGACCGGCGCCCCCGTCGAGGTGTCCGCCGAGATCCGCACGCGGGGCAACTTCCGCCTCGACACCTGCAGCTTTCCGCCGTTGCGCCTCGATGTCGATTCGGAAGCCGCGGTCGGCACCGTCCTGGAGGGTCAGGACGACCTCAAGCTCGTATCCTCCTGTCGCCCCGAGCGGGCGTCCTGGGCCGACCTCGTGGTGAAGGAGTACCTGGCCTATCGATCGATTCAGCTGGTGACCGACGCCAGCTTCCGCGTCCGGCTCCTGGAGGCCACCTTCCGCGACACCGGGAGCGACGAGCAGGCCCGGACCCGCATCGCCTTCGTCATCGAGGAAGACGAGGCGCTGGCCGAACGCCTCGGGGCCGTGGTCTTCGATCTGGAGGAGGGCAAGAACCTCCCGGTCTCGGCCTTCGACCCGGTCCACCGCATGATCAACGCGGTGGCGCAGTACATGCTGGGCAATCCCGACTGGTCCGACGTCGCGGGCCACAACGTGGAGATCCTCGACCGGAACGGTGCCGCCGTTGCCGTCCCCTACGACTTCGACTTCTCGGGGATCGTGGACGCGCCCTATGCCACTCCCCCTCCGGAGTACCGCTTGGACTCGGTCCGCGAGCGCTATTACCGCGGATGGTGCGAGAATCCCCTCACCACGCGGAGCGTCCTCCGACGATTCAGGGAGGTCGGAGACGAGATCGTCGAGATGTGGCGACGCGAGCCGCTGCTGTCGGAGGAGAGTCGATGGACGGCGGCCCGGTATCTCGAAGAGTTCTTCGAGGCCATCGAGACGGACGAGCGGGCGGAGCGCGCCTTCTTGAGGGACTGCCGACGGTGGTCCGACTGACTCGACGGTCCGTCGGGGCCGGCGAGACGCGGGCGAAGACGGGCGCACCGCCAGGGGGACGTCGAACCCGGGCTTCGGGGCGTGGCCGCCGGCTCGCGGCGCCGGCATATTCCCGTTGTGGCGAGGCGCGAGCCTCGCGAATGGTCCCCCTGAAGGAACAGATCCGGTGAAGACGATCCCGTTGGCGCTCCTCGCCCTCGTCCTGGCTCCCCTCGGTTCCCGGGTCGTTCCCGGTAGCCCGCATCTCCTGGTGGCGCAGGAGCGGCGTCTCACCACCGATCTGGCTCTGGACGTCGCGTCTCCGGACATCGCGGCGATGAGCGAGGACGGAGAGTGGATCGTGGCCACGGCTCGGACCCGCCGAGGTCGCCTCGACGTGGACCATCAGCGCTTCGGCGATCCCACGTACGTCGCTCCGTACCTCGTCTCGGCCATGGTCGTGGAGACCCGGACCGGTACCCGGACTTGGCTCCACGAAGTACCGGAGCAGGTGAGCGAGTTCGTCTTTTCTCCCGCCGGAAGACAGATCGCGTATCTCCTGTACGACGGGGAGGAGCATCGCCTGCAGATCCACGATGTCGACTCCGGAGATACTCGACGCCTGCAGCTGGACACCGAGAAGGAGATCGCTTCGTCCTCCTTCCTCCACTGGTCGCCCGACGCGACGCGGCTGCTTCTCACGTTGCGGCCCGACGGATGGGAGGAGCGGGCTCGGGAGGCCTTCCATTCGATGACGGAGGCTGCCGTCATCGTGCAGGATTCACGGCGGGACTTCCTGGCCTGGGATCGGGTGCGGAACATCGGGAACGAGCAGATCACGGCCCTGGTGTCCGTCGAGGACGGCTCGGTCCGGGAGCTGCTCACCGAAGTCGTTCCGAGGGATGTGGGCTTCAGCCCCGACGGGACGCGGATGACCTACGCCAGCGCGGAGCGGACGAAGACGTCCTACACCCGGCGCGACGGCACGGCCTTCGGACTGCACTACATGGACCTGGAGAATGGCTCGCCCGTGGAGCTGGAGGCCCCGTCGGAGGAGCGGATCGACGCCCGATGGAACGGGGACCGGGACGCCTACGCCTATGGCCGGGACGGCGCCGTGTTCGTGCGATCGCTGGACGAGGAGGACGCCGAGGACGTCACGGAGGGGCTGCGCCGGTTGGAAGGTGACACGGCGCAGGTGGATCTCTCCGTGGCCCGGTGGAGCGCCGACGGGCGGGTCCTCTTCCTCACGTCGTCCGACGGCTGGCACACGCTCGACCTGGAGCTGGGTGAGCTCCAGACCGTCCTGCCCCTGGAGGAGGACGAAGACCTCCGACCACGGCGCGATATCGAAGCCTGGAGCGAGGACGGGAGATACATCTGGTTCAGCTATTCCGCCGCCGATCGATGGGAGCGCGGCTTGAAGCGCCTCGATCTCGCTTCGGGGCAGATCGACGACGTGTGGGTGGACGACGACCTCTACCGGGATTGGCACATCTCCGACGACGGGCGGGTCATCGCGTTCACCATGTCCGACGGCGACCGGCCTGCCGACGTCTGGGCCCTCGTGGAGGGTTCCGCCACGCCGACGCGGCTCACCGCTCTGAACCCCGCGCTCGACGACGTGCCGTTGGCCCGCACCGAGCTCATCGAGTATCTGGACGTGGACGGCAACACCCTCTACGGGATTCTCTACTATCCCATCGGGTACGATCCCTCACGCACGTACCCGATGGTGGTGGAAGTCTACGAGCGGTTCTTCGACAACGGCTACAACGAGAACATGAACCTCGTCGCCGCGCAGGGTTGGTTCGGTCTCCGACCGTCGGTGGAGTTCGAGGAGGGCTATCCCGGCGAGGCGTGGCTCAAGGCTGTCCCCAACGCGGTCAACCATCTCATCGAGCGGGGTCTCGTGGACGGGGAGAAGGTGGGGGTCTACGGTCAGAGCTACGGCGGGTACGCCACGAACCTCCTCATCACCCAGACCGATCGATTCGCGGCGGCGGCGAACGTGTCGGGGAAGGTCAACATCATCTCTTTCCTGGGTGACTCGCCAAAGATCACCACCCGGAACTACGCCGCCGCCGAGGTGGGCCAGGACCGGATCGGAGCCACGCTCTGGGAGCAGCCCCACAAGTACATCGAGCATTCGGCGGTGATGTTCGCCGACCGTATCGACACGCCGCTGCTCATGCTCTCCGGCGAGGGGGACTGGAACGTGCCCGCGACGAACCAGCGGGAGATGTACTACGCGCTGCGCCGGCTGGGAAAGGAGGTCGTGTGGGTCCACTACACCGCCGGAGGTCACGGCGCCGGACGCGCCAGCACCGAGGCCGACTTCCACGACCACTGGCGGCGGATGTTCGACTGGTTCGGCGAGCATTTCGCGGAAGACGACGAGGCGGCGGTCTCGGAGGGCGGGGCGCGCTAGCGCCATGGCGAAGACCCTCGTCTTCCTCGTCGGGCCTCCGGCGGTGGGGAAGATGACCGTGGGGCGCGAGCTGAGCCGGATCACCGGCCTGCCTCTCTTCCACAATCACCTGTCCATCGAGGCGGTCCTCCCGGTCTTCGACTTCGGGCACCCGGCCTTCAACCGCCTGGTGGCCGCGCTCCGGAGGGGCGTCATCGAAGAAGTGGCGCAGAGCGAGCTCCCGGGTGTGATCTTCACCTACGTCTGGGCCTTCGACGCGCCGGAGGACCAGGCGTACGTGGAGGCCCTGGGGGCCGTCTTCCGGGAGGGGGGCGGTCGCGTCGTCTACGCGGAGCTGTGGGCCGACCAGGAGACCCGCTTGCGCCGTAACGCCACCCCGTCGCGGATCGAGTCGAAGCCGTCGAAGAGGGACGTGGAAGCGTCGAATCGGCGGCTCGTCCGCCACGACCAGGAGCACCGGCTGAGCTCGAAGGGCGGAGACTTCCCCCTCGAGCCCCACCTCTTCCTGGACAACACCGAGCGGAGCCCACGCGAAGCCGCCGAGCGCATCGCTCACCATTTCGGGCTCCCCGAGGTGGCGAAGGAGGCGTGAGCCTGGACGGCCGATCTTCCGTCTGAGGGACCTGGCGTGGGATCGCTGGGCGCAAGGCAACGTCCGCGGCCTTCGTACTGTCTTATTGGATGAGCATGTCGACGGAGCGTGAGCGGACGGGGCGGGGCCGGCCGGGAGTCCGGGGAGGGCGGATGCGGCTGTGAGGGAGGCGTGGAGCGAGCTCAGGCGCCGCCGGGTGGTGAGCACGGCGGCGGCGTACCTCGCGGTGGCGTTCGTGGGATTGCAGCTCGGCGAGATCCTCTTCCCGGCCTTCGATCTGGGCCCCGGCGCCGTGCGCGTCCTCTTCGCCGTCTTCCTCGCCCTCTTTCCCATCGTCCTCGCCCTCTCCTGGGTGTACGACGTGACGAGCGCGGGGATCACCCGCACCGACGAAGCGGTCGGCGGCGGCGGCCCGCATCCCGTGATCGCCGCCGCCGTGGTGATGAGCGCGCTCGCTCTGGGAGGCGCCGGCTTCTGGATGGTTCGCACGGTCGATCCGGCGAGGGCCCTGTCGGCGTCTCCGTCGTCCATCGCGGTCCTTCCCTTCGCCGACATGAGCGTCGAGGGAGATCACGCGTACCTGGGGGACGGAGTCGCGGAGGAGATCCTCAACATCCTGGCCGGGGTCGACGGCCTTCTGGTGGCAGCCCGGACCTCGTCGTTCGCGTTCCGTGAGGACGACGACATCCGGGAGATCGGCTCGAGCCTGGACGTGGGACACGTGCTGGAGGGGAGCGTACGGCGGTCCGACGACGAAGTGCGCGTGACGGCCCAGCTCATCGACGCCCGCACCGGCTTCCATCTCTGGTCGGAGACGTACGACCGTCCCATGGACGACCTCTTCGCCGTGCAAGACGAGATCGCCGGGGCCATCGCCGAGGCGCTCCTCGGCACGCTGGACGTCCCCGATCTGGACACCTCACGCAGCGCGGTCTCGACCGAGGCCCAGGAGCTGTACTGGCGGGGAAGAGCCCAGTGGTCTCGACGCGACGTCGTGGGAATTCCCGGAGCCATCGAGCTCTTCAACCGCGCCATCGCTGTCGACTCGACGTTCGCCGAGGCGTACGCCGGGCTGGCGGACTCCTGGGCGCTCATGCCTCAGTTGGTTCCGTCGGTGGATCCCGCCGAGACCATGGAGCGCGCGGAGCGTTACGCCTCGCGGGCCATCGAGCTCGACCAGGGGCTGGCGGAGGCCCACGCCTCCCTCGGTCTCGTCAGAGCGCTCCGACGGGACCGGGTCGGAGCTCTGGCGGCCCTGGGTCGGGCCATCGAGCTCAACGGCTCGTACGCGCCGGCCTTGCATTGGCGTGGGAACGTGCTCGCCGAGATGGGCCGCCTGGGCGATGCCCTCTCGGATGCCCGTCGTGCCGCGACCCTCGATCCGCTTTCCCCCTCCATCGCTTCGGACCTGGGGTATATCCTGCTGTGGACCGGAGACGTGGAGGAAGCCGAGCGTGAGTTCCAGCGGGCTCAGTCTCTGGAGTTCGGGTTCCGCCCGTCCCTGTTCGGCTCGGCTCTGGTGGCGCTCGAGGAGGGGCGGGAGGTGGAGCTCCGTATGGCCCTCACCCAATGGGTGGCCATGTCGGGCCTCCCGGCCCCTTTGGCCTCCGAGCTCTCCCGCGCCCTGCTCCGGCGCAGGGAAACGGGGGCGCCTCAGCCCCTTCCCCCTGCGCTTGTGACGAGCGCGGAGCGCGGCTCCCTTCCGGCGGGGACCGCGGCTGCGCTCCTCGTTCTGCTCGGTGCCGAGGAGGAGGGCCTCCAGTGGCTCGGGAGGTCCGTGGAGGACGGCACGTGGGTCGACCAATATCTGCGGGTGAATCCGGTGTACGACGACCTCCGGCATCTGGCGAGGTTCCGGGAGATCCTCGATGAGGTCGGCGGCTGATCCGGCGCTCCGTCATCGGATGCCGAACGTCCTGTGGAGGGCCTCCCGGGCCGCCCGATAGCCGGCCATCCCGTGCACACCGCCGCCCGGGGGCCGGGAGGCCGAGCACACGTAGAGTCCATCCACCGGCGTGCCCCATGGGTGCCGAGCGAACCATCGCGGGGGCCCGAGCATCTGGCTCAGGGTCAGGGATCCTCCGTTCACGTCGCCGCCTACCAGATTGGAGTTCCACGCCTCGAGTTGAGACGGACGGAGGACGGACCTGGCCAGGACCCGCTCCCGAAAGCCCGGGGCGAAGCGTTCGATCTGCGCTTCGATGCGGTCGGTGACGTCTCCCTCCCATCCGGCTGGCACGTGACAGTAACCCCACGCCACGTGCTTGCCCTGCGGCGCCCGCGTGTCGTCGAAGAGGCTGGGCTGGGCCAGGAGGACGAAGGGACGGTCGGAGACGCCTCCCTGCCACACGGTCCGCTCCGCCCGCGCGATCTCTTCCAGCGTCCCCCCGACGTGGACTGTGCCCGCCTGCCCTGCCTCGGCGTTCGTCCAGGGGATCGGTCCGTCCAGCGCCCAATCCACCTTGAAGGCGCCGGGGCCGTAACGCCAGCGTTCGAGACGTCGCCGATAGCCGCTGGGGAGGCGGTCGCCGGCCACGCGTGCCACCTGTCGATGCGTCAGCGCCAGCAGGGTGGCACGGGCTGGCGGAAGATCGGAGAGCGATCGCACCCGGGTGCCCGTCTCGACCCGGCCGCCCAGGGTCGTGAGGAGCGACGCCAGAGCGTCGGTGATGGCGCCTGACCCCCCTCGGGCGAAGGGCCAGCCGACCGCGTGGGCCGCCACCATGAGCGTGAGGCCCACGGCGCCGGCCAACGGACGCCCCAGGGGAATGCCGGAGTGGGCGGCATTGCCGGCGAGGAGCGCCTGGCCTCCGTCCGTGCGCAAGAGGCTCGACGGGGACAGACCCAGACGGAGCGCGCGTGCGCCGAACCGCGCCATGAGGGCGGGAGCCCGCGGCAGGCGCAGGGGGGCGTCGAGCACGTGATCGGCGAAGGTGGGCCAATGGCGGACGAAGGGATGCACGAGCTCCTCATAGGCCTCGTGGTCGTCGCCGAGACGGCGTGCCGTCTCCTCCACGTCCCTCCGGAGCAAGGCGGCGCGACCGTGGTCCAGGGGATGTGCGAGGGGGATCGTCGGGTGGACCCACCGGAGGCCCCTGTCCGCCAGCGACAGCTCCGAGAAGAAGGGCGAACCGATACCCAGAGGATAGACTGCGGACCCGACGTCGTGACGGAAGCCCGTCAGGGTCAGCGCTTCCGTCCGAGCGGCTCCACCGATGGTGTCGTTGGCCTCCAAGAGGAGGACCCCAAGCCCGTTTCGAGCCAGCTCCACCGCCGCGGAGAGCCCGTTGGGCCCCCCGCCCACGACGATGGCGTCGGGATCGGTCACGGGGTGGAGTCAGCCACCCGGATCGCTCCCGAAGCGGAGCAGCACCGTGCTCACGCCCGACGGATCGAGGGTCACGATGTAGAGTCGATCGTACTCCATCTCCTCGATGGCTCCGTGGCCGTCTCCCCCCAGGGCCTCCACGAGCTCCGGCGTGGTGTTGCTGTGGCCGAGGACGAGATGGCGACCGGCGGTCGCTCGGAGCTCACGGGCGAAGGCGTCGAGGTCGTCCGGATCGTACAGGACCATCTCGAGCCCCTGGAGCCGGGCGGTGGGCATTCCCGTGGCCCGTGTCCGTACGTAGTCCGTGGTGTGGATGTGGGTCAGGTCCACGTCCCGAAGCATCCGGGCCAGGAGCCGGGCCCGGGCCTCCCCCGGCTCCGAGATGGGAGGATCGGCGGTGCCGTCCTCGGCCCGTTCGGCGTGACGGACCAGGAAGACGACGACCGGCCCCGTCTGAGCCTCGAGCCCGAAGGTGGTGTGCGGGAATCCAGGCGGGGGGACGTGGAGCGCGGGACTCGTGAGCAGGAGGGACAGGGCCAGGACGGCCGCAGTGACCGCCCCGGCCACGCGAGGGCGGGCTGGAGGACGCTGGCTGCCGGGTCGGGAAGGGGTGGGCGGCGGCTTCGAGATGGGACTCATGGAACCCTCGTCGGTACAGGTCTCGATCCGGGAAGCTATCCTGCTGGAGCCGGCCCGGTCGAGCTCGGCTCGCCGCGGGGACGGCCTCTCATGGACGGAGCGGAGGGACCTCCAGGCCCGCCGGAGGTTAGGAGGAAGCGAGCGTGCGAGTGGGGATCGCCGCCGGCTTCGCCGGTGGAGGAAAGTCCGAGCTCCACAGGGCAGGACGCCGGGTAACTCCCGGGCGCCGTGAGGCGACGGAACGTGCCACAGAGAGCAGACCGCCGATGGCCGCCCCCAGCGGTACAGGCAAGGGTGAAAGGGTGCGGTAAGAGCGCACCGGGCCCCTGGCAACAGCGGGTCGCGCGGTAAACCCCGTCCGGAGCAAGGCCAAATAGGAGACGAGGGACGGCCCGTCCCGTCCGAGTCTCGGGTAGGCCGCACGAGGTCGCCGGCGACGGTGGCCCCAGATGAATGATCCTCCCCCGAGAGGGGACAGAACTCGGCTTATTCGCGCGCTCGCCCTGTACGACGCGGGAGGCGTCCGCCGCGATGGCGGTGGGCGCCTCCGGTCGTCTCGGGGGCTCTTCCCAGGCATCGGATCTCCGGGCCCCGCCCGTCGACGACTCCCACTGGCGCGGTCGTCTCGAGGGCTCCGGGAAGTTATCGTGTCGCTCTTCGCCTCGCCTCGGACGTCTCGCTCGTCGCCGACGTCGGCCACGTTCCTCCCACTCTCTCGCATCATGCCCGCTCTCGCTATCCTGCCCTCGTGCGACCCGTCGCCCCGAACCTGCATCCACCAAGCCCGGACGGTCCTCTTTTCCGGTCTCGCTGCACTGACCCTCTCGGCCTGCTCCCCGGCGGACTCCGGGGAGCCCGACGCGGCTTCGACGCAGGCCCCGACGTCGGCGCCGGAGGTGACCTATCTGACGTCGCCGGCGCAGGAGGGCATGGACCTCCCCTTCAGCGAAGCCGTCCGCGTGGGCGACATGCTCTACCTCGCCGGGCAGGTGGGGAATCGCCCGGGAGAGATGGCGGTGGTGGAGGGAGGGATTCAGGCGGAGGCTCGTCAGACCATGGAGAACATCGGTGCGGTTCTCGAGCGGCACGGATCGTCGCTCGAGCGGGTCGTGAAGTGCACGGTCATGATCGACGAGATCGACGAGTGGGGTGCGTTCAACGAGGTGTACGTGGAGTTCTTCCCCGGCCCGAAGCCCGCTCGCAGCGCTTTCGGCGCCGACGGCCTGGCTCTGGACGCCGCCGTGGAGGTGGAGTGCTGGGCGACGGTGGGCTGAGCTCCTCGGCGTCCTCCGGTCCGGACGGGCGGGTCCGTCGTTGCGTCAATCCGCTCTCAACGCGCCGACGGGATCGGTCCGGGCCGCTCGAAGCGCCGGCATCGCTGCGGTGATGCCGGCCACCACCAGCACGAATCCGATGGTCAGCGCGTACGTGGGTGCGTCCACGGGGGAGACCTCGTACAGGAGGCTCTCGATGGTCCGCGAGAGTCCCGCCGCCGCCGCGACGCCCACGAGCGCCCCGGCCAGCGTCAGGGTCAGGGACCGACGGACGACGCCTCCCGCGACCGCGCCGCTCGCCGCCCCGAGGGCGATGCGCACGCCGATCTCCCGTCGCTGCCGCGCCACCGAGTAGCTGATGAGTCCGTAGAGGCCGAACGCGCTGAGCAGCAGCGCGAGAAGGCCGAACCCGATGATGAGCGACATGGCGAAGGTGCGGTCCGCCGTGTTCTCTCGGAAGGCTGCCGTCACCGTCTCCAGGGACTGGGGCGGGAGCTGAGGATCGAGCTCGAGGAGCGTGGTGCGGAGGGCTGGGAGGACCGTGGTCGGATCGACGCCCGGCGCTGTACGTGCCACGACCGTGGACCACGTGAGCCACGCCCACGACTTCTGGTCGAAGGGCACGTAGAGCGCCGGTTCCGACTCCACATCGGGACTGGCCAGCCGGGCGTCCTCGACGACACCGACGATCTCCCGCCACGGTGTCTCCCCCGGGCGGAACGCGAGGCGCTGGCCCACGGCGTCGCCTTCCGGGAAGTGCTTTCGCGCCAGCGACTCGTTCAGGATCACCACGGGAGCGGCGTCGTCGTCGCGAGAGAAGGCCCGACCCGCGACCATGTCCAGCCCCAGCGTCTCGAAGTACCCGGACCACACGACGTGGAGGGTCTCGTCGTCCTCCCTCCCGCTGGGATTCGCCGCGGTCCGACCTTCGATGGCGAAGCTGAACGTCATCATCGATCCTTCCCCAGGGGGTTGAGAGGTGCCCGTGACCGAGACGACCCCGGGGAGGGCCTCGATGCCCTGACGCAACCGATCATAGAACGCGGCCTGCGTCGACGTCTCCGGATAACGAGGAGAAGGCAGGTCGACGTCCATCAGCGCCAGGCGTTCGGGGTCGAACCCCAGCTCGGTGTCCTGGAGCGCCTCGAAGGAGCGGACGAAGAGGCCCGCGCCCACCAGCAGGAGGACCGACAGGGCCACCTGGGCCACGAGCAGCGTCGCTCTCAGACGCTCGTGACCCCTCGGTCCCGCTCCCCGCGCCCCGCGGAGCGCACGATCCAGGTCGGAGCGGGAGAGACGCAGAGCGGGGGCCAGACCGAAGAGGGCGGCCGATCCCAGGCTCAAGGCGCCGGCGAAGGCGAACATCCGGAGGTCGACGGAAGCCCGGTCGACGAAAGGAACCTCGGGCGGGGCGGTACCCGCCAATCCGGCGAGGACCAGGGGCGCCAGGATCAGTGCCCCCACGGCTCCCATCACGGCGAGAAGCGTGCTCTCGGAGAGCAGCTGACGAAGGATCCGTCCTCGCCCGGCACCGAGGGCGCCGCGTACGGCGATCTCTCTTCGGCGGGCCACCGCTCGGGCGAGAAGGAGATTGGCGAGATTCCCGCACGTGATGAGAAGCACCACGATCACGACAGCGAAGAGGAGCCAGAGCAGGGATTCGACATCGCGTGTGATGTCCGCGTGCAGAGACACCACGTTCACGCCCCATCCGGTCATCTCGGCCGGGCGCTCCTCGGCGATCCGCTCCGCGAGGTGCGACATCTCCGTCTGAGCCGACGCGAGGGTCGCTCCGGGGGCGAGACGGGCCACCACGGCGAAGTTGTGGCTCGTATGCTCCTCCGGGCTGAGCTCGTCCTCGGTGAGGGGAAGCCAGATGTCCACCGCGTCGCTGGGAAAGTCGAAGCGGGGCGGCATCACGCCCACGATGGTGTACGGCGTGTCGTTGAGGACGACCCGACGCCCGATCACGTCCGGGTCTCCGCCGTACCTCGAGGTCCAGAACGCATGGCTGAGGAGCGCCCCGAGTCCGTCGACGCGATCCTCCGGAGTGAAGCTCCGCCCGAGCGCCGGAGCCACGTCGAGGGTCTGGGACACCGAGGGCTCGATGGCCGCGATCACGACCTGGCGGGCTTCCCCATCGCCGGTGAGCGTCACCGAATAGGGAGTGCGGTGCGCCCCGAGCGCAGAGAACGAACGAGCCCGGTCCTGCCACTTCCGCACGTTGCCGGAGGAGACCGGGTTTCGCGTAGCCCCCTGGGGGGAGGTCTCCCATATGCGGACGAGCCGGTCGGCCTCCGGGTAGGGAAGAGGAGCGAGAAGCACGGCGTGCACCACGCTGAAGATGGCCGTGGTGGCGCCGATGCCCAGTGCGAGCATGAGGACGGCGACCGCCGTGAATCCCGGCGACCGTCGGAGGGTGCGCGCCGCATAGCGAAGGTCCTGTCGTGCTTCCGCGAGCCACCTCCGTCGGTGCTCCCTTTGGATCTCGGCGCGTTCCAGACGGTCCAGCTCCCGGCGGATCTCGTCGACGTCTCCCAATCGGGCTCGCGCCGCCGCGCGGGCTTCCTCTCCGCTCATACCCGCCTGTCTGTAGTCCCGCTCCCTCATCTCCAGGTGGAAGCCGACCTCGTCCTCGTTGTCCTCGCGTCCGTCGCGCCGGACCAGTCGATGGAGTCGATCCCACCCGGCCCACCGGGGACCGCCCCCGTCTCCCTTGCGGGGGCTCACGACGGTTCGCCCCTCGGATCCGCCGGCGCGGACAGGGCCATGCCCACCACCTTCACGGTGCGGTCCCACCCACGAGTCTTCTCCACGAGCTGGGCCCGGCCCTGGTCGGTGAGCCGGTAGAACCTGGCTCGACGGTTGTTCTCCGAGGTGCCCCACTCCGATTCGAGCCAGCCCTTCGCCCTCATGCGGTGCAAAGCCGGATACAGCGATCCCTCCTCCACGCGCAGCGCATCGTCCGTCGCCGCCTCGATCCAGCGCGCGATCCCGTAGCCGTGAGTCTCGTTCCAGCTCAGCGCTTTCAGGATCAGAAGCTCCAGCGTCCCCTGCAGCAATCCGCGATCGTCCTCGAGCATCCGGCGCATCTCCCTCAAGCGTTTTCGTCCGTTCCCATAGACACCGAAAGGGAGTATACGGTTGGAACCATAGACTTGCAAAGGGAGCTCGCCCTGCCGCTCTTCGAGTGTCCCCCGGACCTGTGGCCGTCTTCTGGTCCGGCTTGACCGAGCCCCATCTTTGGCGATCTTCATCGTCCCCCAAGCGCCCGTAGCTCAGTTGGATAGAGCGCATGCCTCCGGAGCATGAGGTCGCAGGTTCGAATCCTGCCGGGCGCATTTGAAGTGCGACAAGATCCGATTCCGCCGAATCCAGCGGAGTCGACGTCGAATGACCTGGGATTCGAAGCAGGTTCGACCCGAGCGGTCAGCCCGTGATTGAAGAGGCAGCCTGCTGCTTCCGCGAGAGGAGCGGAGGTCGCGAGAGCGACCGGAGCCTCAATCCTGCCGGGCGCATTTGAAGTGCGACAAGATCCGATTCCGCCGAATCCAGCGGAGTCGACGTCGAATGACCTGGGATTCGAAGCAGGTTCGACCCGAGCGGTCAGCCCGGAGAAGAGCCTCGACCCATCCCACCGCCGAGGGGAGTGCTCCCGCCCTCACGAACTGCTGGACGCCCCCGGTCCGCGGGCCACATCTTGAACGTTCGGCACGTGTCGCGGGCTGACGTGAGAGAAGACCGCAGAATTCCCCCGGGAGCGTATGAGCGAGTCCACCCATTTGATCGGCCTGCTTCTGGGCATCTCGAGCGGCGGAAGTGCTTCCGCCGCCGCCACACCGGCCGGACACCAGTCTGCCCACGAGGCCATGGTGCTGGAGGCGATGGATCCGTTCGTCCAGGCCATCTCCGACGACGACCTGGAGGCGATGGCACGGCTTCGGACAGCCGAGGGTATGACCTGTCAGACCAGCCCTGGAGAGGCGGGAGCGGTCCAGGCCGTCGCCCGGCCGAACGCCTTCGGGATCGACCCGGCCCGATCGACGACAGGGGATACCGCGAGCGGT
>JAWVZK010000044.1:0-18170 GCA_033722275.1 Longimicrobiales bacterium | reverse complement strand
CACACCCGCTTGTTGCTCGTGCGCAGACGTCCATCGACGCGAACCGCCCCGTTCTCCGTCCGGATGCCGGCGCGCTCCAGCTCCAATCCCTCCAGCATGGGCCGTCGTCCGGTGGCCACCAGGATCTCGTCGCCTTCCACGGGCGCGCCTCGGGCCACCTCCACCCGCTTCGCGCCGCCCCCGCTCTCGACGGCCTCCGCCCGGGCCCCGAGACGGAAGCGGATCCCCTCGCCTTCCAGGATCCGAAGGAGGCGCTCGCTCACGTCCGGGTCGTCCTGGGGGAGGATCCGCGGCTCCATCTCCACCACCGTGACCCGGGAGCCCAGACGGGCCATCACCTGCGCCATCTCCAGCCCGACGGGGCCCGCGCCGAGCACCGTGAGCCGATGTGGGAGGGTGTCGATGTCGAACAGGGTCGTGTGGTCCAGATATCCCGCCTCGGAGAGACCCGGAAGGGGCGGGACGGCCGGCTCGGCACCGGTGGCGAGTACGAACCGGTCGGAGCGGATCCGGCCCACCCCTTCCACCTCGACCTCCCCCTCGGAGACGAAGCGGGCGCCGCCGAAGTGGACGTCGACGCCCATCCCCCGGAAGCGTTCGGGGTCGTCGTGGTGCTCCACCACGTGCCGGGCGGCCCGCATGCGCTCCATCACCTCGGCGAAAGCGTGCTTGGGCGCGGCGGAGACCAGGCCCAACCGGTCGGCGTGGCGCATCGCGTGGGCCAGGCGAGCCGACGCGATGAGGGCTTTGGAGGGCACGCATCCGGTCCAGAGGCAGTCTCCGCCCAGGGCCCTCCTCTCCACCAGGGCAGGGCGGACACCCAGGTACGCGGCCCCCGCTGCGGAGACCAGACCGGCGGTGCCGCCTCCGATGGCGACCAGGTCGTATTCCCGGGTGGTCATGGTTCTCTTCGGTAGCGTCGCGCGAGCGTACAGGTGATGGGGGTGTCCGTCCCGCCGAGCGAACCCTTCGCCCCCTCCCTCGGTTCCCTCTGCTCGATTCCCCCGCACCGTCCCGGGGATCTCCCGACGTGCGACGGATCGCACCCGCGCCGCCGCCCCCGGCAGCTCGCGAACCGGCATGGATCCCGGGCTCCGAGCCGCCGGGGCCACACCCGTCCCCGGTTCCCGGCAGGGCATTCCGAAGTCCGCTCATCGTGGGTAGGTTGCGTCTCCCGCACGGGAGCCCGCCCACGGACTTTCGCTTTATCTTCGGGTTGCGTACCTTCCATGCCGGGTCCCGAAACGCGACGGTGATGAAACGGAGGGGAGATGGCGACGGCTCAGGCCACGGACAAGCAGAAGGAGAAGGCGCTGGACACGGCGCTCTCGCAGATCCAGCGCTCGTACGGAAAGGGCGCCATCATGCGCATGGGAGACGGCGATCCCGCCGCCAAGATCGAGGCCATCTCCACCGGGGCGCTCAATCTGGACGCCGCCATCGGCATCGGCGGAATCCCCCGCGGCCGCATCAGCGAGATCTACGGACCGGAGTCGTCGGGTAAGACCACCATCTGCCTCCAGATCATCGCCAACGCGCAGAAGGGCGGAGGGATCGCCGCGTTCATCGATGCCGAGCATGCCCTGGACGTCCAGTACGCGCGGAAGCTCGGCGTGGACGTGGACAATCTCCTCGTCTCCCAGCCGGACACCGGCGAGCAGGCGCTGGAGATCGCCGAGGTCCTGATCCGGAGCAACGCCATCGACGTCGTGGTCATCGACTCCGTCGCGGCGCTCGTCCCCCGGGCCGAGATCGAGGGTGAGATGGGGGACTCGCATGTGGGCCTTCAGGCACGCCTCATGAGTCAGGCCCTCCGGAAGCTCACCGGGGCCGTGAACCGGTCCCATACCGCCGTCATGTTCACCAACCAGATCCGGGAGAAGGTCGGCGTCATGTTCGGGAGTCCCGAGACGACGTCCGGTGGCCGTGCCCTGAAGTTCTACGCTTCGCTCCGACTCGACATCCGCCGCATCGGTGCGGTGAAGGACGGACAGGACGTGGTCGGGAACCGCACACGGGTCAAGGTGGTGAAGAACAAGTGCGCGCCGCCCTTCAAGCAGGCCGAGTTCGACATCCAGTACAACGAAGGGGTGAGCCACACGGGACTCCTCGTCGATCTGGGAGTCGACCATGGTATCGTCGACAAGTCGGGATCGTGGTACTCCTACGGTGATCTGCGACTGGGGCAGGGCAAGGAGAACTCGAAGCAGTTCCTCGCCGAGAACCCGGACATCGCCGAGGAGATCGAGGCGAAGCTCCGGCCCGCCCTGGGGCTCTCGTCGGAGGACGAGGAGAGTGGAGGCGGCGAGGAGGCCGGCAGCGAAGGAGACGACGACGAAGACTGACGATCCCGGCTGGGGAGGAGCCGACGGATCCCCGGACCCGCCTCACCGGTATCGATGGAGGGCCCCGGACGACAGAATCGTCCGGGGTTCTTATCTTTCGGCCTCCTGCGGCGCCGCTCCCCGGCCTTCCCGGGAGGGTCCGCTCGCAGCCCCCGAACTCAGCCTTCCAGCGCGCGAGCGCCGTCGAAAGCCATGAAGACCGCTGACATCCGGAGCCGATTCCTCGACTTCTTCGAGGAACGCGGACACGAGGTGCGTCCCAGCTCCTCGCTCGTTCCCGAGGACGATCCCACGCTCCTCTTCACCAACGCGGGCATGGTCCAGTTCAAGCGGGTCTTCCTCGGTCAGGAGGATCCGGGCTTCGACCGCGCCGTGACCTCCCAGAAGTGCGTACGGGCCGGTGGCAAGCACAACGATCTGGAGGAGGTGGGCCGGACGACGCGCCACCACACCTTCTTCGAGATGCTGGGCAACTTCTCCTTCGGCGACTACTTCAAGAAGGATGCGATCCGGTACGCGTTCGAGCTCCTCACCGACGTGTACGGCCTCGATCCCCGACGGATCTACGCCACCGTCCACCACTCCGACGACGAGGCGGCCGAGCTCTGGGCGGAGGACATCGGACTACCCGAGGACCGGATCTACCGTTTGGGCGACGAGGACAACTTCTGGCAGATGGCGGATACGGGACCGTGCGGACCGTGCTCGGAGCTGCACTACGACCTCCGGGAGAACCGGACGTCGGTGCGCAGCACGGAGGAGTTCGTGGAGCTCAACGAGTCGGGTGAGATCATCGAGCTCTGGAATCTGGTCTTCATGCAATTCGACCGGGACGAGGAGGGTGTCCTCCACCCGCTCCCCGCTCCCTGCGTGGATACGGGCGCCGGGCTGGAGCGCATCGCGGCGGTCCTCCAGGGCGTCGAGTCCAACTACCATACGGACGCCTTCGTCCCGCTCCTGGAGCGCGTGGCCGAGCTCGTGGGTCGGCCTTATCAACCGGACGGAGAGGAGGGCATCGGCTATCGGGTCCTCTCCGACCATGCCCGTGCCGTGGCCTTCCTGCTCAGCGACGGTGTCTATCCCTCCAACGAGGGTCGCGGGTACGTCCTTCGTCGGATTCTGCGTCGCGGTGTGCGTCACGGCTGGCTCCTGGGACGACACGAGCCCACCTTGGTGCACGTGGTCGATACGGTCATCGAGACGATGGGCGACGTGTATCCCGACCTCAGAAGGAGGCGCGACCACATCCTCCGGACCACGAGGGTCGAGGAGGAGCGTTTCCTCGACACCATCGAGGGTGGTCTGGAGCGGTTCGAGGAGCTGGCCTCGGGTCGGGGGGGGACGATCCCGGGCGACGAGGCGTTCAAGCTGTACGATACCTTCGGCTTCCCACTGGATCTGACGCAGCTCATGGCCGAGGAGCGGGGATACGAGGTGGACGTCGAGGGGTTCGAGGAGGCCCTGGAAGCCCAGAGGGCCCGATCGCGCGCCGATCGAGCCCGCAGCGGCCCCGCCATGGACTCGGGGGCGGAGCGGGAAGGTTGGACCGAGGTCCTCGACGATGCGCAGGAGTTCGTGGGGTATCGACGCCTCGAGACCGAGACCCGGATCCTCCGTTTCAAGGTCATGGACGGCCGTTCGGGCGTGGTTCTGGCCGAGAATCCGTTCTACCGGGAGAGCGGAGGACAGGTCTCCGACCGGGGCCGAGTCGCAGGAGACGGGTGGACCCTGGAGGTGGAGGAAGTGCTCGACGTCGATGGGGATACGGCGGTGATCGGCCCTGTGACCGGGTCCTTTCCGACGGAGGACGTGTCGTCGCAGATCGTCCGAGCCCAGGTGCCTTCGGACGTCCGTGGCGACACGGTGCGGAATCACACCGCCACCCACCTTCTACATGCCGCCCTCAGGGAGGTGCTCGGCGACCACGTGGTCCAGCGGGGGTCCCTGGTCGCTCCGGATCGGCTCCGCTTCGACTTCGCTCACACCGGGCCGTTGAGCGGCAACGAGCGGCAGGAGGTGGAGGCGAGGGTCAACGAAGGCATCTGGGAGAATCACCCCGTGGAGGTCGAGCATCGCCCCTACGAGGAGGCCGTCGCCGAAGGGGCCATGGCTCTCTTCGGCGAGAAGTACGCCGACGTCGTCCGGGTGGTGAAGGTCCCGGGGGTGAGCATGGAGCTCTGCGGCGGGACGCACGTGGATTCAACGGGAGACATCGGCATCTTCCGGATCGTCGCCGAGTCGGGCGTGGCGGCGGGTGTGCGGAGGGTCGAGGCCGTCACGGGTCGGGGGGCGTACGCCTACTTCCGTGAGCGGGAGCGACGACTCGAGGAGGCGGCGGAGCTGCTAAAGACCCGACCCGACAACGTCGTGGGCCGGGCTCGGCAGATCCTGGAGGAGATGTCTCAGCTGGAGACGCTCATCGACGAGATGCGGGCCCGGGGCGGGGCCGGGGAGTCGGTGGTGACCGAGGAGACCATCGAGCTGGAGGGCGGGGACCGGGCCTCCTACCGGGGCGTGAAGCTCCGGACGCGGGACGTCGGGGATGCCCGGAAGTGGGGCGACGCTTTCCTGGAGAAGGGAGAGAGCGGTGTGGCCGTGCTGGCGGCCGAGATGCCCGGTGACAAGCGGGCTCTCCTGGCGTTCGTCTCCGACGACCTGATCTCCCGAGGGGTCCGGGCCGACGCCGTGGTGCGGGAGGTGGCCGCCGTGGTCGGCGGCCGCGGCGGAGGTCGGCCGCACATGGCGCAGGCGGGTGTGGAGGATCCCAGCCGGATCGACGAAGCCCTCGGCGCGGGGGCTCGTGCGGTGCGGGATCTGCTTCGGAACGGCGGGTCGTGACGGATCTGGCACGCTGGGTCGACGCGCGCACACCGCCCGCGCCGGACGATCTGCTCCAGCGGATTCGGGAGCGGACGTCGGAACCCGGGCCGTCGCGCGGCGCAACGCCGGTGACCGTCCTCCTGGAGGAGGGGCGGCGTGCGCTGCGCCGCGCCCGTCGGAGCACGGGGCGGGACCGGACGTCGGCGTTCGAGCTCCTCGTGGCCGACGCTCTGATCACCTATTCCTGCGAAGCCGCCCTCCAGAGCGCCGACCCCGAGTCGGAGCTGCTCCGGTTGCTCACGGTGGCGGAGTAGGCATGGCGGATCTCGTCGACATCCACAGCCATCTCGTGCCGGGTGTGGATGACGGGGCCCAGGACGTGCCAGCCGTTCTCCATTCGGTGGAGCGGATGGCGGGAGCCGGGATCCGGACCATCCTGACGACGCCACATATCCGCGCGAGCCTGACGCAGGCCCCCGACCGGTTGGAGGCGCGGCTGGCGGAGGTCTCCGAGGCCTTCCAGCGAGCCGCGTCCGCCGTCGCCGAGACGCCGCCGGACATGGAGTTCCGGAGGGGCCACGAGATCCTGCTCGACGTTCCCGAGGCCGACTTCTCCGATGAGCGGATCCGTATGGCGGGTACGTCCTTCGTCCTGGTGGAGTGGCCCCGACTGCAGATCCCCCCCGGGACGACCCGTGTGCTGGCGCGGATCCGCGAACAGGGGTATCGGCCCATCGTCGCCCACCCCGAACGATACTTCGGGATGCTTGATCAGCCGGGTCTCGCCGAGGGCTGGCGGGACGTGGGGGCGTACCTCCAGGTGAACTACGGATCCCTGGACGGTCGTTACGGCAGGGAGCCGCATCGCGCCGCGCTCGAGCTGCTGGAGCGCGGCCTGGTGGACTATCTGGCGTCCGACTTCCACGGTAGGGCCGGGATGAAGATCTACAAGGAGGAGGCGTGGAACGTCCTCCAGGAGCGAGGAGCGGGTGAGGCGCTCCAGATGCTCTGCCGAGCGAACCCATCCCGGAT
The DNA here is from genome assembly GCA_033722275.1 of Longimicrobiales bacterium. GTDB lineage: Bacteria > Gemmatimonadota > Gemmatimonadetes > Longimicrobiales > Gaopeijiaceae > UBA2589. Next base: position 11,973 of record JAWVZK010000044.1, on the reverse strand, counting down.
TCTCGAGGACCTGGAGCCGCTCCCGGTCCCGGCGCTACCGCCGGCGTCCAAGCTCATGGATCGGATCCGGGACATGGTGGGCCGGAGAGGGCGACCCTCCGAGGAACAGGGGCGATGAGCGACCGAGGCGTCATCGAGGACCATCTGCGGGAGCATCGGGAGGTCGTGGACCTCGTGGCGGAGGAGATGGGCGACGCCGTCGAAGCGCTCGCGGACCGGGTCCTCGACGCCCTTCGGGGTGGAGGGAAGATCCTCTTCTGCGGGAACGGGGGCTCGGCCGCCGATGCCCAGCACCTCGCCGCGGAGTATGTCGTCCGCTACGCCCGGGAGCGTCGCCCGCTGCCCGCGGTCGCCCTGACCACCGACACGTCGGTGCTCACTGCGGGAGGGAACGACTACGGGTTCGGGCGGGTGTTCGAGCGCCAGGTCCAGGCCCTCGGGCGCCGCGGTGACCTGCTGATCCTCCACTCCACGAGTGGCGATTCCGAGAACCTGGTCCTGGCGGCGCGAGCGGCCAGGGCGTCGGGCATCGGGACCGCGGCCCTCCTCGCGAGGGGGGGTGGACGGCTCGCCGGCGAGGTGGAGCTGGCGTTGATCGTGCCCACGGCGTCCACGGCCCGGGCCCAGGAGATGCACCTCCTCATCGGACACGTCGTCTGTGACGTGGTGGACAGGGTCTTCGTCGGTGGCGCCGAGGGGGAGGGCTGACGTCCACCGGGTCGCCGAGGCGGAGGGCGGCTCACAGGGTCACATCCACACGACCAGCGAAGACGACGCACACGGAAGCACGAACGATCACGGAGGAGCAGGCATGGACGAGCTCATCGATCTCGAGGGGAAGAACGCCATCGTCACGGGAGGCTCCCGGGGTGTCGGACGCGCCACCGCCCTCCTCCTGGCAAGGGCCGGCGCGTCGGTGGGGATCGGGTATCGAACCCGTGAGGACGAGGCCCGCGCGGTGGTGGAGGCGTGCCGCGACCTGGGCGTCGATGCCTGGGCCGCTGCCGGAGACCTCTCCCGGACCGGAGACGTCGAGGCCCTCTTCCGCAGGGCGGCCGAAGAGTTCGACGGTCTGGACATCTTCGTGGGGAACCACGGGATCTGGCCTCCGGAGGAGGTACCGGTGGCGGAGATGACGGAGGAACAGTGGCACCGGACGATGGACGCGAATCTGCACTCGATCTTCTATACCTCCCGTGCCGCGGCCCGCACGCTCCGGAACGATGGCAGGATGGTCCTGGTGAGCAGCACGGCAGGACAGCGAGGAGAGGCGTTTCACGCGGACTACGCCGCCACGAAGGGCGCGATGATCTCCTTCGTGAAGGGCCTCTGCGTGGAGCTCGCTCCGCGGGGAATCACCGTGAACTCGGTGGCGCCCGGGTGGATCGACACGGAGATGTCGGAGAGCGCGTTGCAGGGAGCGGAGCGTGCCAGAGTGGAGGCGTCCATCCCCATCGGGCGCATCGCCACCGCCGAGGACGTGGCGGGACCCATCGTGTTCCTGTGCTCCGCTCTGGCGCGACACGTCACGGGGGAGATCTTCAACGTCAACGGTGGGGCCGTGCTCGTGGGGTGAAGACATCCTTGCCGCAGGCGCCCTCCGCGGTGCGCTGGATCGTCCGGACTCTGGAGGACGCCGGCTACGAGACCTGGGCCGTGGGCGGAGCCGTGCGGGACGCGCTCGCCGGGCGCCCCGGAGGAGACTGGGACCTGGCCACGCGGGCGCGACCCTCCGCGATCCGATCCCTCTTCCGGCGGACGGTGCCCATCGGGATCGAGCACGGGACGGTGGGGATCCTGACCCGGGGCGGCACGCTCATCGAGATCACGACCTTCCGCAGGGATGTGGAGACGGACGGCCGACATGCGGTGGTGGAGTTCGCCGAGACCATCGTCGAGGATCTGGCCCGTCGCGACTTCACCATCAACGCCATCGCGTGGCATCCGCTCCGGGAGGAGCTCTACGACCCCTTCGACGGAGCCGGCGACCTCGAACGAGGTGTGCTCCGGACGGTCGGTCGGGCCGAGGATCGCTTCCGCGAGGACTATCTGAGGATCCTCAGGGCCCTCCGCTTCGCAGGCCGCTTCGAGCTCGAGATCCAGGCCGTTACGTGGCAGGCTGCACGGTCACTGGTCGAACACCTGCCCGAGCTGTCGCCGGAGCGCGTCCGGGAGGAGCTCCTCAAGATCCTGGACGACGATCCAGCGCCCTCCCGGGCTCTGCATCTGTATGCCGCGTCGGGGACCCTCCGGGTGCTCTATCCGGAGCTCGAGGCGCTCCGGAACGCACGTCCTGCGGTCTGGGCTCGCTGCCTGACCGTGCTGGAACGTCTCCCGCCCGGCCGATGGGTGTTGCGGCTGGCGGCGCTTCTACGTCCCCTCCCTTCGGAGGAGACCGCCGCCGTCCTGGTACGGCTCCGGCTCTCCAACGCCGCCACCGACGAGGTAGCGCGGCTCGCCGACGCCGATCCCATGCCGCCCCCCGGGACGCCCGACGCCGACGTACGCCGATGGCTGAGTCGTCACGGGGCCGAGCGCCTGAACGACCTGGCTCGACTCGAGCTCGCGGCGGCGCGCGGGGGAGGGAAGGCGGAAGCGAGAGCCGTAGCGGCCTCGTGGGCCAGGGCCCGCTCGATCCTCCGAGGTCGGCCTCCTCTGAGCGTCTCCGACCTGGCCCTGGACGGCCGGGACCTCATCCGCCTGGGCATGAAGCCGGGCCCACGGTTCGGTGACATCCTAGACGAGCTCCTCGATTGGGTGCTGGAGGATCCGGCCCGGAACGAGCGGAGCCTCCTGGAGGAGAGAGCGCTGGAGATCGCCTCCGAGACGGGCGAGACCGCCTCGGCAGGAGAGCGAGATGGGTGACGACGAGCTGAGCCTCTTCGAGGACGAGGACGAGGCCCACCGTCCCGGGATCGGAGGGGGTGGAGGGACGAGGGCGGAGGACGATCTCACAGCCGCCGATCCAGACGCCCCCCTCGCCGCCAGGATGCGTCCGCGCACCCTCGAGGAGTTCGAGGGTCAGGAGCATCTCCTGGGACCGGGAAAGGCTCTGCGGGCCATGATCGAGGGAGGACGCGTCGGCAGCATGATCCTCTGGGGTCCACCGGGGAGCGGCAAGACGACGTTAGCCAGGCTCGTGGCCAAGGAGGCCGGCGTGGCCTTCGTCTCGTTCAGCGCGGTGACCGAAGGCGTGGCCCGCGTCCGGGAGATCATCGCGGAGGCCGAGCACCGCCTGAAGGCGACCCGGCGTCGTACGATCCTCTTCTGCGACGAGATCCATCGCTTCAACAAAGCCCAGCAGGACGCCTTCCTCCCCCACGTGGAGGCCGGGACCATCATCCTCATCGGAGCCACCACGGAGAATCCGTCCTTCGAGATCGTCCGTCCCCTCCTCTCGAGGGCGCCCGTGTACGTGCTGGAGGCGCTTTCGGAAGGAGAGCTGGCGTCCATCCTCCGTGAAGCGCTGGAGGACGAGCGGGGCCTCGCGCCTCTCGGCCTGGAGGTGGATGATGCGGCGATCCGTTTCATCGCCGAGTCGTCGGACGGTGACGCCCGTCGGGCGCTCGGCGTCCTGGAGGCGAGCGCCCGGATCGTGGATGCGGGGGGGACGGTGGACGTCGAGGTGGCGAGGGAGGCGCTTCAGCACCGGTACGCCGCGTACGACAAGGGAGGCGAGGAGCACTACAACCTCATATCGGCTCTCCACAAGGCCGTCCGGGGATCCGATCCCCACGGCGCGCTGTACTGGCTGGCCCGGATGATCGAGGGGGGTGAGGACCCCCTGTACATCGCGCGCCGAATGGTCCGGATGGCGGCGGAAGACATCGGCCTCGCGGATCCGGATGCCGTCTCCGTCGCCATCGCCGCACGGGACGCCTTCCACTTCCTCGGATCTCCGGAGGGCGAGCTGGCCCTGGCGGAAGCCGTGGTCTACCTGGCCACCGCGCCCAAGTCGAATCGGGTCTACGAGGCGTGGAAATCGGCGGTCCGACGCGCCCGTGAGACGCCGTCTGCGCCCGTCCCTCTGCACATACGCAACGCGCCCACGTCCCTCATGAAGGACCTCGGATACGGCCGCGGGTACAGGTATGATCCGGAGGAGCCCGGTGGGATCGCGGCACAGGAGTACCTGCCCGAGGACCTCCGGGGGGAGCGGTTCTACAGGCCCGGTGGCTCGGGCTACGAGAGGACGGTCGCCGAGCGTCTCGCCCGGTGGGCCGAGCGTCGCGAAGACCCTACGTGACCATGGTCTCCTTCGGTATCGTTAGATGCACTTCGTGGGACATCGACCCTGCAGCGTCGGAGGTGGCAGGATTCCGACACAACTGATCGATCTCCACACGCCCGTCGATCGGGTGGTCCTCGTGGGCGCGCCCGAGCGCTCCATGCGTCGAGATCTGGTGGACGAGCACCTGGAGGAGCTCGGTCGGCTCACCGACACGGCGGGCGGGGACGTCGTGGGCACGTTGGTGCAGCGTATCGATGCGCCTCACCCCCGCTTCTACATCGGAGAGGGAAAGGCCCGGGAGCTGGCCGAGCTGGTCGAGGACCGCGAGGCCGATCTCGTCGTCTTCGACGAGGAGCTGAGCCCGGCGCAGGGAAAGAACCTGGAGGAGGTCGTGGGTGTCCGGGTCATGGACCGCTCCGAGCTGATCCTGGACATCTTCGCCACCCGGGCCAAATCGAAGGAGGCGCGAATGCAGGTGGAGCTGGCGCAGCTCCAGTACCTCTTGCCCCGGCTGCGTCGGATGTGGAGCCATCTGTCCCGGATTCGAGGGGGCATCGGCCTTCGTGGACCGGGAGAGACCCAGCTCGAGACGGATCGTCGCCTCATCGGGACCCGGATCAGCGACCTGCGCTCCAAGCTGAAGGACGTGGCCAAGGCTCGAGCCATCCAGCGGAAGGGTCGCCGCGGGAGCTTCCGCGTGGCCCTCGTAGGGTACACGAATGCGGGGAAGTCGTCGCTCCTCCGGGCGCTCTCCGGATCCGAGCTCTTCGTCGAGGACAGGCTGTTCGCCACGTTGGACTCGGCGACCAGAAGTGTCGACCTCGGCTCCGGCTACGAGGCCCTGCTCACGGATACCGTGGGCTTCATCCGGAAGCTCCCTCACCACCTGGTGGCCTCCTTCCGCTCCACGCTGGAGGAGGCCCGCGAGGCGGACGTGCTCCTCCACGTCATCGACGCGGCCCACCCCGATTGGGAGGAGCACCATCAGGTCGTGACCGAGGTCCTGGAGGAGCTCGGCCTGGAGGATCGCAACCAGATCCTGGTCTTCAACAAGGTGGACCGGATCACCCACGAAGAGGAAGGGATGCTGCGAGAGCGGATCCGCGCCCTGGACTCTACGCCGTCGGTGTTCGTCTCGGCCGTGGATCCCGAAACGCTGGACGCCCTCCGGCAGACGCTGCTCACGCGCGTTCGAGGAAGCATGGCCCGGGTCGTGGTGACCATTCCGGTGGCGGACGGCGAGGCCATCGCCACCGTCTACCGGGAGGGCGAGGTGGTGGACCGGCGGGACGAGCGGCTCAGCGTGCGCCTGAACGCCAGGATCCCCGCCGAGCTCGTGGGGCGTCTGAACGGACGAAAGGACGTGACCGTGCAGGAGGTGGCCTGATGTCCGTCGCCGCGGTGGCCGTCGTGGGTTCGGATGGAGGGGCTCTTGCCCTGGCCGAGGAATTGGCATCGGCCGGGGACGGGACGCGAGTGACCGTCTACGGTCGACAGAAGGCGCACCCGGACCACACCGTGTTCTCCAGAGGCCTGGCGGAGTACGTCTTCGGCCTCCAGCCGTTCCACGACTACACCGAAGCGGTCTTCCTGGCGGTGCCGGAGGAGTCGATCCCCGAGGTGGCCATCGCCGTGTCCGCGCAGGGGCAGGCGCCGAGCGGCTGCGCCGCGTTCCACCTCTCGGCGACGGTTCCCACCGAAGCCCTCGGTCCGCTTCACGCCCGGGGATACGAGCTCGGCGCGTTCCACCTGCTGGGAGGCCCGTCCCGACCCTGGGAGCACCCCACCCCCGTCAAGGGTGGGTGCGTCGCCGTCACGGGATCGCCCGCGGCGGTCGCCGTCGCCCGTCGTCTCACCGACATGCTGGACGCCGAGCTCCTCGAGGTGCCGGCGGCTCGACGTCCCCTCGTGGACGCCGCCGCGGTCATGGTCGGCGGGGCCATCGACCCGCTCCTGGGACTTTCGGTCCGGATGATGGAGCGAGCGGGGATCCCCGGCGAGGAGGCCGTACCGGCGCTGGTGTCGGTGGCGAGGGGCGCCCTCCGTCGCATCGAGGCCCAGGAGGGTGAGCCGCCACCGCACGCCGTGCTCCAGGGAGACGTGGAGACGGTCGCCCTCCACCTGCGGGCTCTCGATGCGGAGGACCAGCGCCTCTACGCCGTGCTCGCGTCGGAGATCCTGCGCATCGGTGGAGACGCGATGGACCCCGAGGAACGGCAGGCCATGCGGCGGCTCCTGTCCACCGCTCTCGAACCGACGGGCATCGGATGAAGGCCATGCGGCTCTTCGTGAACATCGACCACGTCGCCACCGTCCGGCAGGCTCGCCGGACCGACGAGCCCGACCCGGTGCGGGCGGCCGTGCTGGTGGAGCTGGCCGGTGCCGACGGGATCACCGTCCACCTCAGGGAGGATCGCCGGCACATCCAGGACAGGGACGTTCGCCTCCTGGCAGAGACGATCCGGACGCCGCTGAACCTGGAGCTGGCTGCGTCCTCCGAGATTCTCGAGCTCACCTGTGACCTCCGTCCCCATCAGGCGACCCTCGTCCCCGAGAAGCGGGAGGAGGTGACCACCGAAGGAGGGCTCGCCCTCGGTGAGGCCCGACAGCGCAGGCCCGCCGAGGAGGCCCTGGCGCGGCTGAAGGCCGTCGGCATCCGGACCTCCCTCTTCATCGACCCCGACGAAGATTCCGTCCGGCACTCGGCGGAGCTGGGTACCGACGCCGTCGAGCTTCACACCGGGGAGTACGCCAACGCCACGTCCGCCGAGGAGCGACGGGAGCAGGTCGCGCGGATCGCGCGAGCCGCGACGCTGGGACGCTCCCTGGGTCTCGACGTCCACGCCGGCCACGGGCTCACGTACGAGAATGTGGCGCCGGTCGCGGCCATTCCGGAGCTCGAGGAGTTGAACATCGGACATTCCATCATGTCCCGCGCGATCTTCACGGGTCTTCCCGAGGCCGTCGGGGAGATGGCCGAGATCATCCGGAGAGCGCGCACGTCGTGAAGCATTGGGGCAAGGCCGTGCTCGGTATGGCCGTCACGGTGTTCCTCCTCTGGTGGGTGCTCAGAGACGTCGAGCTCGCCGACGTGATGGCCAACATCTCCGGAGGCAACTTCTGGCTCCTGGGGGCGTCGATCTTCGTCGCCACCTTCGGCTTCTTCATCCGGGCGCTCCGATGGAAGGTGCTTCTGACGCCGGTGCGAAGGGAGACCAGCCTCCGCTCGCGGTTCGCCGGCGTCTCCATCGGCTTCATGGCCAACAACGTGCTTCCGGCCCGGGTGGGAGAGTTCGCCCGGGCCTACGCCTTCAGCCGACTCGAGCCGGTCACCGCCACCGCGGCCTTCGGCACCCTGGTGGTGGAGCGCTTCATGGACGGTGTGGTCCTCCTCCTCTTCCTGGTGCTTCCGGTCATGACCCCCGGCTTCCCCGCGTCCGACGCCATGGCGGCGGAAGGGGGACTTTCCATGCTCCGCGGGGCCGCCGGTCTGGTGGTGGGAGTCCTGGCCTTTCTGGTGGTCATGGCTGCGTTCCCACGACGCTTCGTCATCCTGGCCGAGCGGCTCGCCGTCGTGCTCCCGAAAGAGCTCCGAAACAAGGTGGTGGCGGGGTTGGAGAGCCTCCTGCGGTCCATCGCCATCATGCGCGATCCCCGGCTCCTGCTGGCGGGCTTCGCCTGGTCGTTCTTCTTCTGGACCTGGCACGGCCTTTCCTTCTGGCTGGGCATGATGGCATTCGGGATCGATACGGGGCTGGTGTCGGCCATCTTCACCGAGGCCGTGGTGGGATTCGGCGTCGCCATCCCCTCGGCGCCGGGCTTCTTCGGCACGTTCCACGCCGCGGCGGAGTTCGCGCTCACCACGGTGTACGGCGTCCCTGAGGCCGAATCCCTGGCGTTCGCCTTCGCCTACCACTTCGGTGGCTGGATCCCCATCACGGCCATCGGGCTATGGTACGCCTGGTCGCTGGGCATGTCTCTCGGAGAGATCGGCCACGCCGACGAGGAGGTGGAGGAGGTGGAGGGTGTGCCGGCCGCCCACCGGCCGAGGAGCGCGCATGACACGGGTCCCAGGAAGGACGAGTCCAGCGCGCCGACCCGGGAGGGCGGCCCCAACGGGGGGCCGACGGAGGAGTCGGCGCGCGAGGAAGCCGGCTGAGCGCCGAGTGGCGATGCGTCCGCCCGGCCTCGAGACCCGGGCCCCCGCCAAGGTCAACCTGGTCCTCCGGGTCCTCCGGAGGCGCGCCGACGGGTTCCACGAGCTGGAGACCGTCTTCCAGGCCGTCTCCCTCGCCGATCGGGTCCGGGTGTGGACGGGTGCCGGGGCACGCGAGGCGGTGTCCGGGAGGACGGAGGAGGGTTCGCGCTCGTCGCTAGGGGAACGCGACGATATCGTACTTCGGGTGGATGGTCCCGATCTGGGGCCCATCGAGTCGAACCTGGCGTACCGGGCGGTGCGGCGGTTCCGCGACGAGATCCCCCTCGAGGGACCGGTGGCCGTCCATCTCACCAAGAAGATCCCGGCGGGTGCCGGTCTGGGCGGGGGCTCCTCGGACGCGGCGGCCGTCCTGAGATGTCTCGCCGTAGGGACGGGCCTCGGTCCGGATCGTCGCCTCGCGGACATGGCCGCCGACCTCGGGTCCGACGTCCCCTTCTTCGTGTCGGGGAGCGGTCGCGCCCTGGGGCGGGGCCGAGGGGAGGTCCTCACGACCCTCGATGCCCTCCCGCCCGCCCACCTGGTGCTGGCGTTGCCCGAGGTCCACGTGGCCACGGAGGAAGCGTACGCCGCGTTGGCGAAGAGCAGGAGGTCGAGCCCACGCCGGGAGAGCGGCAGGGGTGCGGCCGTGGACCTCATCGAAGCGGGCGCGGCCGTGGACCGGGTCGACGAGGGCGCGGCCTCCCTCTCCGGGGCCCGGGGACGTCTTCCGGGATGGGAGGACGTGATCCGCCACGGTCGAAACGACTTCGAGGCGGTGATCGCCTCCCGGCATCCGGAGGTGGAGGCCAGTCTCGTCGGACTCCGATCGGCCGGGGCTTCCCTGGCCCTGCTCTCGGGGAGCGGCTCGGCGTGCTTCGGTCTCTTCGGCGACGTCCGCCAGGCCCGGGCGGCGGCGGAGGCGTTGTCGGAGCGGCTCGGCTGGCCCTTCGCACCGGTCCGCACCTTGCCATCGATGCCCGAGGTCGTGCTCGTCTCCTGATCCACGGTGGGGGGGTGCGGAGGGGGATCCCGCCGCCGGCCTCGTCCCCGGAGCGACGCCAGGCGTTGACTCGAGCGTGGGACGTGCGAAGCTACGTTGAGGATGCTCCGGGGGAGCGATCCTCGTGTGGAGCCTCCTCACTCGCACACGTCTGGCCCGTCGTCTAATGGCAGGACACCGGTCTTTGGAACCGGCGGTGGTGGTTCGAATCCACCCGGGCCAACTCGCGAGGACGACTCCGCGTCACGCCCCGGCTCGGCGAAAGACCCGGCACCCGCCGTCGTATGGCCCGATGGGGAATCCCTGGAGATGGGGAATCCCTGGAGACGGGTATGGGACGTGCCTGGAGACGGGTGATGCGGAGATACCGATGAAGACGCGGCGCGAAGCAGCGCGGATGGCGGTCCTCGCCGGCTGTCTGGTGGCCACGATCCTCCCCGGAGGCGCCGGCGGGCAGACGATTCGCGGCACGGTCGTCGAGGCCGATCGGCATCCGATCCCCGACGCCGTCGTCGAGCTCCGGGCCTCCGATGGCCGGCTGCTCGCGCGTGCCGTGTCGGACACCATCGGCCGTTTCGTCCTCGAGTCGGCCGGGGATGGCCCGATGCACCTGGAGGCGACCCATCTCGGGTACGCCGACTGGGAGACGGCTCCCTTCCGGCTCGAGCCCCACGCCGATGTCGAGATCCTGGTCCGGTTGAACGTGGCGGCCATCCCGCTGGAGGCCGTGACGGTGGAGGCCCGTTCCTCTAGAAGTCTGCGGCGACTGGCGGACTTCGAGCGCCGTCGGCGGAACCCGGCGTTCGGCGGATATTTCCTCGGGGAAGAGGAGATCGACCGGAGAAGGGCGTCCCGGCCCTCCAACCTCCCTCTCGCCGCCCCCGGCATGACCGTGCGGCCGGTTCCGGGGCCGTTCGACCGCTGGTGGGTGTACTCCGGCGACTGTCCGGCCCAGGTGTACGTCGACGGTGTGCGGATCAACCAGCTGGTCACGTCGGTCGACGAGTACCTGACCATCGACCGGATCGCCGGCGTCGAGGTCTATCCACGGGCCTTGAGCGCTCCACCGCAGTATCAGGACTCCCGGGGTCGGGAATGTGGGAGCGTCCTCTACTGGACGAAGGAGCTGGAACCCGATGGAGACGGGACCTGGAGCGCGACCAAGATCGCCGTGGGCTCTGTTCTCATCGCGGGACTCCTCGGCGTGGGACTGGTGCTCGGAGGCTGAGCCCGGACGCTCGCGTACGGCGATGCGTGAAGCCACCTTCCCGGTACACTCGAAGGAGTCGTCCGTGGCCTGTGGAACCCCGAATCTCGACGCGCCGATCTTGCGGCGAGCGGCCTTCTTGCTCTGGTGGATCGCCATCGTCGGATCACCGAGCCGTGCCCAGGTCGTGCGAGGGTCTCCGGACACGACGGCCGTGGCGGTGGATTCGAGCGACGTCGCCAGCGTCGCTCGAGGGGCGCAAGCCAGTTTCGAGCGTATCCGTGTGCGACACCTGCCCCGGACGTACGGAAGCTTCGGCGGATCGTGCGACGAGGTCGTGGGGAGGATCTGCGTCACCTTCGGGGAAGGGGAGTGGTACCCGGGGCCCGAGGCGTCGGAGATCGTCGACGCGCGTCGGGCCTTGATCGCCGAGCTGGACTCCCTCCAGACGCTGGTGCCCCGGGATTCCTGGATCCTCGGGCAGCGTGTCTGGTATCGGGCCGAAGCCGGTGCGTGGGAGACGGCGCTGGCGACGGCCCGCGAGTGCGGTCCCGAGGGCGGTCGAAGCTGGTGGTGCCTCGCCTTGGAGGGGTTCGCCCTCCACGGTCTCGGGAGATACGGACGATCCCAGGCGGCCTTCGACGAGGCCCTCTCGGGCATGGACCGGGACCGGGCGAGACGATGGTCGATCCCGCGCTGGCCGGTGGAGGGACGCGTTCGGGACGTTCTCGACGAAGCCCGGGAAGGGGAAGGTCGTGAGGACGCCGGGGTGGCGGAGCCGACGGATCGCGTCCATGCCTTGGTGGAGCGGCTCTGGACTCTCGCCGATCCCCTCTATCTCGTCGAGGGGAACGATCGGCGGACGGCGCATCTCGCGCGTTGGGTCGCGAGCGAGATCCGAAGCGAAGCGCGTAATCCCTTCCGTCTCCGGTGGGGAGACGATCTCACCGAGCTCACGGTGCGTCATGGCTGGCAGAAGGGATGGGAGCGCATCCCGGCCCGGAGCCCGTCGTACCGGGACCAGGTGATCGGGCACGACCATCCTCTGGGTCGGGACTACATGCCGTCGGCGGAGGCGCTCCTCGCACCGGCCACGGCGGAGCCCGAGGCCATGGTCCCCCGTCTGCGGCGGCCCCGGAGCCTCTACGCTCCGGAGTATGCCCCCGTCCTCCTCCCCATGGACGGCCAGCTCGCCGTCTTTCCCAGGGGCGAGACGATGGTGGTGGTCTCGAGCCACTTCCTTCCGGCGGACACCACCCATCATGCGAGCCACGACCATCCGAAGCCCTGGCTCGAGGCGGCGGAGCAGGCGTCGATGCCGTCGAGCATGGGTCTCT
>JAWVZK010000043.1:0-18204 GCA_033722275.1 Longimicrobiales bacterium | reverse complement strand
TGGACCTGGAAGAGGACCGGGTTCCGGGAGTCAGCGCGGCCCGGACCTACCGCGAACTGCTCGTGGACCGACAACCGCTCCGAACCGTCGTCGTGGCCGTCATCGACGGAGGAGTCGATACCACGCATGTCGATCTCCGTGAGACGCTGTGGCGCAATGAGGACGAGCAACCCGACAACCGAGTGGACGACGACGGCAACGGCTACGTCGACGACGTCTGGGGCTGGAACTTCATCGGGGGCCCCGACGGCCGGAACGTGAGGCATGAGACGCTGGAGGTGACCCGCCTTCACGCGGCGTGCTCGGGAGGCGAGGAGCCGCCCCGCGACCTGACGTGTGCCCGGATCTCCGCCGCCTTCGAGGAGCGTCGCGCCGAGACGGAGGAGACGCTTCAGCGGATCGAGCAGCTCAGCGCCGCGCTGGATTTCGCCCTCCCGGTGCTGGCCCGCGAAGCCGGCGTACCGGAGAGCGAGCTCACTCCCGCGATCGTCCGGGAGATCTCGGCCCTGCAGCAGGCCGTGGTTCAGGCCAAGAGCATCTACCTGCAGCTCCATGGGGCCGGCCTGGGTCGACCGGAGCTCGAGGAGGCCGCCGAGGCGTACCAGTCGCTCCTGGAATACGGCTTGGATCCGACGTTCGACGCCCGTGAGGTCGTCGCCGACGATCCCTCCGACGGCTCGGAGCGGATCTACGGCAACCGGGACGTGATGGGTCCCGATCCCTCGCACGGTACCCACGTGGCCGGCATCATCGGGGCGGTCCGAGGCAATGGCATCGGGATCGACGGCATCGCTGACGGCGTTCGCCTGATGACGGTGCGCGCGGTGCCCGACGGCGACGAGCGCGACAAGGACGTGGCCAATGCCATCCGGTATGCCGTCGACAACGGTGCGGACATCATCAACATGAGCTTCGGCAAGGCCTTCTCTCCGCAGAAGAGCCTCGTCGACGACGCGGTCCGCTATGCCGAGGAGCACGGCGTCCTGATGATCCACGCCGCGGGCAACGACGGAGAGGATATCGAGGTCGAGGCCAGCTATCCCACCCCTGAGTACCTCGAGGGAGGCCGGGCCGAAGGCTGGATCGAGGTGGGTGCGGCCAACTGGAGCGTGGACGGCCTGGCGGCCCCCTTCTCCAACTATGGACGGACCCGTGTCGACGTCTTCGCGCCGGGCATGGATATCCTCTCCACGTACCCGGGGAGCGACTTCAGACGCGAGGACGGCACGAGCATGGCGGCTCCGGTCGTCACCGGCGTGGCCGCCTTGCTGATGGCGTACTTTCCGGAGCTGACCGCGTCGGAGGTGAAGCGGATCATCCTTGAGTCGTCGACGAAGTATGTCGACGTCGAGGTCCCCCGGCCTGGATCCGACGAGCTCGTGCCCTTCGGCGAGCTCTCGGCCACGGGTGGGGTCGTGAACGCCTACGCCGCCGTGCGCATGGCCCTGGAGATGATGTAGTCGACCGGACCCGCGCCTTTCGTCCGGGTTCGGCGCAGGCCAGAATGCTGCGTGTCCGCGCCTCCTCCCTCGCCCGTCCGTCTCTCGATGCGTCGCCGGCCCAGACCCGGATCGGTCCTCACCCTCGTCGCGGTCGCCCTCGGCGTCCCGACGGCCGCCGGAGGCCCGCTCGCTCACTATTGGGGCGACCACTTCGGCAACGAGTCCGTGCTCCTGGGAGGAGCCGTGATCGGCAGCGTCACCGACGCGGCCGCTCTCTTCTACAACCCCGCCCGCCTGCCGCACGAGGAGGATCCTTCGTTCGTGGCGAGCGCGAGGGTGTACCAGTGGACGTCCGTCCGCGTGCGGGACGGACTCGGCCTCGGCCGGGATCTTCGCCAGACGAGCTTCGGCGGCGCACCCGGCTTTCTCGTCGGCACCTTCTCCCTCTCGATCCTGGCGAATCATCAGTTTGCCTTCGGCATCCTGACGCGCCACCGGGCGGAGATGGGCTTCCAGCTCAGGGACGAGCGGAGCGGAGATCTGTTCGCCTCCCTCCCGGGCGAGGAGGACTTCATCGGCGTCGTGGACCTGCAGACCCGATACAAGGATGACTGGGCGGGTCTGGGATGGGCGTACGAGCTCTCGGACCACTTGAGCGTCGGGGCCACCGCCTTCTGGTACGACCGGTCCTTTCGCCGCACGGCTCTTCTGGACCTGGTCGCAGTCAACCAGACACGCGAGGTCGAGGCGCTCGAGATCGAACGTTCCTACTCGGTCGGTGACAAGGGACTGGTGGCAAAGGCCGGGATCGCCTGGAGAAACGCCTCCTGGTCGATGGGGCTCACCACGACGCTGCCTTACTGGCCGCTCTCCCGCAGCGGGTCGATCCGCTACCAGAACCTGGCGATCGGTCTCGTGGACACGGCGGGCGGGCCAGTCGACAACATCGTCGAGAGCACCGTCCAGCGGAATCGTCCGACACGCTGGAAGACGCCCTGGGCGGTAGGCACGGGCGTCGGTTGGAGCAGCGGCCCGTGGCAACTGCACGTGTCTGCAGAGTACTTCGCGGGCGTGCCCGGGCACATCCTGCTGCAGTCCGACTCGACGGTCGTCGGACAGAGCACCGGGGCCCCGATCCGCTACACCGTGACGGAGGAGCGCGACGCAGTGATCAACGGAGGGATCGGGGTCCGCTGGAACGCCTCGGAGCACGTCTCGGTCTTTGCGAGCGCCGTGACGAACCGGTCCGCGGCGACCGGCGACGTCATCGACTTCACCGAGCTCCAGCCCGTCGTCAGCCACACCAGCCAGCAGATGGACTTCGTGCTCCTCGGAGGTGGGCTGTCCGTCCGGACGCCCTGGGCCGACCTGGCGATGGGTGCCACATGGCAGGGCTCCAGCGAGCCGACCCCGCGCGTGCTCTCTTTTCCCTCCGCAGAGCCCGCGGACGGTCCCGCCACGCTCGCCGTCGACGAGTGGCGCCTGCTCCTCGGCTTCTCCGTGCCCCTTCTCGACGAGCGCCTGGGCGATCTCGTGGGAAGGGAGTGACGCACACGCTGTCTCCTTCCGGCTGCAACCCTTCCCGGGCCATGAGTGTCAAAGAGACAGAATCACAGTGACATTATCAGACTGACACTATTCAGGGAGACCAGGACATGTCCGCCCCTCCGCCCCCGGGAGATTTCCTTCCCCTCCACCCGCTCACCTTCCGGGTCCTGATGAGCGTGACCGAGGGCCCGAGCTTCGGCACGGAGATCGTGCAGCGCATCGAGACGGCCGAGGCAGGCCGGAAGCTCTATCCGGCCAACCTGTACCGGAGGATCCGGGATCTGCTCGAGGACGGACTGTTGGAGGAGTGCGAGGGACCCGCCGACGCCGACCCCCGCAGGACCTATGTGCGGCTGACCCGCCTGGGTCGTCGGGTGGCCCGGGCCGAAGCCCGACGGCTCGACGCCCTCGTCGCCGACGCTCGCAGCGTGGATCTCCTCGATGCCTGAGCGCGACCCCACGGCTCCGGGCCCGTATCGGGCGCTCCTCCGCCTCTTTCCGTCCAGGTTCCGACGACGATGGGGCACGGACATGGAGACCGTCTTCCGATACCGGCTGGACGCGGCGGACGGAGTGGGTGCCCGGGTAGCGGTCTGGGCTCGGGCGATGGCGGACGTGGCCCTGGGAGCCACACGGGAATGGATCTCGCTGTTCATGGATCTGGGACGAAGAGGGAGGGGAATGACCATGGGTTCGATGGCACGAGACGTGAGGTACGCCCTGCGCGGGCTGAGGCGCTCGCCAGGAATCGCGACGCTGGCGGTGATCACGCTGGCACTCGGGATCGGGGCCAGCACGGCCACCTTCAGCGTCGTGGACGGTGTGATGCTGGAGCCGCTCCCGTATCCCGAGGCGGACCGGCTCGTCGCGCTCTGGCCCGAAACCAACTCGAACGCGTCCCTCGTCCGGGAGTTCGAGGAGCGGGTGCCGGCGCTGGACGAGGTCGCCGGCATCGCGATCTGGACCGGCGTCCTCAGCGGAGCCGGAGATCCTCTGGAGCTGCAAGTGGGGCGGGTCACCCCCGGGTACTTCCGGATCCTGGGCATCGAGCCGCAGCTCGGGAGGGTCCTCCGGGAGGAGGACGCGGTCCCGGACGATGCCAACAGCGTGATTCTCAGCCACGGTCTGTGGCAATCCCGCTTCGGCGGCGATCCGGACATCGTCGGCCGAACCGTGCAGTTGAACCTGGACCAGCTCCGGTCTCACGTCGTAGTCGGCGTCATGCCCGCGGGATTCCAACCCTATCGTGCCGACGTCCCCGCATGGACGCCGATCCCCGTTGCCGCCGGCACCGTCGCGGAGGACGACAGCTCCTGGTACGTGAGCTGGCGCATCGCGAAGCTCGCGCCCGGAGCGACGGTGGAGCAAGCGACTGCGCAGGTCCGTGCCCTCGCTCCGGAGCTGCGACGTCGGCTACCCGGCTTCTTCGACGAGGACCAGGTGGCGGCTGCCGGGGTGACGCCCATCAAGGACGACCTCCTCGAAGAGACCTCCACGGCCCTCTGGGTCATGCTCGGAGCGGTGGGCCTCGTCGTCCTGATCGCCTGCGTCAACGTGGCGAACCTGCTCCTCATCCGGGGCGAGACCCGTGCCAGGGATCTCGCCCTGCGCGTCGCCCTGGGCGCGGACCGCGCCGGCCTCGTCCGCCTGCTCCTCGTCGAGACGTCGGTGTTGGCCATCCTGGGGGGAGTCCTCGGAATCGCGGCGGCCACGTCCTTGACGGACGTGATCGTGAGACTCGCCCCAGCGAGTCTTCCGAGAATCGAGTCGGTGTCCGTCGACGGACGCGTCCTGGGCTTCGCCCTGTTCCTCACGATGGGGGCCACCCTCCTCTCGGGGCTCTGGCCAGCGCTGCGCGCCAGTCGACCTCTCCCGGGTGTCCAGATGGGCGGCGCGGGCCGAGGAACCGTGGGTCGTGGAGGATCTCGCCGGCTGAGCCGCGGGCTGGTCGCCCTCGAGCTCGCGCTGGCGGTGGTGGTCACGCTCGGTTCGGGCCTCATGCTCCGATCGCTGGGTCAGCTGCTCTCGGTGGATCCCGGATTCGACACCCAGGGGGTGGTGGCCTTCCGGGCCAATCCTCTCGGCGACCGACATTCCGGCGGCGCGGCCTTCAACCGCTTCTACCGCGAGGTCGTCGAGGAGTTGAAGACGGTGCCCGGCGTGCAGACGGCGAGCGGCATCAACATTCTCGCCGGGAGCCCCGGCAATTGGAGCTTCCCCACGTATCCTCAGGACGTGGAGGTCATCGAGGAGGACGGCGCGCCCACCACCAACTTCCGGGCGGTCTTCGGGGACTACTTCGAGACGCTTCGGATCCCCATTGTCCAGGGACGCCCCGTCACGGACGCCGACCGCCAGGACACCGAGCCCGTGATCGTCGTCAATCAGGCCTTCGTCGCGGAGCACTGGCCAGACGAGGATCCCGTCGGCAAGAGCATCGCCTTCTTCTCCCGGGACGCGGTCCGGTATCGGGTCGTGGGCGTGGTCGGTGACGTACGCCAGTTCTCCCTGGGGCGTGCGCCGGTGCCCGAGGTCTACGTCTCCCATGCCCAGTGGAACTGGGAGATTCCCGCCTGGCTCGTGGTTCGCACGATTCGCCCGGACGTTCTCAAGGCCCAGCTCCGAAGCGTCGTCGATCGCGTGGACCCCGCATCGCCCATCGCCGGCGTGGACGACCTCCAGACCGTCATCGGGCGCTCCGCCGGACAGACGCGGTTCCTGGCCCTGCTCCTGTCCAGCTTCGGCGTGCTGGCGCTCCTGCTCGGCGCCGTCGGCGTCTACGGTGTGACGGCGTACAGCGTGGCGCAGAGAGTGCCGGAGTTCGGGGTGCGTATCGCCCTCGGGGCTCAGAGGTCCGAGATCGTCGGACATGCGGCGCGGAGCGGAGCGATTCCCGTGCTGACGGGACTGGTCGGCGGGCTCGCTCTGGCGTTGGCCTCCGGTCGCCTCCTGCGGAGCTACCTGTATCAGATCGAGCCGGGCGATCCCCTGACCGTGGCGCTCACCGTCGGTGTGCTCACGGTCGTCGGAACCTGTGCTCTGGTCCTTCCCGCTCGGAGAGCGGGCCGTGTGGATCCGGTGGAAGCGCTCTCCGCGGAGTGAGTCGGCGTCCTCCGTATTGCGGATCCGCGGGACCCTTTTTAACATTGTTAACATTAACATTGTGAATGGGGAACCGCATGGCCAAGACCGACCACCTCGGCGAGTTCGAGCAGTTGGCGCTCCTGGCCGTCATGCGGCTGGGCGAGGACGCCTACGGCGCGCGGATCCAAGAGGAGCTGGACCGCACGGCGGCCCGTGAGGCGTCGATCAGCGCGATCTACATCACCCTGACCCGCCTGGAGGAAAAGGGGATGGTGCGGTCGTGGAAGGCGCTGCCCACGGACGAGCGGGGAGGAAGGGCCCGTCGGTACTTCGCCGTCGAGCCCGAAGGAGTCGTCGCCCTCGATGAGGCACGGCAGCGGCTCCTGTGCATGTGGGACGGCCTCGAGTCGGCTCTCGACGCGGCTGCGGGTTCGGCCGGCGGCGACGGAACGTGACTCCCGGATCCGGCCCACCGCGACTCGCGGTCTGGCTTCTCCGACGTCTGGTTCCGTCGGAGCTGGTGGACGTGGTCGAGGGCGACCTGAGGGAGGGGTATTCCCGCCGGCGAAGGAAGCGGGGCCGCCGGGCCGCAGACTGGTGGGCCTGGCGACAGGTCTTGGGCAGCCGTCCGCTGGAGAGCCGGCGGACCGTGCGCCGGGCGAACGGAAGAGGGAGGACGCTCGGGGGCGGATGGATCGAAGACCTCCGGAGCGTGGTCCGACGGGTACGGCATCGCCCCGCCGTCGCGGCCGCCGTCTCCGCCACCGTGGCCGTGGCCGTGGGGGCGACGACCGCCGTCTTCAGCGTGGTGAACGGGGTCCTGCTCCGGCCCCTCGACTTCCCCGAGCCCGACCGTCTGGTGGCTGCATGGCAGACCAATCCCGAGTGGATGGACCACTCGAGTCTGATGCTCCGGAACTTCGCGCGCCGCTTCCCCCTCTCCGTTCCGACCTTCAACGACTGGCAGGAGGCCAACACCGGACTCGAGAGCGTCGGGATCGTGACGTTCGAGGACCGGACCTGGCAGCGGCCGGATCGGGCGGAGAACATCTCGACGTTGGCCGTCACCCACGGGATCTTCGAGGTCCTGGCCGTGCCGCCGGCGATGGGACGTGTCCTCCTCCCGGACGATGACCGACCCGGAGCGTCCGCGGTGGCCGTCCTCAGCCACGGATTCTGGCTCGACCGGCTGGGCGGGAGCGCCGACGTGCTGGGGACCGGCATCACCCTAGACGGGACCCCCCACTCGGTCATCGGGGTCATGCCTCCGGGCTTCGCGGTCCCGGGCTTCGAGGGCGCGGAGCTGTGGACGTCGCGGCCGGAAGGCCAGAAGGCGGGAGCGCGGGACAGCCAGTCCTTCACGGCCATCGGACGTCTCGAGCCCGGGGCGACCGTCGCCTCTCTCGAGGCCGAGCTCGGAGCCCTTCAGGACCGGCTCTCCGAACGGTATCCGGACGAGCAGCAGGACTTCGGGGCGAACGTCGAAGGCCTTCTCGAAGCCGAGGTGGGAGGTGTGCAGACCACCCTCTGGTTCCTTCTCGGGTCCGTGGGCCTCGTCCTCGCCATCGCCTGCCTGAACATCGCGAACATCCTCAGCGTGACCGGCATCGCGCGTCGCCAAGAGCTCGCGGTGCGCGCGGCTCTCGGCGCCGAGCGGGGCCGACTGGTCCGAGGCTTGCTCGTCGAAAGCGCCGCCCTGGCCATCTTCGGCGGCCTCATCGGCGTCGTGCTGGCGGCGGTGGCCCTTCCGGGACTGACCGGGCTCCTTCCGCCTTCGCTTCCCCGGGTCGAGAGCGTGGCCATGGACTCCACGGTGCTCGTCTTCGGTGTCGCGGTCACGACCGTCACAGCCATGTTCGTAGGCATCCTGCCCGCGCTTCGCGCAGCCAGGGTCGATCCGGGACAGGCCATGGCCGAGGGAGCGAGAGCCGTGGCCGGGGGCTCGGGTGGCCGGGCCCGTGCCGCGTTGGTCGTCGCCGAAGTGGCTCTGGCCTTCACCCTCCTGGTGGGCGCGGGCCTTCTGTCCCGGAGCTACGTGAACCTCTCGACCGAAGAGCGGGGCTTTCCCACCGCGGGACTCGCCGTGATGTCGGTCTCACCGGACGTGGAAGGATATGGGAACGAGGAGGAAGCCCGCGCGGCACGCCGTCAGTTCGGCATGGAGCTTCACGATCGCCTCCGCGCTCTTCCCGCCATGCGGATCAGCGGCAGCAACCAGGTCCCCTTGTCGGGCTCCACCTCCGTCACCTCCGTCGACATCGAGCTCGCCGATCGGACGCTCGTCGAGGACGCCAGCGTGCTCATCACCGTGGTCTTTCCCGACTACCTGGACGTGATGGGCATCCCGCTCCTGCAGGGTCGTGCCCTGGCGGAGGCGGATGGCGAGCAGGCCGAGCAGGTCGCGGTAGTCAACGAGGCGCTGGCGAACGCCTACTGGGCGGGCGAGACCGCCATCGGTCGTCGCATCCGGGATGCGGAGCGCGAGGAGTGGCGCACCGTGGTGGGCGTCGTGGGCGACGTTCGTCACCAGTCGATCCGGGAGCCGGCGGAGCCGAAGATCTACCTGCCCGCGAGCCAGAGCCGGAGGACCATCGATCAGTGGATCCTCCGCGCAGACGATCCGGCAACGGCCTTGTCTCGGGCCCGGGAGGTGGTCGCCGAGCTCTCGCCTACCACGTCGGTGCGGCGGGAGGTCATCCTCGACGACCGCATCGCACAGTCGATGGCCCTGCCCCGCTTCCGGACGCTCTTCGTCGTGAGCTTGGCCGGGCTGGCCACCGTGCTCGCTCTGCTGGGCGTCTACGGAGTGGTGGCCTTCTCCGTCGTGCAGCGCACACGAGAGGTCGCGCTCCGTCTGGCGCTGGGGGCCCGGGATCGAGAGGTCGTCGGGACGACGCTGACCGAGGGGCTCAAGCTCTGCGTGACCGGTCTCGTCCTGGGTGCCGCGATCACCGTCTCCGGCGGCCGGGTCCTGGAGAGCTTCCTCTACGACCTTCCGACCCTCGATCCCGTCACGTACCTCCTGGTGACCGTGGTCGTCGCTCTGGTGGGGCTCGCGGCCGGCTACGTGCCGGCTCGGCGGGCGTCGCGCGTCGATCCGATGACGGTGCTGAAGAGCCAGTGACCCCGCGTGTCGCCTCGGCGCCACGGTCGACGAGCGACGCCTTCACGGACCGGCGGGCTAGCCACCCACCATCTGATCCCTGAGTCTCCGGAACATGGACAGGAGCTCCTCCCGCTTCCGTCCGGCCACACCCTGCGCCTCCAGCGCGTCACGCATATGGGCGATGACCGCCTCGAATGGTCCGCGGTGATGCCGAGCCCTTTCGTCCCCACATCGTCCGGTCATCGTTCCACTCACGATCGTCCGATTCCTGAGGGACGAGGCTCGGGTGCCCGGGGCCCGAGGGTGTCGGAACGGATCGGGGACCACCTCGCCGGGAGGCGTGATGTACACCTTCCGACTCTTCGGGACCCCCACCGTGGAGGGCCCCGAGGGACCCGTGTCCGGACGCGTGACGCAGAAGCGGCAGCTCGCCCTGTTGGCCGTTCTCGCCCGGGCGGAGCGCAGGACGATGACGCGCGACCGGCTCATGGCCATGTTCTGCCCGGAGTCGAGCTCGAAGCGGGCCCGACACAGCATCGCGGACGCGGTCTGGGTGGTCCGCAACGAATTGGGGGCATCGTCGTCACCGGAACCGTGCGCTACGCCCGGGGGAGTCCCGAGCTCGTGGCCACGGTGACCCGCGAGGGAGGAAAGCGGATCATCGGGGGTCCTCGAGGAGGCGGTGGACCTTCCGATCCCGCTCCCGCCCTGGAGCGTCTAGGCTCCCGGGTCGTCGGCACCATTGCCGCACACCTGTGCGCGGACCTTCCGGAGCATCCTTTCGTCGTCCCGACACCGTCGTAAGACTCCTACCGCATCGCCGACCGCGCGATGGGTCTGTTTCTTCGCGGGAGGTTCGACTCGGCGGCGACCTCGTTCCGCCACGCCGACGAGCTGGATACCACGGCGGTCGGCTACCTCCTTTGGGAGGCGGTCTGGTTCGAGAACCTGGACGACCGAACCCGAGTGGCCAGGACCCTGGACGACCTCCGGCCACGGCGAGACGAGCTCACGCGCTTCGACGCGGCCCAGTTCGCTTGGCTCGAGGCCATGGGTCGAGGAGACCGGGCCGCTGAGCTGAGAGGGGCGCAGGCGGCCCGGGCCGAGCATCCACATTCGGGACTCGGCGGCTACCAGGTGGGCCGGGAGCTCCCCCGCTCCGGCCGACCCCGAGCCGCGCTGGACGTGATCCTGTCCCTGGATCCTGATGTGGGATGGGATACGGCCGCCACGGAAGTGAACCCATGCTGCGTCTTCGGATCCGCGCGTCGGCGGCTCTCGGTCGCGCGGCCCAGGTCCGCCAGCTCCTGCAGCGGTCCGCGGATCCGTCCGTACAAGCCCTGACGGCGGCCCGTACCTTCCACCGACATGGGTGGCAGTCACTGGCCGTCGCCGCAGCGGAGATCGGCGACCCTGAAGGCCACACCCCTCCCCGAGGATGCTCCGCCGTCCGATTCGCTGGCACGCCTGAATCGCAAAGCGCGACTCCTCATGGCGGCGGGCCGTCTCGGCCCGGCTCGGGCGATCTTCCTCCAGCTCCTCCCCGACGATCCCACCCATCGGGATCATCTGGGTTGGACGGGATTCATCGACGCCAGGCTCGGACTGGAGCAGGCTGCGCGGAGTCGGATCGACACCCTTCGCGCATTGAGAGGGGTGCGGCACACACAAGGAGGACTCCTGGTGGCGGAGGCGGCCATCCACGCCGAGCTGGGAGACGACCCCCGACGGGTTCGGATGCTCCTGGAACGGAGTCATCGAAAAGGGTGGCCCCTGCATTGGTTCCACTTCACTCCCCTCTTCGACACACCGTCCGGACCCATCCCGAGGTACGGGACTTCTTTCGCCTCGCCGGTTGAGCCTGCGCCACGCTCCAGCGGTTGGAGGAGAGGAAGGACCTCGGTCCCACCCGGAATCGTCCACCGCGGAGGGCCTGGGTCCCAGCCGGGATCGCCCACCGGCCATCGGCTCGGTCCCACCCGGGATCGCGCCGCGACCCCTGGCCGGGCAGTGGACGTCCGATTAATATGCAGTATGCATATTGTAGATTGCGAGGCTCCGGCTCTTCCACGCTCATGAGCAGACCGTTGAAGCCGGCCCACCATATGATCCTCCTGCTCCTCGCCGAGGAGCCGACGTACGGCGTCGCGCTCATGGAGAAGCTGGAGGAGCGGTCGGGAGGCGCGCTGAGGCTGAACGCCGGCTCTCTCTATCGCACCCTGGCGTCGCTCGTGGACAACGGATGGGTCGAGCCGCTGGAGGAGGAGTCGCCGCCGGACGGTGTCGGTGCTCCGAGGAAGATCTACGGCACGACGAAGACGGGGCTGGCGGCCCTCAAGCAGGAAGCCGAGCGACAGGCGGAGCTGCTGGAAGCGGTCCGGGCGTTGGACCTCCTGGAGGAGAGCCGATGAACGCCCCCGTCGGGCTGTTCCGATGGCTCCTGTGGCTCTACCCGCGCCGCCACCGACGACGCTTCGGAGCCGAGATGGTGGAGATGGCGGAATACCGGTGGCGCCGCCACGGCGGCGGTGCGGGGGCTACGCTGGCAGCCGTGCGAGGGCTCTTGATCGCCGCAGTGGGCGTGTGGATGGACGAGGTGAGGAGGAAGACGATGACGATGAAGCGAGGGTGGGCGCTGGACCTGCGGTTCGTGATCCGATCGCTGTGGCGGTCGAAGGGATATGTGGCCACGACGGTCCTCGTCCTGGCGTGCGCCGTGGCCGCCACGGCTTCGGTGTTCAGCTACGTGCGGGGGACGCTCCTCCACGATCCATCGTATCCGAACGCGGAGTCGGTGATGATCGTGTGGGGCAGCAACCTGGAGAACGGCCAGCTCCGGGACGTGATCTCGGGACCGAACTACGTCGATCTCCAGGCGCGGATCACCTCCCTGGATCCGGTGGCCGCGTTCCACACGGACGCCGCGTATCTCATGGTCGATGGGCGGCCGGAGGTCATGGACGCCCAGGAGGTCTCGGTGGACTTCTTCCAGGTCCTGGGTGTCGAGGCGGCGCTGGGTCGGCTCTTCGGCGACGAGGACCGGATGTCCGGGGCTGCGGCCACGGTCGTGGTGAGTCACGGGTTCTGGCGCGATCGGATGAACGCGAGTCCCGACGCCGTGGGCTCGGTTCTGAGCTTCGAGGGAGACCCCCGCACCGTCATCGGCGTCCTTCCGGACGGCTTCGAGTTCATCTCCCCCACGCCCCTCTACATCCCCCTCCGTGACGACGAGCTGGCGGCGATGCCCCGGGGCAACATCCACTTCAACGTGCTCGGCCGGCTCGTGCCCGGTGCGAGCGTGGCAGAAGTGGAGCGGGAGCTGCGGCCCCTCGTCGAGCACATCGAAGGCGAATATCCGCTGTTCGAGGGATGGACCTTCCTCGTCGAACCGCTCCACGAGGTCTCCGTGGAAGCCGTGCGACCCGTCATCGTGGCGCTGGCCGTGGCGGCGTTCCTCGTGCTGCTCGTGTCCCTCGTCAACCTCACGACTCTCTTTCGGATCCGGGCCTTCGCCCGCGAGGGCGAGCTACGAATCCGGACGGCGCTGGGCGCTGGGCGAGACAAGGTCGCTCGCGTCCTCGCGCTGGAGACGGTGGGGCTCGCCCTGGCGGGCGCCGTGATCGGACTCGCGGCGACGCCGTTCATCCTCTCCAGGATCGGCGAGCTGGTGCCGGTGTGGATCCGGATCCCCGAGTCGGCGGCGAGGGTGCCCGTGCTCCAGGCCCTCCTGGATCCCGGCGTCGCGACGGTGGCCGTGGGCACGGCCGTCCTCGGCTCACTCCTCCTCAGCGCGCCCACCTTCCGCATCGCACTCCGGCACGCCTCGTCTCCGATGGCGGACGATCGACGGGTGCATGAGGGGATCCGGGGAACCCGAAGTCTCGTCGCCGTCGAGATCGCCGTCGCGACGATGCTGTGCATCGGAGCGGGACTCACGGTCCGGAGCACGGGCCAGCTCCTGAGCACCGACGTGGGTATCGAGCCCGAGGGGTTGCTGACCCTCTACTTCGGCGACGTGTGGGGAGACGCCGCGGGGGAGCGCACCGCCTACTTCCGCCAGGTCGTGGACGCGGTGGAGCGGCTCCCCGTCGTCGAGCGTGCCGGACTCATCGGGTACGTCGACTTCCAGGCCGAGGACGACTTCGCCCGGATCTTCTTCCATGACCGCGAGCGGGATCCCGGCCTCGGGACACGGGAGGAATGGCGTAGGGTGGACGGGGGGCTCTTCGAGGCCGCCCGAATGGAGATCGTCCGGGGGCGGGGTTTCCGATCCCGGGATTTCGTCGGCGTCCCACGAGTCGCCGTGGTCAACGAGGCCTTCGCAGCGAAGCACTACCCCGACGGCCGCGCAGTGGGGAAGCTCTCCTGAGCACCCACAATCCACGGTACCGGGAGCTGACGATCATCGGGGTCGTCGCCGACGTCCGGTCCCTCGGACCGGCTGCCCCTCCACCGGCCATGCTGTACGCGCCGTACCAGGGCGACCCCCGGGGCACGCAGGGACTCTACGTGCGCGTGAGGGGAGAGCCCATGGAGCACGCTGCGACGGTACGGGACGCGATCTGGTCCGTGGATTCGAGCGAGCCCATCGAAGGCATAGCCCCCATGTCGGATCTGGTGGAGGCATGGGTGGCCATCCCGCGAGCCTCACGCGCCCTGGTCATGGCGCTGGCGAGTCTGGCCTGGCTCCTCTCGGTCGTCGGCCTCTTCGGGGTCGTGGCCTATGCAGTCCGAACCCGTCGGACCGAGCTGGGCATCCGGCTCGCCCTGGGCGCGTATCCCTCCAGGCTCGAGGCCGACCAGGTCCGGGCCGTCGCACCCGTTGTGGCCGTGGGCATGTCGGCGGGTCTGGCCCTGGGGATGATCGGGGGACGGTTGGCCGGAGCCCTCCTCCACGGCGTCAGCCCCCTCGATCCGCTGTCCGTCGCGGGAGCCCTGGTCGCCATGGGAGGCGCCACTGCCCTGGCCACCTACCTCCCCGCCCGGAGGGCCGGCCGCGTGGATCTCCGGGAGATCATCCTCGTCGAGTAGAGGCCTGGCCGGGACGCTGGACCCTGACCAGGTCGCTGGACCCGGGCCGGTGGGAGCCTGGCCGGGCCACTGGAGCGTGGGCGGACCGCCGGACGCTGGCCGCGCCGCTGGACACAGCCCGATGTCCGAGTAGCGTCCACGCTCGCATGGCCGAGCGACCCTCGCGGAGCGGGCGACGGAAGCGTAGGCTGCAGAATCCTCTTGCGCATACGTGTCGACGACGTCCCGGGAGATCAGCATGAACCGGAGAGACTTCCTCGCTTCCACCGCCGTGGGCGCCGCCCTCGGCGCCAAGGCCTCCATCCTCGACGCCGCTTCCCTCCACGAACCGGGGCGCGGGAACCCGGGGCGACAGGCCACGCCCCGGATCCTCATCGCCGGCGGAGGCTTCGGCACCGACTTCATCCGCTACATGGGCGCGCTGACCGGACAACCCCGGCCTCGACTGTGCTACCTGCCCACCGCTTCGGCCGACCGGGAGTCGGGCATCATCCGCTGGTACCAGAGCTGTGCCCCTCTCGACGTCGAGCCCCACCACCAGAACTCCTTCATCAGCAGCTACCGGCAGGACCAGTCGTGGGAGGAGGTCTTCCTGTCCATGGACGGGATCGTCGTCAGCGGAGGCAATACGCTGAACCAGCAGGCGATCTGGCGAGCCCAGGGGATCGACCGGGTTCTGCGTGAAGCGTGGGATCGGGGTATCGTCCTGGGTGGGGCGAGCGCCGGATCGCTGTGCTGGTTCGAGGAGGGGACGACCGACTCCCGGCCGCAGGAGTTGAGCAAGATCGAGTGCCTCGGGTTCCTCCCGGGCAGCCACTCCCCACACTACGACGCCGAGGCTCAACGGCGTCCCACCTACCATCGGCTCATCCGGACCGGCGTCCTGAAGCCCGGATGGGCGTGTGACAACGACGCCGGCATCCTCTTCGAGGGCACCGTAGCGACACGCTTCGTATCGACCCGGGCCGACGCCATGGTCTATTACGTGGACCTCGTGGACGGAGAGGTGGTGGAGGAGGCGTACACGCCGGAGCGGATCGACTGAGGCTCACGAGATCCGGCGACGGTGGCAGGACTCGGCCCCGAGGCGCCCGGCTCCCGGATCCCGGACGGCGAGCGCTCGACCCCGGCGAGCCACCAGCCCAGGCGACCCGTCGAGCCGGTTGATTCGTGGTTGATCGAAGGCTGATCGAGGGTTGGGCGATCCGGACCATCGTATGGAGGCCCTCTCGAGGGGCATACCGGACGATGAGGAGGAAGAACCCATGATCAGAGATACACTCCCGGTGGCGCTCGCGCTCGGTCTGGTGCTGGCCGTCTCGGCCGCTTGCGGAGATCCGGTCCGACCGTACGATCCGGTGGCGGAGCCGGGCGACCCGCCACCCGGCGGTGCAGTCGGGGACAGCTTCCCGCCGGTTCCCGAGTCGTCCACGGCCTACGACCGGGTGTCGCCGTACAGCTCCGGCACGATCTCCCGGTACGTCCTGGACACGACCGGCGGCTTCGAGCTCCAGTATCTTTCATCTTCCCTCGCATACCATGCGCTCCCGGGCACCTACGCGCGGGAGGGCTCCGAGCTCCGCTTCGACTTCGAAGCGTGGAGCTTGGCAGGGCCGTGGAAAGCGACGGGGATCTTGGAGAAGGACACGCTCCGCGTCTCCTACAACGTCGTCATGCTCCTGTCCGACTTCCAGGACGGAGTGTTCATACGACGGTGACCGTCGAGATCGGGACTCAGGCCGCGTAGTGCCCGATCCGTTCGAGGAGCTGCTGGATGCGCGGATCTCCAAGGGCCGGCTCCAGGATCGCGTCCAGGATGGAGGCGTGGACGGGCAGACCCGAGAGGGAGCCGTCCTCCACCGCCCGGTGGAGTCCGACCACCGCGTCGTCCATGCGTCCGAGCCCCAGATCCACGATGGCCAGTGGCAGCGCACCCGTCCCCTCTCGCGCCGCGCGATCGAGAAGATCCGTACGGATACCGAGGGCTTCCTCCCGTCTTCCCGCTCGGGCCAGCACGTGACCGAGGAAAGCCGTCGAATACAGATCGCGGGCCGGATCCGCCTGGGGTCTCAGCACCTCGATCGCCTCATCCCAGGTCCTGTTCAGAAGGTGACAGCGTGCCGCGACTGGCGCGGCTCGAAGCAAGGGCGGACGCAGTCGGAGGAGCTCCTCGGCGTAGTGTAACGCTTCGTCGCAACGGTCGTTGGCCGCCAGGGCCCGCGCAACCTCCGCGTTCGCGGTGGGCGACACCGGATTCAGCGCTCTCGCTTCCCGGGCCGTGGCCAGCGCGCGTTCCGGCTCGCCCCTCCAGAGGTACACCCCCACGAGCCATTCCCGCGGACGGGTCAGCGTTCCATCCAGCTCGACGGCGCGTCTGAGATGCTCTTCAGCCGCCTGGAAATCGAATCCGGTCATCGCAACCAGTCCGAGAGCGGCGTGACCCTCGGCGAGAGCATCATCCAACCGGACCGATCTCCGCGCCGCCTCCCCCGCGAGGGCGTGGAGCTCGCTCCTGAGGAGCCCCGTTCCGTTGTCCATGCTCACCCGCAAAGCCAGACACGCGAGTTGCGCCCACGCCGCGGCGTAGGTCGAGTCCAGGGCGACCGCCTGTCGCAGATCCTCGAAGGCCCGTCGTGCGTCCTCCGCGCTACGCAGCAGCCTGGGGTCCGTCCCGCGCCGGTAGAGCTCATATGCTTCGATGCTCGTCGTCCGTTGCTCCGGCAGGCGGGCGGGATCGTCCCCACTCCGTCGTCGCTGCGCCTCCTCCACCACGGTCTCGACGCGCGGATCCGCAGGGATCGCACGCTCCTCTCCCGTCGACCCTGCAGGGTCGGGCCTCTGCGTCGAGGGCCGGGTGGTGACGAGCCATATCGTCAGCAGGAGGGTCGCCGCCCCGAGGATCGTCAGCGGACGGAGCCAACCGCCGCCCCTCTCGACCTCTGGTCGCGCGTCGGACCCGGCAGCCGTGGACGGGAGGCGGGACCGCCGAGAGCGAGCCGGCCGAGACAGGTTCGCGTCCTGTCCGTCCTCCTCGGTCTCCACCGCTGGACTGCCCAGGGAGGCGTCCGGTCGCTCCTCGGTCGCTCTCTCGGGAGGTCGGCTTCGGAGTCGGCGGACCAGCGCACCGACCTCCCGGGGCAGCTCGATTCCGAGATCCTCGGTGAGGAGCCGCTCGTGGATGGCGGCGTGCCTCAGAGCCCCCGCAGGATTCCCCGACGAGGTGAGCGCCCGCATGAGGCGTACGATGATTCGCGAGTCGTAGGGATCGTGGGTCGCTCGGACTCGCCACCACCTCACGGCCTCGCGGACCCGGCCTTCCCCTTCAGCAGCCTCGGCGAGGCGCTCGAGGGCAGCGGCGTATTCGGCTGCGAGTCGGCGCCGCTCCCGCTCCGTCCACCGCTGGAACGCCGGAGCGCCGTCGAGGAAGAAGCCGTCCAGGAAGGGCCCCGCGTACAGCGCGATGGCCGCCTCGGTCCGTCCGTCCCGGAGCGCCTCCTCGAAGGCCACGACGTCGCAGGACAGACTCTCCGCCCCGAGCCGCAGCTCATCGCCCACGGAGATGACCGTGTCCTCCCCGAGCCTCTTCCGGAGGACGTAGACCGACTGGTTAAGCAGCTTACGTGCACCCGCACCATCTCGGTCCGGCCACAGCAGCCCGACGATCTTCTCGCGGATCCGTCCACGGGAAGGAGCGATGGCCAGAAGGGACAGAAGGGCGAGGCGATGCCGCTGGGCGACGGGACCCGTCAGGACTTGGTCCTCGTCTTCGAGGGAGGCACCACCGAAGAGCTTGAGGTGAAGCATCGTACCACGGCGAGCGTGACGCAGAGTCGAAGCGGCGCGGTTGGAGCGCCGGCCACTCCTGCTCATCCTAAGCCCCGGGCCCTCGACTCGCCAAGGTGTCGGGTCGGGTCTGGAGCGGCCGGGCCCCGCATGATCCGCTCCACTTCGGGCCCTGGGATCCTGCCTGCCCTTCCAGCGGCCGGGAGACCC
>JAWVZK010000042.1:0-18289 GCA_033722275.1 Longimicrobiales bacterium | reverse complement strand
GCGGCCCGACGCCAGGACGTGGAGCGGCTCACGGAGGTCGTGGCCGGCGGCCCCGTCGTCCCCCCCGGCCCCCTCCTCGACGCCTTGCTCGAATGGCTGGGAAGATCCGAGAGCCCGCTGGTCTTGCCCTGGGTGGAGGATCTCTGGCTCGAGGAGGAGCCGGTCAACGTACCGGGCACGCGCTCCGACGAACGTCCCAACTGGCAGCGGCCCATGGCCCGGCTCCTCGATGAGCTCACCACCGACCCCGACGTGCTCCGTCGTCTGCGCCGCCTGGAGGAAGCGCGGAGGCGAGCCGGACCGACCACCCACGGCGGCTCGTCCTCCGACGCGACGGGATCGGCCGGGCCTCGGCGTTGACCCTGGCGTCGGGGCGCGGCACGTTGCCTTGCGATCCTCCGACCGACGCTCCATGGACATCCTCCTGGCCCTGGCCGCCCTCTTCGCCCTCTTCTCCCTCGCCTTCCTGGCCCTCGCCCGGAGGGCGTTCCGGCGGAAGCGTTGGGTCGGGACCGCGGGGCACGGAGGTGGCTCGGCCCTCTTCCTGTCCCTCGCCGCCCTCGGTGCCACCCTCGCGGTCTCCACGCAGGGATACCGGGGCCTCACCAGCGAGGAGGTCGCGCTGACGGTGACGACCGTTCCCACCGGTCCCGGGGCGTTCGCGGCCCATGTCCTCTTCCCCGATGGCCGGGATACGACCTTCATGGTGCAGGGCGAGCAGCTCCTGGTGGACGCCCACATCCTGAAGTGGCGCTACTGGGCGAACGTCCTGGGCCTGGAGACCCAGTACGAGCTGGACCGGCTGACGGGACGCTACGTCGACATCGAAGACGAACGGGGCCGCCCCAGAACGGTCCACTCCCTGAAGACGGAGAAGCCTCTCGACCTCTTCGAGCTGGCCCGCCGCTACACCGTCCTCGCCCCTCTCGTGGACGCCGAGTACGGATCGGCCACCTTCGTGGACGTCGACCAGCCGGCGCGCTTCGAGGTCCGCGTGTCCACCACCGGCCTGCTCATCCGGGAGACCGGCATGTAGACTGGGACGGCACAGGGAGGAGACCAGCGACGGCCGGGTCCGGATCCCGTCGAGGGCGCACTCCGTGGCGACGAAGAGCGCATGGGCGGCGATGTGGCGCAGCCCGGAGACGAACCGGACGACGAGGTCGGCGGTCGTGACATCGGAGGTCCGGACCGGAGAGGGAGTCGCATGTCCGACGGCGACGACGCGAGCTTCGGATCCGACGGAAGCTCCAGGTACCGACATGTTCGCGGAGGACGACAGGACGAATGGGACGAGGATTCCGCGTGGGGTCGGTCCTGGGATTCGAGATCCGGATCGACCATTCCTGGTTCGTCATCTTCTTCCTCCTCCTCTTCTCGCTCTCTTCCGGGTTCTTTCCCGACGAGCTACCGGACCGCGGCGAGACGGTCTATTTCGCCATGGGCTCCGTGGCCACGCTCCTCTTCTTCGCGTCCCTCCTCGCCCATGAGCTCTCCCACTCCGTGATGGCCCGCTCCAAGGGCATCGAGGTGGAGGGGATCACCCTGTTCATCTTCGGCGGGATGGCCCGGACCCGTCTGGAGTCCGAGGATCCGGTGGACGAGCTGCTGATCGCCGGCGTCGGTCCCCTCATGAGCTTCGCCCTGGGCGCGGCCTTCCTCGGTCTGGAGTGGATCGGCCTGCGGTCCGGGTGGCCCGAGGAGGTCACCCGGGTGACTCAATATCTCGGGTACATCAACATCGCGTTGGCGGTTTTCAACCTGCTTCCGGGATTTCCGCTGGACGGAGGACGCCTCTTCCGGGCGATGGCCTGGAAGGCCACGGGCGACGTGACCCGCGCGACGCGATGGGCGTCCACCGGCGGGCAGTGGCTGGGCTACGCCCTCATGGCCCTGGGCTTCCTCCAGACCTTCGCGGGGGGCGTCCTCGGGGGTCTGTGGCTCGTCTTCATCGGTTGGTTCCTGCGGGGCGCGGCGGAGATGTCCTACCAGCAACACCTCTTCCGGCAGACGCTGGAGGGCGTGGCGGCGCGGGACCTCATGTCCAGGGAGCCGGCCACGGTGCCGGTGTGGATGACGGTGCAGGAGCTGGTGGACGAGCACTTCCTTCGCCGACGATATCAGTCCTTCCCGGTGGTGGACGACGCGGGCCTCGTCGGCCTGGTGACGCTGGCTCAGGTCAAGGAGGTTCCCCGGGAGGCCTGGCCGCTGAGGCGCGTAGGCGACGTCATGATCCCCCTCGACGAGCTCGCCGTCGTCACGCCCGAGGAGCCCATGATCGACGTTCTCAACCGCTTCCGGGACTCGGACGCCCGGCGCGTCCTGGTCGTGGCCGACGGCCGGCTGGTCGGGATCGTCTCCAGCAGCGACGTGAGCCGCTGGGTCCAGCGCAGCCAGGAGCTCGGCCTCGCCGGCGCCCCTTGGGACGAGGGAGGACCGTAGGCGCGGTCCCTGACAGGGGCCGGGCGGGACCGCCGACGCCCGCGTCCGGACGACGACGGCCCGGACCCACCCATGCCCGGCGTCGTGGGCGACCTCGCCTACAGAGGGCTCCTTCCCGTCGACGACGACGCGTCGCGCTGGCGCAGATCGGGAAGCGGCGTGTCCGCCGTCTCCCACGCCGCCTGGAGATCGGCCTCCACCACGGCAGCCTCGGCGTGCTTCCCCTGAGCGCGCAGCGCCACCGTGAGGCCGTGCAGCGACCAACCGTTGCCCGGAAAGCGATCCAGATCCTCACGGAACGCGACCTCCGCCTCCGCCGGACGACCGGCCTGAAGGAGAACGGCGCCCAGATCCTGTCGTGTCGGCACCGACCACTCGGGGGGCTCCCCGTACAGAAGCGCGTCCTCGCGCCGCACGCCCTCCCGCAGCGCCGAGATCGCGGCTTCGTGGTCGCCTCGTGCCGCGGCGAGATGCCCGGCGAGCACCCGCTCACCGACGGCGACCAGGTCCGCGGAGCGGTTGAACTCTCCGTGGATTCCCTCGAGCCGTCCGCTCTCCAGGATCGACCGGATCTCGCTCAGATGACGTCCAGCTTCGCTCGATCGACCTCGGGCGATCTCCGCGCGCCCACTGGCGTAGTGCCATAGCGCAAGCGAATGCGCACGCTCCGATGGCGGGGCCGGCGTGTCCAGGATCTCGTCCCACCGGCCGAAGCGGACCTGGAACAGGAGCGGACGGACGGACCAGTGTTGGAGGAAGTCCATTCCCGGGGCGCCGAAGAGCTCCTCCGGTAGAAGCGTGGCCACCTTCGACGCCGCCTCCACCGCATCCTGTCCCCGTCCGATCATCATCGAGGCGAAGGCCAGGAAGTCGTAGTTGTGCGGATAGTAGCCGGCCGTGTACATCCCCACCCCCGGGCGCTGATCCCGGATGTACGTCTCGTCGGCGTGGATGGCGTGGCGGTTGGCCTCGATGGCGTCCCGATACCGGCCGACGCGGATGTAGATGTGCCCGGGCATGTGGACGAGATGGCCCGCGCCGGGCATCATCCCCGCGAGATGCTCGGCGCAGGGCACCGCCCGTTCCGGATACAGCTTCTCCACGGCGTGGATGAAGAAGTGACACGCGCCCGGATGAGAGGGATCGGTCTCCTGGACCCGTACAAGATCCTCCAGAGCTCCTGCCATGCCCGGGCGTGGATCACCGTCCTCGGTCCAATAGTCCCAGGGGCGCAGGTCCATCACCGCCTCGGCACGGAGCACCCGGATCTCCGGATCCGACGGATACCGCTCCACCAGGCGCGCCAGCGCGTCGGCGTAGGCTCGATCGAGATGTCCCCGGTCGTCGGGTGCCGACGCCGCGTACCGGGTGCGCAGCGCATCGATCATGTCCCGTTCTCGCGCCGACACGTGGTCGCTTCGTGCCCGGGCCTCCCGGATCGCCTCGTGGGCGGCGAGCGCCGACTCCCGATCCATGGGGAGATTGATGTTCGGTCCCAGGGCCAGGGCCTCTCCCCACCAGCACATGGCGCACCCGGGATCCAGCGACTGGGCCTTCCGGAAGGAGCGGATGGCCTCGGCGTGATTGAACGCATAGTAGAGGCGGAGGCCCTGATCGAAGTACGCCTGGGCCTCGGGGACATCGGTGGTGATGGCGTAGTGATAGCTCCCCAGGTCGTCGTAGAGCGGGGGCCCGTCCCCCTCCTCGCCCGGAGCACCCTGCTGATGCTGTGCCGCGACGCCCGCGCTCCCCACCAGCAGGAGGAGAAGCGCACCGACGACGCCGTTCCTGAAATGTCTCATCTGTCTGATCTCCCTCTCTTGACGACGTCCGATACTAAACTGACTGGTCAGTCTAAAAACAAGGCCGGCGTGATGTCAACCCGTCCCCCATCCTCGTCTGCGATGAGCGACCCCTGGAACCAGAAGCCAAGGCTGGGGGTGTATACGACGTCGTGCTCCCGTTCACTGTATCTGTCGCTCAAACCGACTGTTCAGTGCAAATTGCATCCACCGAGCCCCGGAGGGTCATGCCCCGCGACGCCTCGAAGACGAAGAACCGGATCCTGGACGCGGCCCAGACCGAGATCCTGGGAAAGGGCTTCGCCCAGACATCCGTCGACGATATCCAGCAGGCCGCCGAGATCAGTCGTGGAACGTTCTTCTACCACTTCCCCACCAAGGACGACCTGGCCCGGGCCCTCATCGAGCGATACGCCGAGGCGGACCACGCTCTGGTGGAGGGGTTCCGGGAGCGCGCCGAGAGGTTGGCCACCGATCCTCTTCAGCAAGCCCTCATCTTCGTCGCCCTCCACGAGGACCTGCTGGAGGATGTGAGCCCGGAGGAGGCAGGCTGCCTCTTCGCCTCGTTCTCGTACGAGGCCGGGGTCCTCGACCCGGAGACCGAGGCGCTCATCGTCGGATCCATCGACCACTGGCGGCGGGTCCTGGGTGGGAAGCTGGCGGAGGCGATGGAGCGCCACCCTCCCGTGGTCCCCGACGCCGATCCCCATCTCCTGGCCGACATGGCCTACGGCATTCTCCAGGGTGCGTTCATCCTTCGACGGTCATTGGACGATCCGAGACTCATGGCCCGCCACATCCGGGAGTTCCGTCGATACCTGGAGCTCCTCTTCGGTGTGGTCGAGGCGACGCCGTAGACCGCGGAGGCCGTGTGGAGGATTCGGGGATGATCCACGAGCGGTGCCTGCTCTTCTTCCCGGGCACGCGCCCCGAGCTGATGCCGAAGGCGGCGGCGACCGATGCGGACCGGATCTGCATCGACCTGGAGGACTCGGTGCCACCCCGAGGAAAGGCCCAGGCCAGGACCGCCGTGCACCGGGCCCTGGAGAGCTCCCCGGGCGAAGCCGCGCGCTTGGCGGTGCGCATCAACCACCCGTCGTCTCCCTGGGGGGCGGACGACCTGGCGGCCCTCGACGGCTGGGCGGCCGAGGGCCTGACCCGGGTCATGCTTCCCAAGACCGCTTCGCCCGATGATGTCTCCACCGTGCTCGCGGCCTGCGGGGGCCATCGCTCCCTCTCGGTGATCGTCGTGATCGAGACGCTCCGCGGGGTCAAGCGGGTCGAGGCCATCGCCGCCTCGGAGGGGGTGGCCGGTCTCCTCTTCGGCGCTCTGGACCTCAGCGTCGAGCTGGGGTGCGCTCTGGAATGGGAGCCTCTGCTCCATGCGCGGAGCACGTGCGTGCTCGCCGCGCGGCTCACCGGAATCGCCGTCGTCGATACGCCCTTCTTCGACGTCCGTGACGAAGAAGGTCTTCGCCGTGAGTCCGTCCGGGCCAGAAGCCTGGGGTTCACGGGCAAAGCCGCGATCCATCCCCATCAGGTCGGCGTGATCCGCCCCGTCTTCGCCCCGTCTGCACAGGAGATCCGACGGGCCCGCCGCGTGGTGGAGGTCGCAGGGCAGGAGGGGGATGGCGCATTCCTCCTCGACGGGGTCATGGTAGACGCACCGGTGGTGGAGGCGGCGCGCCGTCTCCTGGAACGAGCCGGGGCGGACGAGGAGATCCGTCCCTCATCCTCGGAGGGTCGTTGACGTGCTGGACGAGCTGAGAGAGCAGGTCCGGGCCGTGTGCGCCCGTTACCCGTCCGACTACTGGCAGGAGCTGGACGCCCGCAGGGCGTATCCGGACCGCTTCGTGGAGGAGCTCACCGAAGGAGGCTATCTGGCCTGCCTGGTCCCGGAAGACTACGGGGGACCCGGACTGGGCATGGCCGAAGCCGCCCTGATCCTGGAGGAGATCAACCGGTCGGGCGGCAACGCCGCCGCCTGCCACGCCCAGATGTATACCATGGGCACCGTCCTGCGACACGGGTCGGTCGAGCAGAAGGAGCGCTGGCTTCCCAGCATCGCCTCCGGGCGGCTGCGCCTCCAGGCCTTCGCCGTCACCGAGCCCGACGCCGGTTCCGACACGACACGGATCAGCACCTTCGCGGAGCGGCGCGGTGACCGGTACGTCGTGAACGGCCAGAAGGTGTTCATCTCCCGGGTCCAGCACTCCGATCTCATGATCCTCCTCGCCCGGACGACGCCACGGCACCGGGTGCAGAAGCGGACGGACGGACTCAGCGTATTCGTGGTGGATCTGCGGGAGGCCGGAGACGCTGTGAGGGTCCGTCCGGTGGACACCATGATCAACCACGAGACCAACGAGGTCTTCTTCGACGACCTCGAGGTCCCGGTGGAGAGCCGGATCGGAGACGAGGGGCGGGGCTTCCGCTACATTCTCAGCGGCATGAACGCCGAGCGGCTCCTCCTGGCCTCCGAGTCCATCGGCGACGCGCTCTACTTCGTGGATCGGTGCTCGGAGTACGCGAAGGAGCGGGTGGTCTTCGACCGACCCATCGGCCAGAACCAGGGTGTCCAGTTTCCCATCGCCGAGGCGTACATCCACACGCAGGCCGCCATCGCGACGCGGGACCGGGCGGTCGCCCTCTACGACGCCGGGGAAGCCTGCGGCCCCGAAGCGAACATGAGCAAGTACCTCGCATCCGAAGCCGCGTGGGAGGCCGCCAACGTGGCCATGGACACCTTCGGCGGCTACGGGATGGCCGAAGAATACGGCATCGAGAGGAAGTTCCGCGAAGCCCGGCTCTACCTGGTCGCCCCGGTGGCGAACAATCTGGTGCTCAGCTTCGTGGGCCAGCACGTGCTCGGGCTCCCGCGGTCCTTCTGATGGCGGACGAGCCGTCGGCTCCGCACGATCCCGCGCCAGCCGACTTCGGCGCCTGGCTCGGAGGAACCCGGCGGGTCTCCGACGCGCTGACGCTGGAGCGGGCCCGTAAGCTCGCCGCCATGCTGGACCTGGCGCCGGAGGGGCTCCGGCCCGGGGACGCGCTCCCCCCCGGGTGGCATTGGATCTACTTCCACGAGCCCATTCCCCGCGCCCGCCTCGGGGACGACGGCCATGAGCTGAGAGGCGACTTCCTGCCCCCGATCCCCCTGGAGCGGCGGATGTGGGCAGGGGGTCGGCTACGTTTCCGTCGACCCCTCCACATCGGCGATGAGGTGACCCGTGTGTCCACCATCCGATCCATTCGGGAGAAGGAGGGCCGCCGGGGTCCCTTGGCCTTCGTGACGGTCGAGCACCGGCTCCTCGTCGACGGGGACCTGGCCCTGGAGGAGGAACAGGATCTCGTCTATCTGAACCGGCCCCCTCTCGGCCAGTCCAACCGAGCCGATACCCACTCGAGGGAGCCCGGCGACGAAGCGACTCCCGGAGGTGTGCACGTTCCGGGAGCGCCGGGTCGCGGGGAGCGATTCACTCCCAACGAGATCACCCTCTTTCGCTTCTCCGCGCTCACCTTCAACGCGCATCGCATCCACTACGACCGGAGGTACGCGGTGGAGACGGAGGGATACCCGGACCTCGTGGTCCACGGCCCCCTGCTGGCTCTTCTGCTGCTGAACACCGCCGTACGCCTTGCCGCCGGAGGCGATGCGGCCGATGGCGCGGCCGGGGCCGGCATGGTCTTTTCCTACCGGGCCCTACGTCCTCTTTTCTGCGGGGAGACCGTCGAGCTCATCGGAGGGCGGGCCGTCGAGGCCGGGAACGGACGTGCCTTCGAGCTACGCGCTCGACGCCCCGACGGGACGACCGTCATGCGTGCCTCGATGACGGACCCGTGACGAGCCCTCGAGGAACCCGCCCTTCACCAGGACCGAACATGCCGATCTTCGCTCTCCTGCTCACCCTGCTCCTCCCGGGCTGTGGATGGCTCGAGCGCGAGCGCGAGGAGGCCGCGGAGGCGGCCCGCGCCGCGACGCTGGCCGAGATGGAGGAGATGCTCTCCCGCACCGTCGCCCGGGCCGACCGGATCGCGGCCTCCGCCGACCGGGTGCTGAGCCCTCTTCCCGTGATGACCCCGTCCGAAGAGCGCGCGCTGCGGCGCTTCCTCGGCGCTGCGCACGTCGCGACCGCGCGCGCCCTGAGCGAACGGGTCCGGGACGAGGCGATGCGGGACTCCCTGGTGGAGACGGGCGTCCTGGTGCAGCTCGAGGACAGCACGCGGCACTGGATCGTGAGAGAGCGGACGGCCCCCGCCTTCGTCGTGACGCCCATGGTCTCGCTCCTCGAGACGCTGGGCCACCGATTCCAGGCGCGCCTGGCCGAGATGGGCCTGCCACCCTACCGCATCGAGGTGACCAGTGCCCTCCGGACGTCGGAGCACCAGGCCCGACTGCGTCGCACCAACGCCAACGCCGCGGCAGGCGTCAGCTCCCACGAGTTCGGAGCCACCGTCGATCTGTCGTACGCCGCCTTCGCTCCTCCGGCGGAGCCGCCGGAGACGATTCCCTCCGACGCGCCACCCGCGTTCCGACCCCACCTCCAGAGGATCGCCGACCTCGCCCTCGAGTCGGTCTCCGCGCGGAAATCGAGAGAGCTGGGGAAGATCTTCAGTCAGGTGCTAAGCGACGCGCAGGACGAGGGGCTCGCGCTGGTCATCTACGAGAGGCAACAGACGGTCTACCACGTGACAGTGGGGCGGGCCCTCGCCCGTCCCTGATCCGTCGATGGCCGAGGAGGTCAGACCGAGGAGACGCTGCGGAAGGAGTCGTGATGGTGCCGTCGCTCCAGAGAGGTGGTGGCCTCCGACGAAGCTCTGCGGGACGCGCGGGTCTCCACACGGCTGAGGAGGATGAGCACCTTCGGCACGAAGGTCCGGAGAGCTCGCCAGACGTCCGGCGGCTCCATGTCCAGATCCCGGGCCACGGAGTCGGTGTGGATGCCCCCGAGAAGCCGTTGGGCATTCGGCCAACTGGCCAGGTCCTCGAGATCGAGAACCGATGCGTGCCACTCCCAGGATTCCATGAGATCCCGACCCGCCACCCGCACGAAGCGCTCGGCCAGCTCGAGACTGAAACCTTCTCGTCGCATCAGATGATCGGCGAGTTCGTCCGGCCTGCGCTGGAGCAGCCGCTGCAATCGTTCCATTCCGTCCCCCCCGGGCAGAATTCTCACGGCGGCCAGTAGACTCCGACCGCCTCGCTACCTGAACACTCCCGAGCAGGGGAGATGGTCACATGGATGAGCGTGGGCAAGATCACATGGATGAGCGTGGGAACCCGGCGGTTTGCGACGGCCTTGGTGGCGTTCCAACTTCCCGGTCGCCGCTCCCAACACCTGGAGACTCCATGGAACGTCGGCTCACTCCAACGGCGATGGCCTTGCTCCTCCTGGCCCTGGTCGCCTGTCGGGCGGGAGGCCCCGATGCCACGGCTTCCGGTCCCGACGTCATCTATCACAACGGCACCATCGTCACGGCGAACGAGACCCACGACGTGGTCGAGGCCGTCGCCGTGCGAGACGGTCGCATCGTGGCCGTGGGGTCCGAGGAAGACGTCCGTGCCCGGGCCACCGGAGCCACGCGGGAGGTGGACCTCGAGGGCGCCACCATGCTCCCCGGGTTCTTCGACAATCACGTCCACGCCTCGGGCCGGGGGGGAAGCCTCATGGAGTGGAAGGGCGGAATGATCTCGGAGGTCCCCGAGTGGCTCCGCGACGTGACCACGAACGAGGCCCTGTACGACGCGCTTCGCACGCACGCCGAGACCCTCGGTCCCGGCGAATGGGTCCTCGGATCGTTGAGCAGGGAGATCTGGCCCAACCAGACCCTGCCCGATCGCCGGGACCTGGACGCCGTGGTCCCCGACCGCCCCGTCTACCTCACCCGAGGGCCCCACACGTCCATCATGAACTCGCGTGTGCTGGAGCTGGCGGGCATCACCCGGGACACCGAATTCATCGGTGGCGGGGAGGTCGGCAAGGACGAATCCGGCGAGCCGGACGGACGGCTCTACGACGCGGCGCGCCGCCTGGTGGCGGACGTGCTCCCCGACGGGGACGACGACGGAGTCGTCGCCGTCGAGGAGCAGATGGAGAACCTCCGCCACCGCATGCTCGAGTTCGCGAGCATGGGTGTGACCAGCGTCAACGTCGCCAGCGTCCGTCCCCGCCAACTGCGCCTCTTCCAGGCGACGTACGACCGGTACGGCGAGGAGCTCCCCCGAGCGACGCTCCAGCTACGCCTGAGTCCGGGCTACGACACGTGGGACGACCTGGACGAGGGCGTCCGTGCCTCCATCGAGGAGATGGAGTCCCTGGGATTCGTCACCGGCTTCGGCAACGACCGGCTCCGCCTCGGAGCCATCAAGATGAGCATCGACGGGGGCCTGAGCGCACCCGTCTTCTGGTCGCTGGAACCCTACGAGAACCGCCCGGACTTCCAGGGCGTCATCCGCATTCCCGCCGAGGCCTTCTACCCGGTGGCCCGACGCGCCCACGAGCTGGGGTGGCAGCTCGGGATCCATACCATGGGGGACGGCGCGGTGACCATGGTGGTCGACGAGCTGGAACGGATCCTGACCGAGGCGCCCCGAGAAGGCCACCGGCATTACCTGCACCACGTGGCGGTCAAGCCGTCGCAAGAGACCATCGAGAAGATGGCTCGACTGGATCTCGGGGTGGCGAGCCAGCCGGCGTTCACCGTCGGATTGGGTTCGTACGCCGTGGAGGCGCTGGCGGGAGATCGGGAAGAGACCATGAATCCCACCAAGTCTCTCCTGGACGCCGGCGTCTGGGTGAGCTGGGGATCGGACGGTGCTCCCCACGGCCCCCGGGTGTCCCTGTGGACGGGCATCACGCGCCGGGGATGGGACGACGCGGTGTACGGTCCCGAAGAGGCGGTGAGCCGACAAGAGGCGATACGCCTGCACACGTGGGCACCGGCGTATCAGACCTTCTCGGAGGACGTGACCGGCTCCATCGAGGTGGGCAAGTACGCCGACTTCGTCGTGCTGGGCGAGAACGTGCTGACCATCGAAGAAGACCGGATCCGGTACGTGCCTGTCCTCCGCACCATCGTGGAGAACCGCGAGATCTGGTCGGCGGGCTGAAGACTTCCGGTGGGGGCGCGGTGCCGGGACTCGATCAGCCCCCGAGCTTCACGGCGAGCTCCGAGGCCTCGGCGTGCACGGCTTCCGACATGGGGGAGTCCACGGGAAGGGCGAGGACGTGCCGGACCTCCTCGAGAGCCAACGCGGGCCGGTCCGTGTCGTGGTAGAGGTTGGCGAGCTGGAGATGGTGATCGGCGACCTCCGGGACGGCCTCCTCGGCGAAGGCGAGGTTCGCCTCCGCCGCCTCCCAGCTCGCCTCCTTCAAGGCTCCTCCGCCCAGAAGGCTCGTAGCCACCCATCGGGTCACACGATTCATGCGACGCACGCCGGCGTGAAGCCTGCCGAGCATGTGACGAGCGCGGGCGTGGTCGGGCTCCATCTCGAGGATCTTCCCGAGCTGCTCGTAGAGCTCCGAGGCCGCATGGACTCTGGTCCGACCACCTTCGGCATCGGCTCGCATTCCGAGGATCACGGCGAGAGCGAGACGCGCCGGGATGGACGTCTCGTCTTCCGCCAAAGCTCCCCGGGCGTCCGCCTCCGCCTCCCGGAGGAGGCATTTGCGGAGGTCGTCGCCCTCCACCGTCGCAGAAGCTTCGGCCAGCCGCCAGACCGAGGACTCCATCCCGGGCTCCACCCACGCCGGGGGCGTGACGGCAGCGTCAGGCTCCTCGATGGCGGCAAGGGCCCGCTCGGTGCATTCGTCGCCCGCCACCGGGCCTGGGCGGAACGCGCTCGCGAAGAGCACGGCAGCGGTCAGAAAGAGGGCCTTCATCGGCGATATCGACGGCGTTCTCGAGCTCATGATCGGTGCGCTCCTTCCTGTAGAGAGGTCATGGCCGACGCTAACGCGCACGAACCCGTGCGGACATTGGGTCATCCTACGTAGCCACGATGTAAAGAGACGTAGGCGCGTCGTAACGAAGCCGTCCTCGAGGCTCGCCATGGTCTCGCCATCGCTCGGTCTGGCGGCATGGACCGCAATGGCTGCTAGGGCCTCGCGGTCCTCCGTCTGCCGCTTCCACGACCTTGCCTGCCGTCAGTCCGAAGGGCTCGCCTTCACGATCCGGGCGTCGATCGCTTCGACGCGGTCGTCGTAGACGAAGAGCGGATTCACCTCGACCTCCAACACGGCCGGCCGGGACCGCAGGACCGACGCCATCGCCCTCGCGGCGGCGAAGATGGGCGGCAACGCGACCGCTCCCCGGCCGCGCCCACGCCCCATCGTCCGGAAGACCCTGAGCTCTTCGAGCATCTCGACGAGATCGCCATCGGCCACCGGCAGGACCCGCACGGTCACGTCGGCGAGCTCCTCGACCCAGACACCGCCTGCGCCGAGGTTCAGCACCGCTCCGATCCGGGCGTCCCGATACGCACCCAGGAGGAGCTCGGCCCGGGGGGGCTCCGCCATGGGCGTCACCAGGACGCGGCGGGGCTCGGTGAGCTCGAGCCCGTGGCGCTCCGCGTACACCCGGGCTCCCTCGCGGACCCTCCGATACGCACGCCGGGCCTCGCCCTCCGACGACACGCCGAGAACGACTCCGCCGGCATCGGATTTGTGACTGATGGACGCGGAAAGCAGCTTCACCGCCACAGGCGCCTCCAGCACCCGGAGCGCCTCGACGACGGCTTCCTGCGAGTCGGCGACGAGGGCTGGCCCGAAGGCCATTCCCGCTTCGGCGAGGATCCCTCGGGCCTCCACCTCCGTGAGGGCATCCCCATCGGCGTCGCGCGTCCTACCATCGGCGGGTCCATCCAGGCGGACGGACGCGGAGCGGTTGCCCCCCGGGTCGGGAGGCTCATACCTCCACGGCTTTCGCTCCAGCCATCGCCCGCGCCTCTGCAGCGCCACGACGCAGCGGCACGCCACCTCCAGGGAGCCGACGACCGGTACACCCTGTCGGCCCAGAGCCTCCAATCCCGGGCTTCGGTGGCTCGCGTACATCGTGTGGACGACCAGCCCGCAGCCAGCCGATCGCGCCGCTTCCGCCATGGCGTCACCCGCCGCCCGCTCCGCCCGGGTGAGGGACTCGGCGAAGCGGATGCCGTATCCTCCGAAGAGTCCCAGAAGCAGCACCGTGCCTACGCTCCGGTCGGCGACGAGGAGCTCCATCGCCCGGCCGAACACCTCCGGATCGGCGTCCGCGGCCCCGGCCAGATCCACCGGGTTCGAGACTGCGGCAGCAGGGCCGAGAAGCTCCCGCAGACCGTCCCGCGTCGCGTCGGAGAGCTCGGCGAGGGCACAGCCGGACTCTTCGAGCCGGTCCACGGCGAGGGTGCCCTGCCCTCCTCCATCCGAGAGGATGGCGATACGCTCCCCGGCGGACGGCGCGGGCTGGCGTCCCAGCGTCTCGGCAACGTGCAGCAGCTCGTCGCTACGCCGCAGCTCGACGACACCGGCTTGGGCGAGGCCCGCGGAGAGCCGGTGGTAGGGGCCCGCCACTGCACCGGTATGCGACAACGCCGCTTCGGCGCCGCCCGCCGTTCGGCCCGACTTCAAGAGGACCACGGGCTTCGCCGCAGACACTCGGTTCGCCACCGAGAGGAACTTGCCGGCGTCGCGGAAGCCCTCGACGTAGACCAGAACGGCGTGCGTGTCCTCGTGTCCGCCCAGATAGTCCAGCGCCTCGGCGAAGCCCAGGTCCACCTCGTTGCCGACGCCCAGATAGATCGAGATCCCGTCCCAGGAGCGGTCGGAGACCTCGGTCATGAGCGCCAGAGCCATGTTCCCCGATTGAGCGAGGATGGCGAGCCCGCCTGGCCGGACGCCACGAACACCCACGAGGTTCACGCGTTTCCGGAGGTTCAGCAGCCCCGAGGTATTCGG
This sequence comes from Longimicrobiales bacterium, assembly GCA_033722275.1. Classification (GTDB taxonomy): domain Bacteria; phylum Gemmatimonadota; class Gemmatimonadetes; order Longimicrobiales; family Gaopeijiaceae; genus UBA2589. Next base: position 4,110 of record JAWVZK010000042.1, on the reverse strand, counting down.
ACCGATCAGCCGCACGCCGCTCTCGCCAGCGGCCCTCTCGAGCTCGGCCTCCAGTGCCCGACCCTCCTCACCGGTCTCGCCGAAGCCCACCGCCAGAACCACGGCTCCCGCCACGCCGCGCCGGCCGCACGAGCGCACGAGCTCCGGGGCGGCAGCCGCCGGCGTGCATAGAACGGCCAGGTCGACGCCGTCGGGAAGGTCCTCCACCGAGGCCAGGACCGGATGGCCGAGGATCTCGCCACCCTTCGGGTTCACGGGATGGACCGTGCCACTGTAGCCCGACTCGGCCAGGGCCACCAGAATCTGATGACCTCGCTTGGCCGGGTCGCTGCTGGCCCCGACGACGGCCATGGACTCGGGGTCGAAGATGCGGTGGAGAAGCGACTGGCTCACCCTGATGCCGGGCGCTGGCGGCCGTCGACTACCGCCCCGTGAACCGAGGCGGTCGTCCCTCACGATGCGCGGCGATGCCCTCCGCCCAGTCTTCCGTCCCGAAGATCGCATGGAGGGCCGCGCGCTCTTCTTCCATGGCCTCCTCCCGGCTCCTGCTCGCCGCCGGCCCGATGAGCCGTTTCGCGGCGGCCAGCGACAGGGGCGCCCGCGCCGCGAGGCGCCGAGCCCAGTCACGGGCCGTCCGGAGCACGTCCTCCTTGGCGACGGCCGCGTTGGCGAGGCCCATCGTCTCGGCCTCCGCTCCGGTGAAGAAGTCTCCGAAGTAGACGAGCTCGCGCGCCTTCGCCACGCCCACCCGCTCGGCGAGGGTGTAGGCGACTCCACCCCCGAGGAAGGTGCCCAACGCGACCTCTGGAAGGCGCAGCCTGGCATCCTCAGCCACGATCATGAGGTCGGCGGAGAGCGCCAGCTCCAGGCCCGCTCCGACGGCCGGCCCGTTCACCGCCGCCACCACCGGGACACCCACGGTCTGAATCAGCCAGTTCGCCCGCTGGGCCGCGTCGATGTAGCGACTCCGCTCGTCCTCGTCCGGCGGTCCCTGGGCGTGGGCCTTCAGATCCGCCCCGGCACAGAACGCTCGTCCCTCTCCCGTGAGGACGACGGCGCGGACGTCGACGTCTCCCTCCACCTGCTCCAGCTCCTCGATGATACGCTCGTAGAGGGAGCGGTTCACGGCGTTCAGCCGATCCGGACGGTTGAGGGTGAGCTCCAGAACCCGCTCTTCGCGCCGGGCTACCACCGGCTCACCGTCACCCGTAAGCATCCCATGGTCGGCCATCGTCACCCGCTCGCGCCTGACCCGCTCGCGCCTGATCCGCTTCCGTCTGCCCCCGAGTCGCTCGTGCCCGCTGACACCTCCGTCGAGTCCGTGTGCTGCCAGGGCGCTCGCAGCGCTCGACCCGCCAGCGTGCCCAGGAACTCTCCGTCCCGGATCGCCCACGCTCCATTGACCAGAAGGTGTACGACGCCCTCGGAGAAGTGATGGGGATCGCGCATCGTCGCGACGTCCCGGTAGGCATCCAGATCGAGCACCGCCACGTCGGCCCGCTTGCCCGGCTCGAGGTAGCCGCGATCGGCGAGGCCGAAGAAATCCGCGGCGAGCCCGCTGAAGCTCCGGATCACGAAGGGGACCGTCAACACGTCGTCGTCGAGGGCGAGCATCCGCATCTTCCTCGGAAACGCCCCGTACACCCGCGGGTGTACCACGTCCTGGCCCTCGGCAGGCGTCCGTCCGTCGGTGCACGTCATCATCCACGGCATCGTCGCCAGGTAGCGGATGTTCTCGATGTCGTACAGCCCGAGGTTCATGACGCTGGCGTTGCCGTACTCCCGCACGACGCGGTGGACGGTGGCCGGAACGCTCAGGCCCCACTCCTCGGCCAGCTCGGCGAGGGTGCGTCCGTTCAGCGCCGGTTCCTCGTCGACGATCATGATCTGCTCGGGCCCACCCCGCATCGCCAAAGATTCCATGATCTGGACCTCCAGGATGGCCGCAGTGTCGGGATCGGCGAAGCGCTGCAGCACGGCCTCCGTTCCCCCGGCGCTGGCCCAACGCGGCAGGGCGTAGGAACGGAGGTTCGACTGGGTCGCGGTGTAGGGATGGTGGGCGGCGGCCACCTCGACGCCCCGAGCGCGGGCCTCCTCGATCATCTCTGCCCCGACCGGGGCGCGTCCGTAGTTGGTGGCGCCCTGCGGGTTGAAGTGGGAGAAGATCACGCGGAGGCCCGACTCCTCGCCGATCCGGATGGCCTCGGTCACCGAGGCGTCGTAGCCGATGCCCTGATACGTCGCTCCGAGATCACGGTCGTGGGTGTCGTAGATGGCGCCCTCCCATTCGGCTGCCACGCGGGCCAGCTCGACGACCTCCTCGGTGGAGGCGTAGTAGCCGGGCGTATAGAAGAGACCCGTCGAGAGACCGAACGCACCCTCTTCCATTCCCTGGCGGACGAGCGCCTTCATCCGACCGAGCTCGTCCTCGGTGGGCGAGCGATCGTCCAGGCCCATCACCTCACGACGGATGTCGTTGTGGCCGACGAAGGTGAAGGCGTTGACTCCGATCCCTTCGGCTTCCCAGGAGTCGAGCCGATGGGCCACCTCCCACGTCCCGCCGCCATCGAGGCCGAGGGCGACGGTGGTGATGCCCTGGGTGAGGAAAGCCTGAGCGTCTCTCCCCCACGCTTCGCCCAGCTCGGCGTGGGAATGCGCGTCGATGAAGCCGGGGGCGACGACGAGGCCGGACACGTCCACCACCTCCGCGCCTTCCGGAGCTTCGACGTCCGGACCCACCTGGACGATCCTGTCACCCGAGATGGCCACGTCCGCCACCACCGGCTCGGAGCCGTCGCCGGGATGCACGGATCCGCCGACGAGGACGAGGCCGACGGGAGCCCCGGAGTCCGGGGCGCACGCGGTGGCGAGCGCGAGACAGGTCGCGAGCAGCCGGTTCCGCTTCTCGGGTCCGATCATGGCGGCCAATCATTCACCTCCGCGGTCCCGTCCGCAACCGAAGGGCCCGTATCTGGGCTCAGACGCCTGGGCCTGGGCCGGCACCCCGATGTCGAACTCAAGCCGGTGGTGGCGAGCCCTGAGCGGACCCCGGATGCCTGCATCATCCAGCCCTGTGCTCGGTCAGCAGGGGACTGAGCGGGACGCCACCATCGCTTTCCTCGGTCTTCCGGGTCTGAGGGCGCCGCCCAGGACCACGGAGCGTGCTGATGGGGCCGAGACGGTGTCGATCATGGATTCGTCGGAACGAGAGTCGAGGTGCTCGACCGGGGGCCGCTCCAGTCAGGTCGTAGTCAAGAGAGCGGGAGGAAGCACGAATATCTCAGGGGGCCGGCGTCTCGACTGCGCCGTACGTGCCGAGCACCCGGACCATGCGCCCCGAAACGCCGGCGGCTTCGACACACGTCTCTCCCTCCTCGAGCGTCCCGTGACAGAACTCGAGAATGAATCGGTACGTCCAGGGCGTGCCGGTAGGCCTGGAAAGAATGAAGGTCAGGTCAAGCCCCCGATCGGCGAAGACGGTCAACAGGTCCCGGAGTTCACCCGGGCGGTTGCGTGTCTCCACGCTGAGGCCGGTCTTCCATCTCGTTCTCCCGAGTGGAGTCATCGCGTGGCGGACCACCGGCTCGTTCTGGCCCGAGGCGACCAGCAGGAGGAACCGCGTCTGATTGTCGTCGCGATCCTGTAGGTCGTCGGCGAGCACGGTGAGACCGTAGGTATCACCGGCATGCCGACCGGCGAGGGCCGCGATCGACGGATCGCCCAGCTCGGCGACCCGTCGGGCAGCGCCTGCGGTGTCGCGGACCGCTACCGGCTCGATCCCCGGGTGCTCGTCGAAGAAACGACGGCATTGGGCCAGGGCGACCGGGTGCGAGCGGACCTCGACGACTTCGGAACGGTCGGCCCCATCGACGCCGAGCAGGGCGTGACGAATCGGAAGGACGACCTCGGCGATCGCCCGCACGTCGCCTTGGACCAGAGCATCCAAGGCCGCGGTCACTCCTCCGGCCAGCGTGTTCTCCACCGGAAGCACTCCGGCCTGGTCCTGTCCGGCCTCCACGGAGCGAACCACCTCTGGGAACGAGCGTCTCGGCTCGGCTCGCAGTCCAGGAGCCAGTGCCCATGCCGCACCTTCACTGAAGGCGCCGCGCT
>JAWVZK010000041.1:0-18568 GCA_033722275.1 Longimicrobiales bacterium | reverse complement strand
CCGAACACGGCGGTGTCGGCGGCGATGGTGAAATCGCACGCCATGCCGATCTCCTGTCCTCCGGCGATGCGCATCCCGTTGGTCCGGTTCACCACGGGCTTGTCGCACCGCAGGATCGCGTCGATCATGTCGTTGAAGAGCCGCATGTACTGCTTGTATTCCTGCGGGTTTCCGGCGTAGTACTCGGCGTACTCCTTCGTATTGCCACCGGTACAGAACGCCTTGTCGCCGACGGCGGTGAAGACGACGGTCACCACGCGGCGATCCATGGACGCCTGGCGGAAGGCCAGGATGAGCTCCTTCACCGCGTCCGTCGTGTAGCTGTTGTGCTGTCGGGGGTTGTCCAGGCTGATCCAGGCGTTGAAGAGCCCGTCCACGGGGACTCCGGAGGGATCCAGAACAGCGCGCAGCTCGTAGCGGATCTCGTGGAACTCGGCTTCGGGGACCAGCGTGTGGCTCTTGAGCTCTGGCTTCTTCGAGTCGGGCATGATGGCTCCTCAGTGGTCTTCGACAGGGCGTCCGCTCCCACCTTCGACGGGGTCGGGCACCAGGATGGCGCGGTTCCGGATCTCGTGGTCGGCGACCCGCCGGACGACCTCCGGTCCGTCGCTCAACGGGTGGATCTCGACGAAGGGGCGCAGGGCGATCCTCCCGCTGGTGACCAGCTCCAGGGCCCCGGGATACAGCTCGGGGAGACAGCCCCACGTGCCCTGGGCCGTGGCGTCCAACGCCATGAGGTTGCTCAGGCGGACCGTCACCTTCTCGAGCGTGAAGCCCACGAGCATGAGGACGCCGGCGTGGTTGACGAGCCCGAAGGCGTTCTCCTGGCCCGCGGCGGCGCCGGAGCATTCGAAGATCTTCCAGCCGTGCTGGCTGCATCCCCAATCGGATGCGGCATCCCGGATCCGGGAACGGAGCTCCTTGAAGGTCGAGGCGGAGACGTCGACGGTGAGGTCGGCGCCGTGAGGCTCCACGGCCTCCAGCCGGTCCGGATCCACGTCCACGGCTACCGTCCTCGCTCCCAGCGCCGACGCGATCTGGACACAGTGGGCCCCCACCCCGCCCACGCCGACGATGACCGCCAGGTCCCCGTCCCGGAGACCGCTCCGCATCACCGCCTGGTAGGGCGTGGTGACGGCGTCGGCGACGACCGAGAGCTCGGCCAGCTCCAGCCCTCCCCGCTCCTCCACGGGGCAGAGCCCGAGACCCGGGACCCGGACGTATTCGGCGAACCCACCGTCCATGTCGTTGCCGGGCATGCGCTGGGCCCGACAGACGTTGCCCCGACCCGAGCGGCAGAGATCGCACCGACCACAGGGGATCACCGACGGGACGATGACGTCGCGTCCCAGAAGGTCGGCGTAGTCCGGGCTGGTCTCCTCCACGGTCCCCGCGATCTCGTGACCCAGGGTGATGGGGGGCGGGCGACGGGTGGACACCCCGTCCTTCCAGAAGCCGACGTCGGTGTGGCAGACGCCACATCCGGCGACCCGCACGACGACCTCGCCATCTCCCGGCTTCGGTCGGGGCAGCTCCCGAAGCTCGAGCGGCGCGGAGGGCGCCACCAGCTGAACGGCTCTCATTCCCTCTCGCTCGTCCGCCCCGCGGCGGACTCTCAGTTTTTCCTCAGCACCTCGCTGCGCCCGAGGTCATGCATCGAGTCCACGGATGAGCAGATCCGCGAACTCCTCTCCGATGGCCGGGCCCCCGGCTCCTCCTTCCGGATCGTACCAGCGCGCGATCCAGTTGATGGCGCCGAGGATCGCGAAGACCGCGATCTTGGGATCCACCGGACGGAACTCACCGGTCTCCACCGCCTCTTTCACCAGATCCCGGAGAACCGCTTCGTACCGATCACGCCCCGCGATGATCTCGGCCCGTCGGTCAGGAGAGAGGGCGGACACCTCGAAGGCCAGGGGTGAACCTTCCAGCTCGTCCGTCATGACACGGGCGTGCTCGCGGATCAGGTAGGCGAGACGTTCCCGGGGAGTGGAGCAGCACGACTCCGACACCTCGATCATTCGATCCAGCTCCGCCAGCGATTCCCTGTGGCAGGCGTAGAGGATGGAGTCCTTGTCCGGGAAGTAGTGGTAGAGCGCGGTCTTCCGTATGCCCAACCGCTCGGCGATGTCGTCGAGGGTCGTGGCGTGGTAGCCCCGATCACGCACCGTCGCCAGCGCGGCGTGGAGGATCTCCTCGCGGCGCTTCGTCCGCTTCTTGCGAACGTGGGGTGAGACCGTGGACGAGGCCTGCGTCGACATGGGCGCTCCGGCGCTTTTGAACGTATGGTCAATTTTCTACCCCGGCGTCGAATTGTCAAATGGCGCGAGAGGGCTCCAAGGGAGCGGCACGTCCGAGGCGGCACACGGTGTCACTCCGAGCCGAGGACCCGGACCGGATCGAGGCGGCTCACCCGACGGGCGGGCCAGACCGACGCCAGCACCGAGACGGCGAGGGCCGTGAGCCCCCCGACGAGCCAGGGCAGCGGATCCCCCGTGGTGACGCCGGGGATCCGGACCAGGACCGGCATCAGGAGGCCCGACAGCACGAGCCCGGCGGCGGCGCCCATGCCGCCCACCTGCAGCCCTCGCCGCATCGTGAGCGCCCGGACGTCGGCGGCCGACGCGCCCACGGCCATCCTCAGACCCAGCTCCCGCTCCCGGGAGGCGGTCTCGTAGGCGACGATCCCGTACACGCCCACGGAAGCGGCGAGGAGCATGAGGAGGGCGAAGGCTCCCACGAGACTGAGAGCGAAGCGCACCGAGGCCTGGGCCGCCTCCACGTACCGGCCCATGGTGCGGACGTCGTAGACGGGGATCTGTGGATCGATGCCATGTACGACGGAGCGCACGGAGGCGGAGAGCCGGTCCAGCTCCGACGGGGAGGCGGCGCCGCTGCGCACCACCCAGGCCACGTCGCGCGAGGCCTCCTGGCGGTAAGGCACATAGATTGCCTCACGACCGAAGGCCGTGAGGTCCTCGTACCGCACGCGCTCCACCACGCCTACGATCTGCGCCGAGACGGGAGCTCCGTCCAGCGGTATGCCCAGGCTCCGGCCGACGGCCGTGCCGGATCCCGCCACCCGCCGCGCCAGTCGCTCGTCCACGACGACGACCCGGTCGTCTTCGTTCAGGTCTTCCTCCGTCGTGAAGGTCCGGCCCTCGAGAAGCCGGATCCCGAGCGCCTCGAAGAGGCCGGAGGTGACGACCCGGTAGTCGGCCCGGTTCTCCGGCCACTCATGCCGGGCCTGTCCCGGAAGGCCGTAGGGCTGGGTCCAGCGGTCTCCGGCCAGGGGGAGCGCTCCCACGAGGCCCGCCGCGGTCACCCCCGGGAGCCCTTCGAGGGCGGTGCCGATCTCATGCATGAGCCGGGCCCGCTCCGCGGGTCCGGAGTAGCGATCGGGCATCCGCAGCGACAGGCTGAAGGTCAGGGCGCCTTCGGCCTCGAACCCGGGGTGCTCACCGCGCACCCGCTCCGCCGAGCGGAGCAGGAAGAGCCCGCTGGTCATGAGCCCCGCCGAGATGGCCACCTGCGCCACCACGAGACCGGCTCGGACGCGACCTCCCCCGGCCCGTCCACGGACTCCGGGCGCCGAGTGGACTCTCCTTCCACCGAGTCGGAGGACCGGGAGCGCCCCCAGCCCGGTGACCAGCGCCAGCCCCGCCAGCGCCGCCCCGACGACGATCCTGGCGGTGCGGGTCGGCTCTGTGGCGAGCTGGCTCAACGCCGGAGGTGCGACGGCGGAGAGCAGCGACCCGGAGACGTCGGCGAAGACGAGGGCGGCTGCGGCCCCCAGCCCCACCAGGAGCGCGTTCTCCAGGGCGAGACCGCGAGCGATACCCCACCGACCGGATCCCAGCGCCAGACGGACGGTCAGCTCCTGCATCCGCCGGGCTCCGCGCGCCAGGACCAGGGTGGCGATGTTGAAGCACGTCACCAGGAGAAGGCCGATGGCCCCGGCAGCGAGTAGCGTCGACACGCCCTCGACATGCCGGCGGGCGTCCTCCAGCATCGGCCGAAGCTCGGCCCTCAGGTCCGCGGCCCGATACGCCGGGATCTCCCCCCGGAGCTCGGCGGCGACGCCAGCGAGCTCGGCCGCGGCGGACTCGAACGTGGCTCCGGGTCGGAGCCGCGCGATGGCCACGCCGGTGTTGTCCGAGTCCTGATCACGCAACCGGCCGTCGGCCCTGCGGAGCGCGGAGAGGGGAGCACGGAGCGGGACCCACACGTCGGGGCGGGCGGGGACCCCGGCACCGGGTGGCAGCTCGAGGCGGAAGCCGGGCGGGAGGACACCCACGACCACCGCGGGGCGCCCGTCGAGTCGAACCGTCGACCCGGGGATCCCGGGATCCGCGCCGAGCTCGGTCCGCCAGAGCTCGTGGGAGACGACCACCACCAGCCCTTCCCCGCCCCCTCCCTCCTCCGGCGGCCCCCAGGCCCGGTCCTGCTCCGAGAAACCGCGCCCCAGAACGGGCTGCACGCCCAGGACCCCGAAGACGTCGCGGGTCGCCGCGGCGATCCGCACGTGGGAGACGGCGTCGCCCTCCCCGATCTGGATGCCTCCGTCGGTCACCCGGCTCACGAAGGCGAGGCCCGCCAGCTCCCGGGTGCGCTCCCGGTACACGGCCACGTCGGGTGCCGCCACCCGCATCCGGGTCGGATCGCCCCCCAGCGTGTTCCAGACCAGGGCCAGACGCTCGGGCTCCTCGTACGGTGGCGTCGCGTACATCACCCGATCCACCAGTCCCAACACCGCGCCCGTGCCCCCGACCCCCACGGCCAGCGTGACGACGGCCGCAAGGGAGAACCCGGGGTTCCGCCTCAGGCCCCGGGCGGCCACCCGCATGTCCAGCGCCAGCCCCGTGCTCCACATGCGCGCTGCCTCGCGGAAGCGATCCAGACGCAGAGCGAACCCGCTCGCCGCCAACGCGATGCACTCCGCCGCCGCGCGCCCCAGGAATCCGAGCGCACCGCCCCCCGCGTCGTCCACGCCCTCCAGGAGCGATCGCGTCAGATCCCGGCCGTGCTCGGCTCGTGCCCGCCGAGGCCACGCGAGCAGGCAGAGCCGTACGACCCTCTCCAGCCACCGTCGCCGGTGGCCGGTGTTCACGGCGCGCGCCCCGTCTTCGGCAGCAGCTCCTTGGACCGGGCGAGCTCCAGGATCTCCTGGAGGCGTCGTGCCTCGGCCCGGGCCACCTCGACGCCCAGATCCGTGAGTCCGTAGTACCGGCGGCGAGCGTCCTCGTCGTCCCGTTCATCGGGATCCTCCACCTCGGCCACCAGGCCGGCCTCCTCGAGCCGGGCCAGGGCGGCGTAGACGGTCCCGGTCCTCAGGCGCCGTCGCCCCGTCCGGACGCGGAGCTCCTTGATGAGCGCGTACCCGTGCCGATGCCGGTCCTTCAGCGACACCAGGATGTTGAAGGCCAGATCCGTGAGCGGCAGCAGCTCCATCGGGTCGCGGTCCGCCTCGAGTGGTGGCCCCATCGTCGTCTCCCGTCCTCCACGCTCGTCCGGCCCGGAGCGGGCCGACGCTCCTTCACTATACTCGTTATAGGTATACTTGTCACGAGTAGAAACCGGTGTCCGGCCGCGCGATGTGCGACGAGGACGTCGGGCTCACTCCACGTTGAGCGTCTCCAGAGGGTCCGTCCGGCCCGCTCGGTACGCGGGGACCCACGACGCCAGCGCCGCCGTGGCGATGAGCGCCGAGCCCGCCGCGGCGAGAGCGACGGGGTCCGTGGCCGAGACTCCGTAGAGCCAGCTCTCCAGCACCCGGCCCACCAGCAGGGCGACGGCCCCGCCGACGCCGACGCCCACCGCTGCGTGAACGACGCCGCGACGGATCACCTCGTTCTGGATCCTGGAGCGACCGGCGCCGAGGGCCAGGCGGATCCCCAGCTCCTGCTTGCGCTGTCCCACCGTGTAGAGAAGGGTGCCGTAGAGGCCCGCCGCGGCGAGGAGCAGCGCCACGACCCCGAAGGCTCCGAAGAGGAAGGAGCCGAAGCGGCGGGTGGCGGACGACCGGGCCACCCATTCGTCCAACGCATGGATGCCGGGCACCGGCAGATTCGGCTCCTCCGCCCACACCGCTTCCTGGATCCGGCGCGTGAGATCCGCCGGCACCGAGCGCGTCCGCACGGCGAAGGTGGCCCTCGGAATGGGGAAGGTGAGGGCCTCCACGGGAAGATACGCGGCGTAGTCGTGGTCCTGGTCGAGACCGTAGTGCCGGGTGGCCTCGGCTACGCCGGCCACGATGGCACCTGCCGCCAGGTCCGGCAGCTCCCGTCCCACCGCCGCATCGGCGGCGCCGAACACCCGGACGGCGAACGGCTCGGAGACGACGACCGGCGTGGGCTCGTCACCGGCGTCGAGGGCGTCCCACACGCTTCCCGCCACGAGCTCGGTTCCCAGCGTCTCGAAGAAGCCCGACGACACGGCATGCATGTTGACGCGGAAGGACGAATCGGCGCCGTCCTCCGGTTCGTATCGGGTCCCCCAACAGCAGAAGTTGCCTCCGAAGAACTCGAAGGGCATCTCCATCCCGTACGTCGCGCGCTCCACGGCCGGCAGCTCTCGTACGGAGGCGAGGACGGCATCCATGCGGATCCGGTACTCCTCGGGCGTGTCGACGTTGGCCGGTGTCAGGGGCACCACCCACACGTCCTCCGCGTCCACACCGGGATCGATGGAGGTGACGGCGAGGAAGCTCCGCATGAGGAGGCCCGCCGAGGCCACGAGCACCAGCGAGACGGCCACCTCGAAGACGACGAGTCCGCTCCGCAGGGCGCGGACCTTCCGGCTCCCGCTCATGCCGCGTCCGGCCGACCTCAGGCCCTCCTGCACGTCGCGACCCACAGTCCGGAAGGCCGGCACCAGCCCGAACACCAGCGCAGCCAGGGTGGCCAGGCCGAAGGACGCCAGGAAGATCCGTAGATCGAGACCGACCTGACTCCCGCGGGGCAGCTCGGTCATCCACCGACCGAAGAACGCCAGCGCCCCCCGAGCGAGCAGGAGTCCCGTGGCCCCTCCCAGGAGTCCCACCACCAGGCTCTCGGCGGAAAGCTGGGACAGGAGATTCCAGGTCCGGGCGCCCATGGCCCGTCGGATCGACATCTCACGGCTCCTGGACAGCCCCCGGGCCATGAACAGATGGGCCACGTTCGCACACGCCACGAGGAGCAGCAGGCCCACCGCGCCGAGGAGGAGGAGGAGACCGCCGCGGACGTCCTCCACCGTGCGGTCGTGCAGCGACTGGAGCGGCGTGTCCCGCGGGCCCCCGTCGTAGAAGTCCGGGAATGCTTCGGCCACGTCGGCCTGAAGGCGCGCGATCTGCTCGTCCGCCGCCTCGACCGATATCCCGGGGCGGAGTCGTGCGGTGACGCTGTGGGCGAAGTATCCCGGCTCCTGGAGACCCGGGTTGGTCCAGTCCATCGGCCGGTAGAAGTGGACCGCGTCACCGAGTACCATGTGGGGATGCACGAAGTCCTCCGAGAGGACACCCACGATCTCCACGGGCTCGCCGTCGACGAGCATGGTGGTTCCCACCACTTCGGGGTCGGCGCCGAAGACGTCCCGCCAGAAGGGATACGTCAGGACGGCGATTCGCAGGTCGTTCCGGTCGGCATCGGTGAGGAGCCGGCCCAGGTGCGGACGTCCCTCGAAGAGGGTGAAGAACTCCGGCGTGACCTCGGTCCGGCGTAGCCGGAGGGGCTCGCCGTCGGTCCGCGAGAGGTTCACGTTCGCCGTCGACGACGCCGTCCACAGCTCGAAGGCCTCGACGCCGTCCAGACGCTCCAACGTCGGGCCGTTGTGGGAGCCGTTGGTCAGGTAGACCATGCGATCGGCGCCGGCGTAGGGGAGCGGACGCAGCAGCACGTGGTCCACCACCGTGAACACCGTGGTCACCACGCCGACGCCCAACCCCATGAGGAGGACGCTGGCCAGCGCGAACGTGGGCGCCTTCCGCAACGAACGCACCGCGAAGCCGAGGTTCCTCATCCCGTTTCCCATCATCCCTTCTCCTCCCGTGTCGATACCACTCGGTGTTCCGATGCCCATCCACCCCAGCCACTCCGACACCACCACGCCGGGCACGCGCCGGACCGCCCGGAGGACGACCCGCTGTCGCTCCGCCCACGATCGCGCGCCGTCGAGCTGATCCCGGAGGGTCCGCCTCATCTCCCACGCGTCCTCGTCCCGCAGGGGACCCGGAGGCAGCATCCGGAGGAGCAGGGCGAAGACCCGCTCCAGAGGATGCGACCGCCCGCCAGCCGCCCCGGGCTTCACGGCTCAGACCCCGCCACCGTCGGCCAGCGCGGGACGGGCCTGCGCCAGGAGCCGCTCCAGCCGCGCGAGCTCCGCCGAGACGATGGCCCGTCCCTCCGCGGTGATCCGATGGACCCTACGACGATCGTCCTGCCCCTCGGCCTCCTCGATCCACCCGAGGTCCCTCATCCGACGGAGGACGCGGTACAGGTTGGCCGGATCCAGGAGCACCCCCGACTCGGAGCGATCCTCCACGGCCTTGATGAGCCCGTACCCGTGGGAGGGACCCTCGGCCAGGACGGCGAGGATGAGGAGGTCACGGGGGGCGAGGGGGAGATGGTCCTGGACGTCCATGATGAGATCCTCCGGCCGACATCCTCCACGACCCCGTCGGCGCTATCGGTCGTTTGACTGACTGTCAATCTACAGATAACGATCCATCGACGTCCAGGGAAGGGGGGTCCATGGACCCGGGCATCGGATACACTCCACTAGAGGAGGCCCAGCACCATCCAGAGGACCGTCCACCCGCTCAGGACCCACACGATCTCGTCCCGCCGCTCCAGCATCAGGTGGGTGGTGAGGACGGCCCCGATGGGCGTGGCGAAGGCATAGACGGAGAAGAACGTGACGAAGAGGTCACCGGCCAGGGCCGACGCGTCGAGGCCCTCGCCGCCGAAATCGATGGCCTGCACCAGGTCGAGAAGCGTGAAGCCGATGGTGAAGACGGCGCCGAGCTGCAGGTAGAGCCGTACTTCGGCACGGGCCTTCTTCCGGAACCAGGCCGTGACCGGTCCCACCAGCGGCCGGAACATGAGGGAGAGGGGGCCACCGGGGTCGTTGAACCGGTAGTAGAGTCGGAGACGATGGCTCCAGCGGTCCAGGTCACCGAGCAGGGGCAGCTCGGGGTCCCACCGAGCACCCAGCACGGTGATGGTGATCAGCGCGAGGACGGCGGCCATCGCCTCGTAGTCGCCCCGGGAGCCCGAGACGGCTCCCAGCGCGGTGCCCGCGACGAGGAGCACCAGAGCGTCGCCCACCAGGCGCCACCGACCGCTGCGCCTCTCGGCCCAGGCAGGCGGCCCTTCCAGCTCGTCGTCGGTGGGAATGGCCGGCATGAAGTCCATCTCCTGAGGAGGGAGCCCGACCCTTTCCCGCTCCAGCTGCCGGTCGTTGAAGTCCCGGACCATGCGGTTGATGAAGAAGGCGTCCACCAGCCACCAGAACCCTCCTCCCCCTCCCGTGGCAAGCATCAGGAGACCGGTGCCGATCTTCCCGAAATAGAACCGGTGTCCTCCGAAGAGACCCGTGACGAGCCATAGGCCCCACGCCACCCGGGGGTTCTTCAGCCGGTAGCGGTAGACGTCCGCGAGGACCTTCCTGGAGAAGTCCGGGGCGCGCGCTCTCATCGGTGTCGGGAAGGAGCAGGGGAGAAGAGGAGAAGGGGAACGGTCGCGACGACGTGTCGACAGTAGTCCACCGACACCGAGGAATCCACGTTTGCCCATCCGGCGTGTGCAAGGGCGCCCGGGACGCTCGTCGTATCGGACAGGAGGGCGGGGGTCGCCCTCCACGAAGCCCTCTCCAAGGAGGAGATGCCATGCTCTCCCGGATCCTGGCGCTGGCGAGCGCCTCGGCGCTACTCGTACCCGCCTCCCTCTCGGAAGCGGTGGACGGGGCGGCGCTCCATCCCGGTGAAGGAGCCTTCACCGGAGCCGTCCACGCACCCGACGCCGGAGCCGCGGCCGAAGCCCCTGGGAGGGTCGCCGCCCCCCGGGCGGTGGAGATCGTCGGCCGGATCACCGACGCGGCTTCCGGTCAGGGCATCCGTGGAGCCCAGGTCTTCGTCTCCGAGGCCGGGGTCGGCGCTCTCACCAATGCCTTCGGGCGATACCTGCTCCGCCTGGACGCCCGCTGGATCGGGCGGGACGTGACCGTAGAGGTGCAGTCCATGGGGTACGCACCGCTCCAGCAGACGGTCACGGTGCGTGCCGACCTCGAGGCTCTCGACTTCTCCCTGCATCCGGCGCCCCTGGGACGCGACGAAGTCGGACGTCCGGAGTGGGCGGTCCGGGCGTCGGAGGCCGTGGACGTCGCGAGTCCCGTCCGGCTCTCCAGCCTGGCCGTCCCGGGGGGCCGCAGGCCATTCCCTCCGGGTCCTCCGCCCACGGACCGTGAGGCGTACGCCCACATCGCCGAGAACGCCTTCGTGTCCGTCGAGAGCAACCCCTTGTCGACGTTCTCCATCGACGTCGACCGCGCATCGTACGCCAACGTGCGCCGTTTCATAGAAGACGGGATGCGGCCGCCCATCGACGCCGTCCGGATCGAGGAGCTGATCAACTACTTCCCGTACGACGATCCGCCTCCGGCGGGTGACGTTCCATTCGCCGTGACCGCCGAGACCGCCCCCGCTCCGTGGCAGCCGCTGCACCAGCTCGTCCGCATCGGAGTCAAGGGTCGGGAAATCGACATGGAGGAGGCGCCGGCGAACAATCTGGTCTTCCTCCTGGACGTCTCGGGATCCATGAGCGCGCCCGACAAGCTCCCCCTTCTGAAACGGGCCTTCTCCATGCTGGTCGACGAGCTCCGACCCCAGGACCGGGTCGCCATCGTCGTCTACGCCGGCGCCGCCGGACTCGTCCTTCCTCCCACGCCGGGGAGTGAGCGTGCGACGATCCTCGAAGCCATCGGACGACTGGAGGCCGGGGGCTCGACGGCCGGGGGCGCGGGCATCAGGCTCGCCTACCGTGTCGCCGCCGAGAGCCGTATCGAGGGAGGGAACAACCGCGTGCTCCTGGCCACCGACGGCGACTTCAACGTCGGAGCCTCGAGTGATGCCGAGATGATCCGACTCATCGAGGAGAAGCGGCGACAAGGCACGTTCCTGACGGTTCTCGGCTTCGGCACCGGCAACCTGCAAGATGCCAAGATGGAGCAGATCGCCGACCACGGGAACGGCAACTTCTCGTACATCGACAGCGCGCTGGAAGCCCGGAAGGTGCTGGTGGACGAGATGGGCGGCACGCTGCTGACCATCGCCAAGGACGTGAAGATCCAGGTGGAGTTCAATCCCGCCCGGGTCGCCGCCTACCGGCTCATCGGATACGAGAACCGCCTGCTGGCCGCCGAGGACTTCAACGACGACACGAAGGACGCCGGCGAGCTGGGCGCGGGCCACTCCGTGACGGCCCTGTACGAGATCGTTCCTCCCGGGGTCGAGACCACCGCCGAGATCCGGGACGTCGATCCTCTACGGTATCAGAGGAACACGGACACCCGGGTCCTGGACAACGAGGAGATGCTCTTCGTGAAGCTCCGCTACAAGGATCCCGACGGGGACACGAGCCGGCTCGTGACCCGGAAGGTCGGCGACACGGTGGCGGAGACGTCCGACGACTTCCGGTTCTCGGCGGCCGTCGCTGCATGGGGCATGCTGCTCAGGGACTCGGAGCACTGCGACGGGTTCACCCTCGACGACGTCGCACGTCTCGCCCGGGGCGCGCTGGGCGACGATCCGAGGGGATACCGGACGGACTTCCTGCGGCTCCTGGATCGGGCACGGGGGATGGAGATCCTGGCGATGGAGCCCGGGCTCAGGTAGGGGCACCGCCCACGCCCCCGACGGGGTCGCCGGGCCGGCGCGGCACGGCGACCCCATGCGTCGCGTCCGGCCCGGCGGACGAAAGACCCTCCGATACGGCCGTCCCGGTCTCAGCGGTGCCGGTCCAGGAGGGCCTGGAAGGCCGGGTGGTCCCTGATGCCATTCCACGTCACTCTCGCTTCGAGAGAGTGGACCGAGACGGGGGAGTTGCTCGCCAACAGAGCCTCGAGATGCTCCACCGCAGCTTCGGCGTCGCCGAGCTCGGCGTACGCCTGCGCCCAACGCCGTCTCACGGCCGGGAGAGCCTCCTCGCTCACCTCCGTCTCCATGGAGATCCTGAGGTGCTCGCGGGCCTCGGCTTCGAGACCGGCCCGAGCGAGATTCCGAGCGTACTGCCCCCGGATCTGAGCCTCCGCGTCCCGGTTCGGCGCCGCGTCGACGGCCTCGATCTGGGTCCGGACGAAACCCGCCCATATCTCCCGAGCCTCCTCTTCACGCCCGGCGAGCCTGTGCACCCACGCACGGACATTGTCGCATGCGCAGCGGTATTCCGGATCGTCGGCGTCGGGCGAAAGCCGGAGGATCATGTCATCGAACTCGCCCGTGGTGAGCAGCTCCGGGAAGTTCCCCGCCCAGGCGGCGATGGCGACGGGCGAGAGGTTGAAGGTACTCCGGATGTCACGGAACGCCCTCTGGGCTCCGACCGCGCCGCCCCCGGACGCCAGCTCCAGCGTGAGCGCGTTGCCGATGAGGCCGTTGATCATGGAGCCCGTCTGCTGCCACGCCCGTTCCAGGTAGGCGTCCGCGGCGGCGTAGTCCCGCATGGAGCCGGCCGCGCTGGCCGCCGAGAGTAGCGCCCCCACCGGAGCGTCGTCCGCGTCGCCGGCCCGGATGCGGCTCGACAGCTCGGCGTCGGAGAGCTGTGCTCCTACCGGAGCCGCGACCAGCAGAGAGACTGTTGCGAAGAGAATGGACCTGCGCACGATGACCTCCTGAACCGAGTGGATCGCAGGTGGTCGCAGCCCAGATCCGGGTCGGGGCAGGCGGCGCCAGGCATCGCTTCCCCAGCGTAGCCGGGTGGAGTGCGACCAGGGGCGCTCACAATGCGCCGGCTACGGGTCGCAGTCAAATCGCAGTCCGCCGCGGCGGACGGCCGCGAGCCGGGAGACGGAGCGTCTGGGGGTCATGGGCTTCCACCGGCTACAGAGCGGCGACGGCCTCCGGAGAGGAGTCCCCGTGGACACCGCGGGGAGCAGCCGGGGCCCTACTCGTCGGCCATGCGCCGGTACCCGCGCTTCCAGTACAGGAGGGGTCGTTCCGGACCCAGCTCGATGTCGTCCACCCGGCATACCAGCACCCGGCTGCCCCCGTCGGATTCGTGGATCGCCCGGACCGTGCACCGGAGGCCGGCCACGGCTTCCGGCAACAGAGGGGCGGGCCCGCCGGTCCACTCGGGCGCCCTCACCGCGAAGGAGTCCGCGAACACGCTGGCCCAGCGCGACTGATCCTCGGGCAGCAGGCTCACGCCGATCGGGGTCTCCTCCTCGGCGAAGGGAAGCACCTGGGCCGAGGCCCCGAGACAGACCACGATCTGAGGCGGCTCGGCCGAAAGGGGGGCGAAGGACGTGACCGTGGTGGCGTGGACGCCCTCTCCGTCGTCACGCACGGCGACCAGGGCCACGGTGGCCGCCCACCGGGAGAAGGCCTCTCGGAAACGAGCGGAGGGCGTGTCGGCGTCGGATCGACCGGAGTCGATCCCGGCCTGGATGGGGTGTCTTCGATCCATGTCGCAAAGAACACCGGAGCCCTCTGTAAGATTCGTGAAAGGATTCGACGCTCAGCGGCGCCCGCCAATGGTCGGAACTCGCCCGCGGACCCATGATACCAAGGTGAAGACCGGTCCCTTCTTCCCATTTCAGTCCGAGGATCCACCATGGTATCCCGCCGCGAATGGCTCCGAATCACCGCAGGCGCGGGCGCCGCGCTGTCCCTGAATCCTCGCGTCCTGGAGGCGCTTCAGTCCCGGGAGGAGCGCATGCGCCCCATCCCATCCACCGGGGAGCAAATCCCGGTCATCGGCCTGGGCGGGCGGTGGATCTCCACCCGGTCCACGCCCGAGGAGCTCCGGCACCATCGAGAGGTGCTCCACATCCTGGCCCGGAATGCGCCTCCGTCGGGGCGGCTCTTCGACAGCGCCGCCGGGTACGGGGGCGGCGCCTCGGAGGATCTCTCCGGGGACTGGGCCGTCGAGGACGGATTCCAGGACGGCATCTTCTGGGCCACGAAGGTGAATGTGGCCCGGCGTGGAGGCGGTGACGCCGATCCGGAGGCCGTTCGAGCCCAGATCGAGCGCTCCTTCGACCGGATGCGTCTCGACGTCATCGACCTGAACCAGGTGCACAACATGGGAGATCCGCCCACCCAGCTCGGGATTCTCCAGGAGTACAAGGACGCCGGGCGGATCCGCTACATCGGCATCACCACCACCAGCGAGCGACAATACCCGGAGCTCGCCGGGGTCATGCGCGAGTATCCCATCGACTTCATCGGCATCGATTACGCCATCGACAACCGGATCGCGGAAGAGGAGATCCTCCCCCTGGCCCAGGACGAGGGGATCGCCGTGGTCGTGTATCTCCCCTTCGGTCGGAGCCGGATGTGGCAGCGCATCGGCGACCGGGAGCTGCCCGAGTGGGCCGGCGAGTTCGACGCCGACTCCTGGGCCCAGTTCATGCTGAAGTTCGTGCTGGCCCACCCCGCGGTGACGGTGGCGGCACCGGGCACGGGCGATCCGGAGCACATGATCGACAACCTCGGCGCGGCCCGGGGACGGCTGCCCACCGAGGAGCACCTGCGCCGGATGATCGAGTGGGAGGCGAGCCTTCCCCCGGCCTGACGCTGACCCGGAGGCTCAGGGACGTCGGTCCATCCGGCGTCGGTCCATACCCAACGCTCGCTCCAGCGCGGGTCGGCCACCCACCACCGGGAGCGTGACCGACGTCCGGTCCAGGTCCACGGTCAGTCGCGTGCCCGGCTCCGGCCACAGCGTGAACTCCCGGTCGCTGGAGAAGATCATCAAGCCGATGCGCTGTCCCGACGGGACGATCTGATCGTCCGGCTGCAAGTCGAAGGTCAGGGTCCGGAACTCTCCGGGGACCAGAGGTGAGCTCTCCCGCGACGACACCGCGTTCTGCGGATCGGCCCATCCCCGGGTGATGACGTTCTCGTGGATCTCTCCACGTTCGGTCCACGGCAGGGAGACGAGCCAGACCGAGAGGTTCGCCGCGGGCGCGTCCGCCGCCAGCCGGATGGTCACGGTCGGGATCCCGGAGAGGTGCACATCGCTCCTCAGCTCGGGACTGGCGTAGAGGAGCCGGTGCTCTGAGCGCTCGGCGGCGGCCAGGGCGCCACCGGGGTGCGAGACGTCGTCCGTGAGCGCCTGAACCCCTTGCTCACCGGCATCGGAAAGCCCCAGGCGCCCGATGGCCCCTCCGTCTCCGTGGGGATACATGCGGACTCCATCGGCTGCGGGATGGGGATAGTCCGGGTACGGCGTCGGTGCCCCACCCTCGGCGTCCTCCCGCACGATCCACGCTCGAGGAGCCTCCTCCACCCCGTTCTCCACCCCGTACAGATACCGGGTGAACCAGCGATTCACGAGCTCCAGAGGAGGGGGTCCTCCGTGGCCGCCCTGGTGATAGTAGACCATGCTCGGCACGCCGCGCCGCTCCAGCGCCTCCACGATCCGGTAGCTGTGCTCCGGCATGACGTTCCAATCGTTGAAGGCATGGGCCATGAGGGTCGCCGCCTGGACACCATCGATGGCATGGAGATAGTCCCGTCCCGCCCAGAAGTCGTTGTAGTCGCCGGTGATCCGATCCCGGCCCTCGGCCATCTCGCCGTCCCGGTACGTGGCGTCGCAGTACGCGCGCCTCTCGGGGTCACCGGAAGCGACGTAATCGTAGAGCACGTCCACGTCCTCGCCCAGGTAGCCGCCCGGCGAGCGCACGAGGCCGTTGGAGCGGTAGTAGTCGTAGAACGAAGCGATGGGCGCGACCGGGACGATGGCCTCCAGTCCGTCCACCCCGGTGGTCGCCGCCGCCAACGGCAGCGTCCCGTCGTAGGACGTGCCGGTCATCCCGACCTTTCCGGTGGACCAGTACGCCTCCACCTCCTCGTCGCCGTCGGGCGTGGTGAATCCGCGAGCCCGCCCGTTCAACCACTCGATCACCGCCTTGGGCGCCAGAGACTCGTTGAGTCCACCCACGGTGGGGCATCCCTCCGACAGCCCCGTCCCCGGAGATTGGGAGTGGACCACGGCGAAGCCGCGCGGGACCCAGGTGGAGACATGGGCGTTGGAGATGACGGGCCGTCGGCTCTGCTGCGGGATATCGGGCATGTGGGCCCGGGCCGGCGGTTCCTCGCCGATCTCGTGCCGCACGTTCCAGAAGTAGCGGGAATCCGTGCTTCCCACCCCGGAGTAGTACGGTGAGGTCCCGTACACCACCGGCACCTTCAGACCTTCGGTGTCCGTCTGCCGCGGTCGGGTGACGCCGACGTGCATCCGATCGAGCGCCCCGTCTCCGTCCGAGTCGAACTCCGTCTCCACCCACAGATCGTGGCGAATCCAGGAGGAGGGGTCGGCGAAGGCGGGAACGACCTGCGCTTGCCCGTCCTCGAACACCGGTGTCGCAGGCGTCGCGTCCCGGGCGTCCGCCGGAGACGCCTGAGCCTGGACGGCCCCTGCATGCAGGACGGCCGCCGCGGGGAAGAGGACGAAGGAGCGGATCTTCATCGGATGACGTCGGGTTCGGAGCGGAGGGTCCACAAGTCTTCTGTATACGACGGCGCAGGCCGCCGGGATCCCGGCTCACCGCATGAAGATGGGGCTCAACGCCACGGGCTGCCTCGCCATGCGCTCCATGAAGTTGTGGGTGTACGCCCTGATCTGCAGGCCCGAAGCGTATACCTCCACCAGGTAGAACTCCTGGGGCCGATACATGGTGAGCTGCTCCATCCCTCCGATGGCGGGCACCTCGTCGATGTAGACGCGAGGGCGGGTCCAGCGCCCTCTCCGCAAGATGCAGAGCCCACCCATACCACCGCGCCCGCACCGCATCGTGTGAAGCCCCGACTCCAGCTGGAGGAAGTCGAGCATGTCCGGCGAGGGTGAGCTCGTGAGGCGCTCCAGCTCGAACGCACGCGTCGACGTCGCGGTCGCGCGCCTCCGGCGCTGAAGACGGGTCTGCATCGTGGCCAGACGATCGGTGACCACCTCCATCCCCTCGAGCATCACGGGAAGCGGGGTGAGCTCGACCCGAAGCGGATCGACCACCCCCGGCTCCACGGACAGGGAGACCGTCACGCCCTCGAAGCCGTAGTGGTCGACGAGGATGCGATGGTGGCCCGCGGAGAGATCGTCGAACCGGAACCGTCCCAGCGAGTCGGTCAGGTCCCGCGGGAAGCGCTCTCGACCCGGACCCTCGCTCCTTGTAGGTGGGTGCCCGTGAGAGCGTCCACCACGATGCCGTGGATGGGAGCCCCCTCCAGCGCGTCGGCCCGGTCTTGTTCGGGGTCCTGACCCGAGAGAGGGCCACTCGGGAGAGAAACCGACGCGGCCACCACGAGGCCCATGATGGGCCAGGCGATGCCCCGCCCTCGCCCCCGACGCTTCCTCATCTCCCTCTGCAACGCCTCATCCCCCTTCGATTCCGGGCCGCCATCGAGCCTGCTCCGCTCGGGACGCCCCACGCACCTCTTGCGTATGCGGGGCGCCCGCAAAAGTTCGTCGCCGGGAGGCACGGCCGCCTCCTTCCTCCGGCTCACCTCCGGAAGCCAAGGCCGCCGATCCCGTGCCTCGGGAGGGGCGAGGCAGACGACCCACGCCGGATCGTGCCGACGGACTAAGGGCCCGGGTCGGCCTCGCTGACCGACCCCGACTCCGTGTACCCCGGCCCTCTCAGCACCCGTCCCGGCCGCGCCCCGGTGTGCTCACCGCCATCGATGACGAGCGTCCCGTTGACGATCACGTAGGGGATCCCCACTGGATACGACTTCGGCGCCTCGAAGGAATTGGTCTCCGCGATCCGCTCCCGATCGAAGATCGCGACGTCGGCGACGAATCCCTCCCGGACCTGGCCACGGTCGCGCAGACCCAGGATCTGGGCCGGCAGGGACGTCATCTTCCGGATGGCGTCCTCCAGGGTCAACACCCCTTCGTCCCGGACGTAGTGGCCCAGGACCCGGGGCACGGTCGCGTAGTTCCGCGGGTGAGGCAGACCCTCGGCCTCCAGGTCGATGGCCGAGCCGTCACTGGCGTGCGCCACCCACGGCTGCCGCATGATGGTCCGCACGTCCTCTTCCGACATGGTGTGGAAGACTCCGCTGATCCGACCCTCCTCGGCGGCCATGAGGTCCAGGACCACGTCCGCGGGATCCGACGTCCCCCGCACCTCGGCGATCTCGGCCACGCTCATGCCCTCGTACCGTCGGACCTCCGGCGTTCGGGCGCGGGCCAGCACGATGCCCTCCCACCAGCCGTGCTCCCGAGCCCAGGCGATGAAATCGGGATCGCTCTTGATGCGCTCCCGGAGCGAATCGTCCCGGAGTCGCTCGGCGAAGCGATCCGGACCCCCTTCCCGGACCCATCGCGGGAAGAACGCGCTCCATCCGTGGAACATGGCCGTGTACGGATACTGG
>JAWVZK010000040.1:0-18590 GCA_033722275.1 Longimicrobiales bacterium | reverse complement strand
GGCCGCGGGCTCCCGCGAGTACGCGACGACCCAGTCGGGCGCCTCTGTGGCGAGGTAGTTGATGTGCTCGACGTCCAGACCCGGTGCCGCCTCCGTCTCCGTGAGGTGCCGGAGGATCCGGCGCTTCGTCCCGTTCTCGTCCAGCTTCCAGAGCTCCAGGGCGTAATGGCCCCGGCCACCCACGTTCCGGATCCGCATCCGGACGCCGACGTGCCACCCGGCATCCGTGACCAGGGCGAGCTCCGACAGCCGGATGTCCACGGCGGGAAGGACGATCACCGTGCCCTCCGCCTGAGCGCCGGCGACCGACGCCCTGACTCGGACGTTCCCCGGGGCGACCGCGGTCACCAGCCCATCCCGCGTCACCGTCGCCACCGAGGGGTTCAGGCTCTCCCACCTCGCTTCCGTGACGACTCCGTCGCCCCGCGCTGACAGCCGTATCGTGTCGCCCCGCGCGGCGAGAACCGCGTCCTGCACCTGCAGCTCCGGCACCTGAGGTCCCATCCCCTCATCGCAGGCGGCGAGCGCCGCCGCGATCAGAATCCAGACCCTCGTAATCCCCTTCATGGTTCCCATCTCCCATTGGTTCGCTTCAACGTCTGGACCGGCCCATCCGGTCCGTCGACGAGGGGCGAAGCTTAGGGGAGGGCGAGGACGGACAAATCGGACATTTGTCCTACGACTGTCCTACGGCTCGGCGCGAGGACGGCCGGGGTGGTAGGCCCCTACCAGGGCGGCGGCTACGGCGCTCCGGCTGGAGACGCCGAGCTTCATGAAGATCTTCTCGGTGTGGGCCCGGACGGTGTGGGGGCTCACCCCGAGCTCTCGGGCGATGCGGTCCCGGGTGGCGCCGGTGGCGACGTGGAGGGCCACCTCGGCTTCCCTGGGCGTGAGACCGTACCTGGCTTGGAGGCTGGGCACGTCCGGGAGCATGGGCGCCGTCAGGGGCGTCACGAGGACGCCCACGACGACGTCCGTGGCGAGGAGGCCCGCCGGCAGGAATGTGACTCTCAGCTGATAGTCCCGGCCGCCTGCGGTGAGGTGTGAGACCGCCGCAGCGACGCCCCCCGTAGGTCCGCCGGCGACGGGCAGCCCCGCGACGAACTCCCGTGCCAACGCCCGCGCCCGAGCGAGCACGAGGGCCGCGCCCTCGCCGGTGAGAAGCGAGGCGAGCGACGGGCTGCGGTGGACCTCCCGCCCGGAGAGGTCGAAGGCCACCAGAGGGTGGGCGACGTCGTCGAGGGCGGAGCGGGCCGTATGGACCCGGGCCAGGGCGTCCAGTCCCGCATGGAACGCGGGGACCAGAACGGTGAGGAGGTCCATCGTTCCCTCCCCGAACCTCTTGGATTCCGACCGATCGTAGGAGACCCAGAGGATGGCTTCGCTGCCCTCCACACCCTTTCTGTACAGCCCCTCCCAGAACCGGATCCGATTGGGAATGAGCGCCTCGTTCGCGTAGGGGGATTCCAGGACGCGGTTCTCGATCACCCGGTCGATGAGGTCGCGGGTGAAGACTTGGAGGCCCGAGCGCCGTCGGCGGTCGTTCCACTCGTTCACCACCGGGTCGGCCACGGCCAGATGTCCCTCCGGAGTGATGGGGTCGAACCATGTCCGCAGGGACCGCAGCACCGACGGATCCACGTCCTCCGATGCAACCGGAGGGCCCCCACCCCCCATGATCGTCATGGTCTGATCCGCGTGGAACAGCCTTCGGGCGGCCTCGTGGACCGACGTCCGCCAGTCCTCGACGGAGGGGTGGGTAAGGGGCGACGCCAGGATCCGGGTCGCCTCGGCCAGGGCCTGGAGATCGGCCCCCTTGAGGTGCAACGACATCGCTCGACCAAACCGGATGATGTAAAGACCGGCCGACGGCTCCCGCATCCGACCGGAACGACACGTATGATACGCGGATGGAGGCTCGCCATTCAATACGTGTGTCTGTGCCACCGGGTCAATCCGGATGGCTGCAGATCGGGCGCCATCGCCCAGTCGTCCGAGCACGACGCGTCGGTCCGCAGCGGGCTCCATGCGGCCTTGGGCCGGAGGGCTCCGCTCTCGGAGTAGTGGCGCCCTACGACCCCTCTTCGGCGCGGCTGTCCCCGTACAGATATTCCGCGGCTGCACGGCTCATGGCGGCGAAGTCGTGCCCCACGTCGGGCACGACCTCCAGCTCCCATGCGAACGGCACGCTTCTGCGTTCCGCGAGAGCTCGTCCCGCAGCGTAGAAGGACCGGCCGCGCTCCAGGCGGTGGAGCCCTTGCCGGTCCACCGTCGGGGACCGTAAGAGCGTTCCTCCGGTCTCCGTCTCGTCGTCCTCCTCACCCAGGAAGAGGACCAGCCGACGGCCGAGGGACCGGTCCAGATCCTCTTCGGTCACCGTCGTGTTTCCTATCCCGAACGGCAGGTCGAGGGCCGTGTCCGGGAGTGTGAAGAAGCCCGCGTTCCCGGCGAGGATCCGATCCGCGCGGGACTCCGGATAAAAAAGGACGAGGCGGTGAAGGATCTGCCCCCCGGCCGAGTGCCCGAAGAGGTCGTAGCTCTCGCGATCCGATCCGACGGCTCGCGCCACGCCGACGAAGAGGCGATCGAAGTCGTTGAAGATCCATTCCTCGCGGTCCGGGTTCACCCGATAGTCGAACCGATCTTCGTCCAGGTGGGCACGGTTCGACCCCTCTTCTCTCAGCACGCTCTCCGAGAGGTTGAGCTCCTCCATGAGCCCACCCATGTGGTACGCTCCGAAGCCGTACTCGGACTCCCGGTACTTGGGCGAGAGGACGAGCACGCCGGATCTCTCGGAAGCGTCGATCCACGCGTCCCGGTACTCGTCGGCGTCCCGACCGGCTCCGGGAACGACCACCACGAAGGGGGAGCGGGACGTGAAGCCCTCGGGCCGATGGTAGAAGACCTGGATCAGCTTCTCCGGGTGGCCGGGGCCACCTTCCAGGAGGAAGTTCCCCGAGCCGGGGTGTATGTGGATCCGCCCCACCTGGGACGAGTCGGGTCGTTCGATGAGGGCCATCCCGCAGACGGGACAGACGCCGTCCGCGTCCATGAAGAGGTCCTCGTGGACGTGGCACGGTGGACACATGTACACGGCTCTGGGGTCGTCGGTGGACACGACCTGCGGGCCGGGATCGCCCTCGGAGCGGCATCCCGCAACGGCGAGCAGCGCCGGGAGGGCGAGAGCCCCGAGCGCGGGCAGGAGGTACGCGCGGCGCGTCGGTCCGTCGGATGTTCGGGCGGCGACCGGGGTGCGAGGATGTCGGTCCGGACTCGCCGTCGACCGTTCTCTTTTCATGATCCGGGATTCCCGGGTCGGGAGTAGAGAGGTTCGGCTGGACGCCCGACCATCGACATGGACGGGCGTCACCGTCATGGACGGGGTCGAGAGGGGTGGAGTTTCAGCCTCCGCGGACGGCCCCCGGGACGAAGCGCGCGTGGCTGTTGTATTGCCTTGCACTGCGATGTATAATAGCTCTATGTATATCCGGCCCACCCCCGGGGACCCGCCGACAGGATGGTGTTCATCCATCGCCGGGAGCCGAATCAGGCGGCGGGAGCCGCCCCCCCGTCCATGAGCATCAACAAGGACCTCGTGGCGGCGTCGTCGACGCCCATGGTGCTCGCCATCCTCGCGGAGGGCGACAGCTACGGCTACGCCATCCTCCAGCGGGTACGGGAGCTTTCCGGGGGCGAGCTCGAGTGGACGGACGGGATGCTCTATCCGGTCCTCCACCGGCTCGAGCGCGCGGGCCTGGTCGAGTCACGATGGGAGAAGGCCGAGTCCGGACGGAGGCGGAAGTACTACCGGATCACGGCGGTCGGGCGCGAGCAGCTCGCCGAGGAACGCCGTCAGTGGCGGGCCGTCGACCAGGCGCTCCGGAGGATCTGGTCGGCCATGACCGGGGGTCCGGGGGCCGCCGGACACGCCGTGTTCATCCCGCAGACGAGCTGAGCCCCATGCAGACGAAGCACCCCGGAGCCTCCCCAGGGGACGTCCTCGAACGACACATCGACGCTTGGAGGGGACACCTCCGCAGGAGTCGGGCCATCACCGCCGCCGACGCCACGGAGCTCGAGGATCATCTCCGTGAGCAGATCAGCTCTCTCACCGAACAGGGGCTGTCGGAAGACGAGGCGTTCCTGGTGGCGGTCAAGCGCATGGGGGCCGTCGACGACCTGACGCGCGAGTTCGCGCACGAGCACTCCGAGCGGCTCTGGAAGCAGCTCGTGCTCTCGGGCGACGGTGACGAAGATGAAGCGACACGGTCGGGTGGACACGGACGGACGCTGTGGACGGCGCTGGCTCTGGCCGTGGCGGCGGCGGTGGCCGTCAAGGTCCCTGGCCTGTTCGGGATCGAGTTCGACGGAGTGGATCCATTCTACCCCCGGAACATCAGCTTCTTCACGCTGCCGTTCATCGTCGCCTACTTCGCGTGGGAGCGTCCCCTGTCGGGCGTGGCCCGGTGGTGGCTGGCGGGAGTGTTCGTTCTGGCCGCCGCCGCCGTGAACGCCTTTCCGTTCTCGTCTCTGCCCACCGGGACGGCCGACACGGAGGTGCTCACCATCCTCCATCTGCCCATCGCCCTGTGGCTGGCGGTGGGCGTGGCGTACGTGGGTGGAGCGTGGCGGAGGAGCGAGGCACGGATGGACTTCCTGCGCTTCACCGGTGAGCTCCTCATCTACTACGTCCTCATCGCCCTGGGGGGAGGCGTGCTCATCGCGCTGAGCTTCGCCCTCTTCCAGGCCATCGCCGTCGACGTGGAGCCTCTCGTGGAGGGCTGGATTCTGCCCTGCGGCGCCGTGGGCGCGACCGTGGTGGCCGCGTGGCTGGTGGAGGCGAAGCAGAGCGTCATCGAGAACATGGCGCCGGTGCTGGCGCGGGTCTTCATCCCTCTGTTCACCCTCGTCCTCCTCACCTTCGTCGTGACGATGGCGGTGACGGGCCGGGGAATCGACGTCGAGCGGGAGATCCTCATCGCCGTCGACCTCCTGCTGGTGGTGGTCTTCGGTCTGCTCGTCTACTCGATCTCCGCGCGGGAGCCGCTGGCAGCCACCGGATTCTTCGACTGGATCCAGCTCACCCTGGTGGGCACCACGCTGTTGGTGGACGTCCTGGCGCTGTGGGCCATCGGGAGCCGGATCTCGGACTTCGGCTTCACGCCCAACCGTCTCGCGGCTCTCGGGATGAACGTGGTGCTGCTGGTGAACCTCGCGGGGTCGGCGTTCCTCTACCTGCGCTTTCTGCGGGGCAGCGGTTCGGTGTCACGCCTGTGGGCCTGGCAGACGACCTATCTCTACGTCATCGCCGGATGGGCCTCGGTGGTGGCCTTCGTTTTCCCACCCCTCTTCGGGTACGCGTGACTCGACGTCGGGGGACGCTCCGCCGACGTTCCCCGGGTCACCCTTGCCGCGATCCCATCACGGTTCCGTCGTATCCCGGCAGCCCCTCCACCTGGCTACGGAGCGCGGGTAGGCGCAGGACGTCGAGGAGCGCTCCCACCGCCTCCAGCTCGAGGAAGTGGTCCGGGACGACCAGCTCGTAGATTTCGTCTCGCAGAGGGAGGAAACCGAGCCCCAGCGCCGTGGCCGCCGCTCGCGTGGCCACGCCGACGTCGGCCGACCCCGACGCCACCCCCTGGGCCACGGCTTCGTGTCCGGGAGCGTTGGTTCCGTATCCCGTTAGGTCGCCGGCCGCGATGCCGGCCTTCGATAGCTCCTCGTCGAGGAGCATCCGGCTCCCCGAGCCTTCTTCCCGATTGAGCAGGCGGACGCCGCGCTGGGCCAGATCCGCGGTGCCTCCCACGCGCTGGGACAGGTCGGGCCTAAGCACCAGGCCTTGCTCCCATGTCGCGAAGCCGATCCGGGTGGTCGCGAAGGGCACGATCCTTTCGATCCACGGCCCGTTCCACGCGCCGGACGTCGGATCCAGGAGGTGTGATCCGGCGACATGCGCCCGACCCCGGGCGAGGTCGGACAGAGCCTGTCGGCTTCCCCTGGGGCTCCAGAGCACCTCGAAGCCGTACTCCCTCCGCAGGAGCTCGGCCGCCAGTCCGAAGGCGGGATCGCATCCGACGACCACGAGCTCCGCCCGTGGAGGACGGTCGGCAAGGCATCGCACGCCCACCGAGCCGTCCTCGAAAACCGCTTCGACGAGGCCGTCGGCGCTGCCGGCCGGTCGATACGCGGTCCCCAGCGGATGGGCGACGAGGCACCCCCGGACGTGGACGAAGCGTACGACCTGCCCCGGCACGGGGCTCGAGGCACCTCCCCAGATCGCGGACTCGACGTCGAGGGGGCGGTCCGCGAGACGAAAGAGCTCTTCCACCGGTCGGCCCAGCGCCCTGGCGAGCCGCAACGCGACCTCGGTGGACGGGATCGACTCGCCCGACTCGATGGCCGCATAGCTCTGGCGCGAGATGCCGCCCGCCTCGGCCATGCGGCTCTGGCTCCAGGATCGACGCTCCCGCTCGGAAAGGAGCGCGTTCAGGACGCGACGGCTCACGACGTCGTTGTCTCCTCCCCGGGAAGAGCCTCGGGTTCGATCCCGATGTCGGTGGCCTTCACCGACAGCCAGACCTCGACCCCTGGCGTCAGGTGGAGCTCACGGCGGGCGGCGGGCGTGACCTCCACCATGAGGGGAAGCGGTGCACCGGTGAGAAGACGGATGCGTGATCCGTGGTCCTCGACTCGCTCCACCACGGTGGGCCACCGGTTCCGGGGACTCCCCCCGGGCGGCTCACGGTGCACGGATACGGCCGTGGCACGGATGGAGACGCGGACCGGACCCGAAGCACCGACGTCGGGAATCGCGAGGCTGAGCTCTCCCATGTCGACGGATCCTCCCGACGCCGTACCCATGAGGAGATTCGATCCCGCCAGGTCGGCGGCGTAGGGCGTCCGCGGACGCATCCGGATGTCCTCGGCGGTGCCCTTCTGGGTGATCCGACCGTCCTCGAGGACATGGATCTGGTCGGCGAGGTGGAATGCCTCCAGCGGATCGTGGGTGATCAGGAGCCTCGGTCCTTCGAAGGCCTCCAGATGCTCGACGAGCGTCCGCCGGAGCGCGGCGCGGCTGGTGACGTCCAGCGCCGAAAGCGGCTCGTCCAGAAGCAGGAGATCGGGCTCCGTGGCCAGCGCACGCGCCAAGGCGACCCTCTGCGCCTGTCCCCCCGAGATCTGACGGGGCTTCCGGCTGGCCATCCGCTCGAGCTCCATGGTGCGGATCCATCGCCCGGCGCGAAGGCGAGCCTGGGCCCTGCCCGCCCCCCGGCTGCGGGGCCCGAAGGCCACGTTCTCGAGGACGCTCATGTGGGGAAAGAGAAGGTGGTCCTGGAAGACCACGCCGACCCTCCGCTCTTCCGGGGCCACGAAGCGATGCGTCCCGGGATCGTCCAGGACCACGCCGGCCAGCTCGATCCTCCCGTCGTCGAGGGCGAGCAATCCGGCGAGGGCGGCGACGGTCGTCGACTTCCCTGCCCCGTTGGGCCCGAGGAGGGCGACGGTCGTCCCGGGGGGGACCGAGAGCGCGACGTCCAGCTCGAACCCGTCGGAGCGGTGGACCACGATGCGTGCCCGGAGTCCGTCCCTCACGACGCACGCCACCAGCGATCCCGGAGAAGGACCAGGACCACGAGGGACACCACGACCATCAGGAGGCTGATGGCCACGGCCGCGTCCCGTTCCCGCTCCAGCGCCACGTACACGGCCAGCGGAAGCGTCTGGGTTCTGCCCTGCAGGTTCCCGGCGAAGGTGATCGTCGCCCCGAACTCCCCGAAGGCCCGGGCCCAGGTGAGGACGACGCCGGAGAGCAGGGAAGGGGCGATGAGCGGCAGGGTCACCCGACGCATCACTGTCCACGGCCCGGCGCCGAGGGTCGCGGCGGCGTCCTCATATCGGCGGTCCATGGCACGGAGTGCTCCCTCGACGGTGATGACCAGGAAAGGCATCGATACGAACGTCGTGGCGATCACGACGCCCCATATGGAAAAAGGGAGAACGAGGCCGGTGACCTCCGCCAGCGGTCCGCCGATCAGCCCCCTGCGGCCGAGGGCGAAGAGAAGGACGGCTCCCCCGACCACCGGAGGCAGGATAAGCGGCAGGGTCACGGCTCCGCGGACCAGCCCGCGTCCCGGAAACTCCACGCGTGCCAGCATCCATCCCAGGGGAAGTCCGAGGACCGACGCGATGGCCGTGGCCGACACCGAGGCGAAGAGGGATAGCCGAAGGGCGTCCCCCACCACGTCGCTGACCAGGAGTGTGGGCAGCGCGGCCCACGGAGTTCGGGTCAGCAGGCCGAGAAGCGGAAGAAGGAAGAAGAGCGCTCCCGCCGCCGCCAGGACGATCCAGAAACGGGGAGCGCTGGCGGGACGATGAATCCTGCTTCGGGTCCTCACGGCGCCAGAAACCCGTTGCGCTCCAGGATCTCTTCGCCTCTCGGAGAGAGCACGAAGTCCACGAAGGTCCGAGCCGAGGTCGGGTGGCGAGTCCTGGCCAGGACCGCGATGGGATACCGGGTGACGACGTTCTCCTCGGCCGGGATGTCGACGGCGTCGACGTCCTCGCCCGCGGCGAAGGCATCCGTCGCGTACGTGATGGCCGCGTCCAGCTCGCCCGATGCCACCTTGGTGAGCAGGGCCCGCACGTCGGGCTCCGCCGTATCGATAGACACCGAGACGCCCTCCCGGGCCAGCACCTCCCGGGCGAGACGGCCGCATGGGACCTCTCGTCGACAGAGGCCCAGGAGCAGGTCCTCGCGAGCGAAGTCCCCGAGGCCGCGGACCGCGGCCGGGTTCCGCGGAGGCACGACGATCTTCAGGGCGTTCCCGGCGAACAGCCGCGGCTCGCCCATGAGCTCCTCGGTGGAGGCCACGAGCTCCATGTTGGCCGCGTCGGCGGAGGCGAAGACGTCGACGGGCGCCCCCTCGAGAATCTGGGCGCTCAGCGTGGCGCTCCCTGCCAGGTTGAGGATGATCTCGATGTCCGGATGGGACGCTTCGAAGACGGCTTGAATCTCGGCGAAGGCGTCCGTGAGGGACGCGGCCGCCGAGACCACCACCTCCGCCTTCGACCCGGGGGCGCCCCCGTCGTCGTCGGCAGGCTCGTCCGCGCAGCACGCCACGAGGGGCGAGAGGCAGAGCGCGAGTCGCGGAAGGAAGGAGGACGACATCCGCAGGCGGGGACGGTTGGATCGATCGACGCCGCAGGCGTGGGTCGGTGCAGCCTCCGATGCGCGGGCGGCGCCCCCGACGGGCTGGCCACGACTCGG
The DNA here is from genome assembly GCA_033722275.1 of Longimicrobiales bacterium. Classification (GTDB taxonomy): domain Bacteria; phylum Gemmatimonadota; class Gemmatimonadetes; order Longimicrobiales; family Gaopeijiaceae; genus UBA2589. The sequence continues at coordinate 9,322 of JAWVZK010000040.1, read as the reverse complement.
GGCGATGAATGCTGCGATGTAGGGGATGGCTGCTCCGATGTCAAGTATGCCTGCCTCGCTTCGACGGAAGCGCCGTCCGGTCGGGACCCGGGACCGTGCGTCCACCCGGCGCTCGCTCCGTGGGAGCCGCCGGAATACTTTGATCCACGCTCCAACGCGCACCTCACGATCTTCCGCCCCAGCAGGAGGTATCCCGGATGGCCGATTCGTCTCGTGCCCGCTCCGCCCGGGCGTCGCGGGTCGCCGTCCTCTGGGGAGGGCTGGCTCTGCTGTCCACACCCCTCGTCGGTCAGACGCCGTCCGACGATGCCCGCGCCGGGCCGTACGCGCGTCTCGCCATCATCAACGCGATGGTGATCCCTGGGCACGGGGGACCCGCCTACGGGCCCGCCGACATCATCGTGGAAGGAGGGGTCATCCACCGGATCGTCTCGCACAACCCCCTCCTGGGGCCACCGGCCGACCTTGCGGAGTACGGGGCGGAGCGGGTCATCGACGCCACGGGCATGACCGTGATGCCGGGCCTCATCGACCTCCATACCCACGTCCGCGCGGAGCCGCTGCCTCTCCAGTACGTCTACAACCTCAAGCTGGCCCACGGAGTCACCACCATGGTGAACGGGGCGGGTCGGGGATGGGAAGCGGCGGTGGAGGAGCAGCGACGATCCGATGCCAACGAGATCACGGCTCCACGGATGTACCCCATCGCAGACTGGGGGCCGGCCCGCTCGCGGGATCCTGGGAATGCACCGCCGGCTCCGGAGATCGCGCGCTGGCACGATCCGACCCTCGTGGACGAGCTGGTGTCCGAGGTCGTGGGACCGGCGGCCGAGGGCAAGGCCCATGTCGTACGTATCGGTAGCCTGGCGTGGAACGCGGCGCTCTTCGAGGCCGTCGCCCGCGCGGTGGACGAAACCGGGGGCATCACCACGGTCCACCTTCCTCCTTCGGATCTACCCGTGGTCGACGCCGTCCGAGCCGCGGAGCTCGGGGTCACCATGATCGAGCATCACTACGGCTTCGCCGAGGCGGCCCTTGGAGAAGCGGCACTCCCCGAGCTGCCGCCGAGCTACAACTATCTGGACGAGGCCCAGCGCTTCCGGCAGGCGGGAGCGGTATGGGACGCGGTGCCCGAGGAGGCGCTGCTGGGCGACGTCGTGGATCGCCTCGTGGCGTCTGGAGTCGCCCTGGTCCCGACCATGAGCACGTACGAGGCGAATCGGGACTTCAATCGTGCGGTGGGGCTCCCGTGGCATGAGCGGTACACCCATCGCCAGTTGGTGGACTGGTACTTCCCGAACCCGGCTTACCACGCCTCTCATCATTGGAATTGGACGTCGAAGGACGAGCAGCGATGGGCGGAGACGTTCCGGAAGTGGCAGCGGCTGATCCGGGCGTTCCATGACCGAGGGGGTCATCTCTCCTATGCCGTCGACGATCCCTACATCTGGAACACTTCCGGGATCGGGAACGTGCGGGAGCTCCAGCTGATGCACGAAGCGGGCCTCGGCCCCCTGGAGGTCATTCGCGCCGCCACCTACAACAGCGCCCGGACGCTCAAACGCCCGGATCTGGGATACGTACACACCGGAAGGACCGCCGACCTGATCGTGGTGGACGGCAACCCCCTGGAGAATCTGCGCTACCTCTACGCCTTCGGGGCCCTCGACCTCACCGACGAGGGGGAGATCGTTCGGAGGGGAGGAGTGCGCTGGACCATCAAGGAGGGTGTGGTCTTCGACCATCGCATCCTCGTCGACGAGGTGCTTCGGATGGTGGAGGAATCCAAGGAAGGCTGGGTCGACCCCGTGGACGGGCTCTTCGATCCCGTCATCGGGGAGGGCCGAAGATAGCTGAGCCCTCCCGATCACCGCAGCCATTCGGCTGAAGCCTTCCTGAGTCCCGTTTCCAGGAACCCATATGAGCCCCATCGCACTGCAGCCCCGCGCACCGCGGTCCGCCTGGCCCGCCCTCCCGTACTCGGAATGGACCGACACGCTGGAGACGCTCCACCTGTGGACCCAGATCGTGGGGAAGGTCCGAACCGAGCTGTCTCCCTGGCGGAACCACTCCTGGAGCTCGGCGCTGTACGTGACCCCCCGGGGCCTCACCACCACCTCGATCCCCCACGAGGGCCGGATCTTCGAGATGTCCTTCGATCTCGTCGCGCATCAGCTCGTGATGGAGGTGAGCGACGGCTCCGTGGCCACGATCAGCCTGGAGCCGAAGAGCGTTCGCGCGTTCTACGCCCAGGTGATGGAGCGTCTCGAGACTCTGGGTCTCGAGGTCTCCATCCATCCGGTGCCCAACGAGCTCGAGACCGTCGTCCCCTTTGCGGAGGACGACGCACACGACGCCTACGACGCGCGGCATGTCGAGCCGCTGCGTCGAGCCCTCGTGCAGGCCGACCGGGTGATGCGGGTCTTCCAGGCGGGCTTCGTCGGGAAGGTCAGCCCCGTCCACTTCTTCTGGGGTGGGTTCGACCTCGCCGTGACTCGCTTCTCCGGTCGGGAGGCACCCGAGCATCCCGGCGGCTTCCCCAATCTGCCCGACGAGATCACTCGCGAGGCGTACTCCCACGAGGTGACCAGCGTCGGTTTCTGGCCGGGGAACCGCGACAACCCCGAGCCCATCTTCTACGCCTACGCCTACCCTGCTCCCGACGGCTTCCCGGACGCCTCCGTTCGTCCGGACGAGGCGTTCTGGCTCGAGGAGCTGGGAGAGTTCGCCCTGCCCTACGAAGCGGTGAGGAGCGCCGAGTCGCCGGACGACGCCCTTCTCTCGTTCTTCGAGAGCACCCATGCCGCCGCGGCGGAACGGGCCGATTGGGCCCGGTCGGCGCTCGAGTGGGAGCGGGGCTATCGTCCGGTCCCGCGCTGGTCGGACGCATGAGGAGCCGGCCCGCGCCGAGGAGCGGTGGGCCCGTCCGGCTCCGGTTCTGCTCGTGACGCCCACGCTTCTCGCGGTCCTCGCCCATCCTGACGACGAGTCGTTGGGTCTCGGAGGAACGCTGGCCAGATACGCGGCGGAGGGCGTGCGGGTTCATCTGGTGAGCGCCACCCGCGGCGAGAGAGGCCGCTTCTTCGACAACGAGGATCGACCGAGCGACGCGGAGGTCGGCCGAGTCCGGGAGGCGGAGCTCCGATGCGCCGCGGACACCCTGGGCATCCGGGGACTCACCTTCCTCGACTACGTCGACGGGAGACTGGACCGGGCCGATCCCGAGGAGGCCGTGGACCGAATCGTCGAGCAGATCCTCCGGGTCGGCCCTCAGGTCGTGGTCACCTTCGATCCCTTCGGGGTCTACGGGCACCCCGACCACGTCGCCGTGGCGCAGTGGACGGCGGCTGCGGTGCTCTCCGCCGCGTCGGCGGAGCGCCCGGGCCCACGACATCAAGTGCACAAGCTCTACTACTCCGTCCTGGAGAGCGGGCGCTACGAGCTCCTGCGGACGCACTTCAGGGCGCTGCGCACCAGGGTCGACGGTGAGGAGCGCACCGTGGTTCCGTGGCCGGCCTGGTCGGTCTCCGCGCGGATCAGCAGCGAGGAGCACTGGGAGACGGTCTGGACGGCCGTCCGATGCCATCGGACCCAGATGGCCATCTTCGGGCAGCTCGAGGAGTTGACGGAGGCCGACCACCGCAGCATGTGGGGCAGCCAGAGCTTCTATCGGGTCCTGAGTCTCGTGAACGGCGGGCGGAAGGTGGAGACCGATCTCTTCGCCGGTCTCCGCCGACCTTAGCGGGCCTCCAACTCCCGCCTCATCTGGTCCAGGGCCTCGGCGACGTCGTTGGTCGCCCGCCGCAGGCGGATCTCCGTCATGGCCGCGTCGGCCAGATCCCGAAGGATGCGCAGCTCCCTGGGCGTCCACTGTCTCGGGTGGTCGTCGATGACGCAGAAGCTTCCCAGGGTATGTCCGTCCTCCTCTCCGTAGAGAGGCATCCCGGCGTAGGCGCGGACGTTCAGGTCGTCCACCGCCGGATTCCGTGCAATACGCGCGTCCGCTCTGGCGTCGTCGATGACCAGCGGTTCGCCGGACTCCACGACGTGCTTGCAGAAGGAATGGCTCAGGGGCGTCTCACGGGCGTTCGACCAGGGTGTCTCCAGGCCCACTTGAGCCGCGAAGAACTGGCGGTCGGCGTCCACCAGACTCACGAGGCTCACGGGAGCTTCGAAGATGTTCGACGCCAGACGGACGAGCCGGTCCAGGGCCGGTGCGGGGTCCCGGTCGAGCAGGCCGGTGGCCCGCAGCGCCCTCATCCGGGCGGGGTCTGCAAGGAAGGCGTTCTTCACCAAGGCTCGTTCTCCCAGTCCACGACGGAGCAGGCGAGCCGGTTCACGCTGCCCACCGCGGAGGGGACATCATATTCGTCGCTGCACCGGGACGCGAGTAGCTTCGGTGCCCTCGGCGGCCAGCGACGCGCCCGAGATCCGAACCCTCGCTGCTCCAGCCCGGAAGAACGTCAAGATGCCCTACGTGAGCCCCGAAAGCCGACGCCGTCTCGCCTCCGACGCACCTCCGGACACCCCGGGGGAGCTCAACTACGCCGTCTCCCTCCTCGTCGACGCCTATCTGAGGCGGCGGGCGGAGGACGCCGGCCGTCTCCGATACACGCACATCAACGAGGCCGTGGGCGTGCTGGAGTGCGCCAAGCTCGAGCTGTATCGCCGGATCGCGGGTCCCCACGAGGACGGAAAGATGGAGGAGAACGGCGACGTGTACACCGTCGGCTGAGGTCGAGCCACGTCGCTCCCTCGGACGTCGCTCTCCGGCATCTCGTCTCCTACTCGGATTTGAGCACCTCGATGGGGTCCACGCGCGTGGCCCGGAGCGCCGGTACCAGACTGGCCAGGAGAGCGGCGGCCGCCATGAGCGTCGCGACGGCTCCGAAGGTCGCCGGGTCGGCCGCCTCCACGCCGAAGAGGAGACTCTCGATGACCCGGGTCATCCCCAGAGCGCCGACGGCACCGAGGAGGATGCCCAGGAGCACGAGCCGGAAGGCCCACCGAAGCACCAGCGTGCGGATCTCCCTCAGCGGAGCGCCGAGGGCGATGCGCACGCCCATCTCCCGCATCCGCATGCTCACGGTGTACGACACGACGCCGTACAGACCCACCACAGCCAGGAGCATGGCCACGAGGGCGAACCACCCGAGGAGCGAGGTGGTGAAGCGGTCCGTGGCCAGGGAAGAGGAGACCAACTCCTCCATGGGACGGACCAGGGCCAGGGCGACGCCCGGGTCCAGCTCCGCCACCGCGGAACGGGCGCGACCGACCAGAGCGCTCTCTTCGCCGCCCGTCCGGATCACGGTGAACATGAAGGGTGAGGGCGCCTGGGCGTAGGGGACGTACATGGCGTTTCGACTCTCGGCGCGTACGCCGAAGCTCTTGATGTCGCGGACCACCCCCACGATCTCGCGCCAGACGGGATCGGCCGGATCGTTCACGTTGATCCGCCTGCCCACGGCATCCCCGTCGAGATACGCGTCCGCCAACGTCTCGTTCACCAGGATGACCCTGGGAGCTTCGCCGTCGTCGGAGGGGGTGAAGGCTCGTCCGGAGACGAGCTCCAGCCCCATGGCTTCGGGATAGCCGGGGGTGATCCTCCGGAGCCAGACCGACGGCTCCAGCCCCGGCTCCGGGGGTGGCGATCCCTCCACGGCGAAGGAGACGTCCCCGTCGAACCCGGCCATGGGAAGCGCGTCGATGGAGCCCACAGACGAGACACCCGGGAGTGAGGCGAGTCGCTCCTCGAGGGGAACGAAGAAGCCGAGGCGGCTGTCGGCGTCGTCGTAGCGTACGGTGGGAAGCTGGATCCGCATCGACAGGACACCCGCGGGGTCGAAGCCCAGGTCCACCTCCCGCAGGTTCTCGAAGCTCCGGACCAGGAGGCCCGCCCCGACGAGCAGAATGAGGGCCAGACCCACCTGACCCACGACCAATGCGCTTCTCAGGCGTGCCGATCCGGTGGCAATCCCCGTGCGTCCTCCTTCCCGCAACGCCGCCGCGGGATCGGTCCGTGAGGTCCGAAGCGCCGGGAGGAGGCCGACGAGCGCGGCCGTGACCATGGTCACGAGGACGGCGAAGCCGAGGACGCGGACGTCGACACCGACCTGGTCCAGCAGGGGTGTCCCGTCGGGAGCGAGGCGCACGAGGACGTCGGTGCCGAAGAAGGCGAGACCGATCCCCACAGCCCCGCCGACGAGGGCGAGGAGGACGCTTTCGGTGAGGAGTTGGGACAGGAGACGCCGACGCCCGGCGCCCATGGCGACGCGTACGGCCAACTCACCTCCGCGGTCGGCTCCTCGGGCCAACAGCAGGTTGGCCACGTTCACGCTCGCCACGACGAGAACGACACCGACGGCTCCCAGGAGGAGCCAGAGCGCCGCGCTGGTCTGCCCCACGAGGTCCCCGTGGAGGGGGAAGACGTTGAACCCGGTGTCGACGTTGGCCTCGGGGTACTCTTCCTCGAGGCGTCGCCCCAGCTCGGCGGCGTGGGACCTGGCCAGGGCGAGGGAGGCGCCGTCCGCGAGCCGGCCCACCGTCCGCAGGAAGATCGCACCGCGGCCGCCTCCGTTGGTGACGTCCAGGCGTAGAGGACTCCACAGGTCCGCCCCCAGAAAGGCGGGAGGGCGGAAGTCGGCGGGCATGACGCCGACGACGGTGTAGGGACGCTCGTCGAGGAGAATCGTCCGGCCGACCACCTCGGAGTCGCCTCCGAACGCCCGCTGCCAAAGCCCGTCGCTCAGGAGGACCGACCGGGGTCCGTCGGGCGTGTCCTCCTCGGGCAGGAATCCGCGTCCCAGCGCGGGCTCCACCGAGAAGACCCGGGAGAGCATGCCGTGACTGAAGCGCGCGCCGGAAAGCTGCTGGGCGGTGACCCCGTCCCCCGTGAGCGTGGGGCGCCAACCGGTGAAGGCCGAGATGGACTCCACGGCGTCGACCTGATCACGGAAGTCGGCGAAGTTCGGCCAGGACAGCCACTCCCGACGCTTGTCCGGCAGCACTACGTCCCGCTCTGTGTAGTCCATCCAGACCATGACCAGCTCGTCGGGCTCCTCGTACGGCAGAGGCCGAAGCATGATGCCGTCGACGACGCTGAAGATCGCCGTGGTCGCCCCGATGGCGAGGGCGATGGTGCCCATGACGACGGCACTGAAGGCCGGGTGGGTCAGAATCTGTCGAAGGGCGAATCCCGCATCTCTGCGCAGGTCGTCCAGCGTATCTCTCCGTTCCATCACCCGCCTCCTCTTCGTCATCATCTCCTCCACCTCCGCCCGGATGCCCTCGACGTCGCCGAACCTGCGCTCCGCCTCGGCTCGGGCGTCCTCCGGAGCCATCCCTTCGCGCATGTGGCGTGCCGTCCGCTCGTCGATGTGGAAACGGAGCTCTTCCTCCACTTCCTCCCGGACGTCCCGTCGATCTCGTCGCCGGATGCGGAAGACTCTCCGGCGGCGTGACCTCTCTTCTCCTTCCATGATGCTTACGGGCTCGCGCCGTCTCCGGAGGGCGTCGTGGCGGCAAGAGCCCTCGCGACCGCGCTGGTATAGGCTCTCCAGGACGCGGTCTCGGCCTTCAGGTGTCGCTTTCCTTCGGCCGTGAGGCTGTAGTACTTGGCCCGCCGGTTGTTTTCCGACAGTCCCCAGGCCGACTCCACGAAGCCCTTGTCGCGAAGTCGATGCAGCGCGGGGTAGAGGGTTCCCTCCTCCGCCAGGAGCGATCCGTCGGTGACGTGCTCGATCCACTCGCTGATCCCGTAACCGTGCCGGGGCTTCCAGGTCAGCGATTTCAGGATGAGCAGCTCGAGCGTACCGCGAACGAGATTCGGGTTCTGGCCCATCGCCTGCACCCCCTTGTGAGACAAGGGGAACGGTATCCGTTTCCCCCTGGTGACGCAAGGGGTGCCCAGACCCGACCCGAGGGCCGCACGGAACGGGGCGGACTGCGAAGGGTGTGGAACTCACCCTCGGCGGGGACGACGGGCCCCGCCTGACGCGCCCCACTGGCGATGGGACCTGCGAATCCCGTAAATATAGAGTTCGGCCGACGAGATCCGCATGGGGGCTGCCGTCTCTGATCCAGCCGCGTCTCCTGGCTCCTCCGGGAGTCAGCGGTGCCGGCTCGATCCACACGTCCGCCAGCGAAAGGTCCGACGATGCCGATAAGGATCTCCCCAAAACAGATCGAGCGCGTCCTGTTCGGCGTCGCCGCCGTCCTGATCGGCGCCCACGTCGCGGTCCAGACGGTGCGCTTTCTGACGGGTGACGATTCCATCGGTGGGCTGGTCTACTTCCTCAGCCTCGGCGCGGAGGGCAATCTTCCCTCGTACTACTCATCGCTGATCCTGCTCGCCGCCGCGGTGGTGTCGGCGGGCGCCGGTCTCCTGGCTGCCGTGGAAGGTCTGGTGACGAGGCCGTACTGGTACGGGCTCGGGGGCATCTTCGTCTTCCTCGCGCTGGATGAAATCCTCGCGATCCACGAGCGCCTCATCGGACCCGTGCGCTCCCTCTTCGGCACGTCGGGCTTCCTCTACTACGCCTGGGTCATCCCGTACGGCTTCTTCACGCTGCTCGTGGCCGTCATCTACCTCCGCTTCCTGATGCGCCTCCCCGCCCGGACGAGCCGCCTCATCGTCCTGGCCGGGGCCATGTATGTATTCGGGGCGCTCGTCCTCGAGATGCTCGGCGGATGGCTGTCGGAACGTTCCGGGAACGGGAACGTCCTGTACGTGACGGTCCAGAGCGTGGAGGAGATCCTGGAGCTGGCCGGCGTCCTGCTCTTCGTGCACGCCGTCCTGGACTATCTCAGCAGGAAGGTGGGAGGCGTCCTGCTCGAGGTGGCCGTCGAGACGACGGACGAGGCTTCCCCTGAATCGCCGGGGGCCGGTGCGCCGACCTGAGCGTCGCTGGATGGTGGCGCTCGCTGGACAGGGGAGAGAAGAAGTAGGCGGAGTCGGAGTAGTTCGGACGGTTGGGATCTCGGAAGAAGTACTCCTGCGAGAGCCAGGCGAGCGACTCGCCCTTCGTGATGGCTTCGAGACAGATCCCCCCGGGCCCTCGATCGGGCGGAGGGAGACCCGCTCCCGACCGGGTCGCGACGAGTCCGTCAGCGTCGACCTCCGTGGACGACCCGACCGCCCACCACCGTGGCCAGCACGCGAGCATCCGGGAGGTCCACCGGATCCATGGCGAAGAGATCGCGGTCGAGGACGACGATGTCGGCGAGCTTTCCCGGCTCCAACGTACCCTTGAGATCTTCCTGGAACGCGGCGAAGGCCGCATCGAGGGTGTAGGCCCGGAGCGCTTCCTCGAGGTCGATCTTC
>JAWVZK010000039.1:0-18674 GCA_033722275.1 Longimicrobiales bacterium | reverse complement strand
CCTCCCAGCTGCGGTAGCGGCGCGGCGCGAGGTCCATGCCCACGCCCTCCAGCAGGGCCTCCGGGTAGGCGCGGTCGACCCCTTTCTCGGCGGCCTGCACGAGGACGGTGTCCAGAAGCGGGATCCCGGTCTCCGTGCCGTCGAAGGCGGCGAGGCTCAGCTCGCGCCAGACGTCCAAGCGGCGTGCGAGCGCCTCCGCCGAAGGGTCGTCCGCGGGATCGTCGACCAGGTCGTCGGTGAAGCGACAGTAGGCGTAGAGGCCCGTGACCAGAGCCGCCTCCCGGGGCGGGAAGAGGCGGGCCGCCAGGCTGAAGGTGCGCGCGTGGTCTTCGAAGTAGACGCGCCACCGTGAGGGCCCGCCGAGGGCCTCGGCTCTTCGGCGGATCACCGCCTCCTCGGATCGTCGTGCGTCGCGCATCGCAGCATCTTGGGGTGGCCTCCGTGTGCCGGGAAGACCCATGCGCCGCTCCTGCTCGGTGACGTGGCGCCGAGCGACCGAGGTGCACGAGGACAACAGGCGGTCCAGCGCCGCCGGGTCGGCGTCCAGGCCCGTCGCCCGCCGGAGGATCTCCCGCTTCCGCTCCTGGAGCATCTCCAGGGCCCGGCGGGCGGGTGACGGAGCGGGTCCTTCGGGCCCGAAGATCGCGGCGGCGATCTCGTCGTCCGAGCGCTCGAACCCGTCCACCGAGGCGAGCCCGAGAACCCAGCTCCACTTGCGGTTGCGGTAGTCCTGGAGCGCGGGCTTTCCGATCTCGACCAGATGGCAGTAGTCGACGAGGTCGTCGATGCGTTGATAGAGGTTCCCGAAGGCCCGCCCGAGGGCCAGTCGCTCCTCGGTGGCTCCGAGACCGAGTACGGTGGATCCGAGGGCCGCCGCGATGCCGAAGAGCTCGCCCGACTTTCCTTCGATGATCTCGTCGTACTCCACGTCGGTGAGACGCCGGCCGGCGCTTCGGCCCTGAGCCATCTCGCCGACCACGGTTCGCTCCACGGCCTCCGTGAACCGGCTCAGGAACTCGAAGGACCCCGTGGACGCGGCGGCGCGGTACGCGCCCGTCAGGTACCGGTCTCCCAGCACCACCGCCTGCGCCACGCCCTCTTCGGCCACGAGGGTCGGTCGACCCCGTCGCTGCGACGCGGCATCGATGACGTCGTCGTGTAGGAGGGAGGCTTCGTGGACCATCTGGATCGCCAGGGCTCCCGACCAGAAGCGGTCGTGGAGTCGATCCCGATGGCCCGGGGGAATCATCGCCACGGAGAAGAGAGGACGAAGGAGCTTGCCCTGCCGCGGAGGGACCGGGAGGCCCCCACGCTCCATCCTGCGCGCGGCCTCGTCGAGACCGTGGGTCAGAAGCCGATCCAGGCGCTCGTCGGACCCGTGGACCAGCCCCATGGTCTCTCTGGCCGGACGGGTGCCGCTCCGGACCGGCTCCACGCGGAGCACCTCGGCCGCGAACGTCATGACGCCCCCACCGCTTCGGGCGCCGGCTCGCCCGCCATCTCGGGCGCCGCTGCTCGGCTCCATCCGGATACCGCGGCGGCCGTGAGTCCGATGGCACCCAGGGTGGCGAATACGCCGAGCCAGGCACCGGCCACGGCGAGCATCCCGAGGGGGAGGAGAAGCATGAGACCGTAGTAGACGAGCAGCCACCCCACGGGAAGCTCGTCGAACCGGGCCGCGTGATGCCTCGCGGCGAGCACGGCCATCAGGACGAGTCCGGTCACGTACCAGCCGACGAGATTGAGCCAGGGCATCCCGTAGTAGGGGCCGGCATCCTCCCACCGCCAGTACGCGGTGAGGAAGCTCATGGCCGGATCCAGCGCCAGATCCCAGAGGACCAGACCCAGGGCACCGACGGCGATACTGGCCGGGATCCGGTCCCGGAAGACGGCTCGCGCCATCACCCAGGAGGGGAGCGCCATCAGGAACCAGCTCAGGGGGATCAGGGCGGGTACGCGGGGTCCGATGCGGGCGCCCAGCAGACCGGTGTACTCATAACCGCCGAAGGGGATGCCGTACCCGGTCCCGATGTGCTCGGAAAGGAACGAGAGTACGTACACGCCGACCAGCGCCGGAATCCACCGGGCTCCCGTCCTGGCGACCAGGAACGTCGCCAACGCCCCGAAGGCCACCAGGATGTGGAGCTGGGCGAAGGCGTTGAAGGAGATCGCGTAGATGCGCAGCGCGAAGCCGGAGGGGGGCAGGTTCTCGGGATGGAGCGCGTAGTAGCCGAATCCGAAGATCGAGACGGCGGTGAACGCGCCCAGGGCGTAGAGCCCCCATCGCTCCGCCTGAGCCCATCGGGTAGATCGGGAGGTCATGGCATTCTGGTGGATTGTCCGAGGCCTTCCGACAGCGCCTCGCGGAGGGTACGGCATTCCTGGAGGAATCCGACGGACTCGAAGGGGGCCTCCTGCACGTTCCCCTCGAGACCCAGGTACGAAGCACCGCCGAAGACGACGGCGTACGGATGCGCGGGATCGTAGAACTCGCTGAGGATCGAGAGCGTGCGGGAGACGTCCCCGATGGTGCCGGAGGGGGGCAGGGAGATGCACACCAGCGACGCGCCTCGGGCCGACTGGATCATCCCGAAGTCCTCCACCGGCACGTCCTGACCCGGGTAGAAGACGTCCCAACCCATCCGCTCCAGGAGGAGCCGGACGCAGAGCGCGCCGATCTGGTGCTGATTCCCCTCCATGGTGCCCACCACCGCGACGGGTCGCCCCGCTCCGTTCGCCTGGCTGCGCTGGTCCAGCCATTCCCTGCGGAGGGCCATGAGCGCTCCCGTGATGGCCTGGCTGACCATGTGCTCGTCACCGACCCGCAGCTGCCCGGCTTCCCACTCGTCGCCCACCGTGACCAGAAGACCGCGAACCGCCTGGTCGCAGTAGTCGCAGAAGGGAAGGGAGGATTCGCGCCCGAGGGCCAGATACAGCTCCTCGAGCCGCTCGAACTCTCCCTCACGCGCCCACTTGACGCCCAGGGCATGGAGCCGGTCGAAGGAGCCGTCCTCCTCGACGGCCCGCAGGGCCAACCACACGTCGGGCTCGAAGGGATGGAAGGGAGTGAGGACCGTTCGGATCCCTCGGAGCCGCGCGAAGCTCAGCGCGGCGTCGATGGTGATGCGGCGGTGGCCTCCGGGCGTCTGATCGAAGGAGAGAGCACCGTCGTTGCACCAACGCTTGACCGTCGACGGATGTACTTCCAGGAGGTCTGCCGCCTCGCTGCTGGTGAGCTCGAGCTGGCTCGACATTCGATCGTTCGCCTCCCCTTGAACGGTTCGCGCTGTCCGGATGAGGCGGCACGCCATCAAAAAACGACCATGAAACCGCCTGTGAGCGGTATAATGATCGGTTTTACGCCGGTTGTCAAGCAGGAGAGTCCATATAAACGATCATACGGTCATCAGAGATCGTTTCGGATGGGTCTCGACGGAAATGCGGGGCGGGGCCTACCAGTCGGGGACGATCTCTCCCTCGGCCGTGAGCCGGGGGTACGGCCGCCCCTCCCGCCGCCGGAGATGGGCAACCGAGGGGTAGGCCCACTCGAAGAGCCTCCGCTCGAACTCGTCCGGGTCGAGGCGGCTCTCTTCGTACAGGCCGGCACCCTCCCTTTGCCGGGCGGCCTCGAAGAGGAGGAGCGCGGTGGCCACCGAGACGTTCAGCGAGCGGGCCATCCCCCGCATGGGGATCTCCACGTGGAGGTCCGCGGCTTCGAGCCCCGCCTCGGAGACTCCATGGAGCTCCGTGCCCATGAGGAACGCGGTGGGGCGGGTGTAGTCGACGGCCCGGAAGTCTCGGGATGTGGGAGAGGGATGAGCGGCCACCACGGTGAAGCTCCGGCGATGCAACGCCTCCACCGCCTCCGAGACCGAGGCGTGCTGCTGAACCCGGATCCACTTCTTCGTGCCCGCGGAGGTACCGTGATGGAGATCGACGGCGTCGTCGGGCGTGACCAGATGGGCGTCCAGGGCGCCCACGGCGTCGCAGTTGCGGAGGATGGCGGAGAAGTTGTGTGCCTTGTGGACCCGATCCATGAGGACGGTGAGGTCGGGTTGTCGGCGGGCCAGGGTCCGGCGGAGTCGACGGAAGCGATCGGGGTTCATGGCGGAGGAAGGTACCAGCGCCCGGGTGAGTCTGTCTTCTCGAGAGTCTTTCAGAGGCTGGCGAAGTGAAACGCGGGAGACGTCCGAGAGGACGCTGTCGTCGCTACGGAGGGCTACGGCGTGCCCGACGACGGAGCCGGCTCTACTGGCATGGAAGTTGTGACCTAGGAGGGTGTCGCCGGCGCTTTTCGATCCGATCCGGAGGATGACCGACCGTGCCTCGAGAGTCGATGGAGCTCAAGCCCACCTTCGAGACTCTTTCGATTCTCGACGAGGAGGGCCATCTGGACCGGGACCTGGAGCCGGATCTCGACGACGAGGAGCTCGAGGAGCTGTATCGATGCATGGTCCGGGCCCGACGCTTCGACGAGCTCCTCCTCGAGTGGCAACGCAGCGGACGCATCGGGACCTTCGCTCCGGTGACGGGACAGGAAGCGAGCCAGGTAGGCGCCATCAGCGCCACGGGACCGGGCGACTGGTTCGTTCCCAGCTTCCGTGAGATCGCCGCGTTCCTCTGGCGCGGCGGGGACCCCGTGGACATGACGGTGTTCAACGCCGGTTGGAACGAAGGCGTGCGGATCGCCGACGACGCGCACGATCTACCCATCGCCGTGCCCGTCGCGTCGCAGGTTCCCCACGCGACCGGACTCGCGTACGCGGCGAAGCTCCGCGAGACCGGGAACGTCGTGATGACCTTCTTCGGGGACGGGGCCACCTCGGAGGGCGACTTCCACGAGGCCATGAACTTCGCCGGCACCTTCGAGCTCCCGGTGGTCTTCGTCTGCCAGAACAACCATTGGGCCATCTCCGTGCCTCGGGAGGAGCAGACCGCCTCCGAGACGTTGGCGCAGAAGGCCCTGGCGTACGGGATGCCCGGAATCCAGGTCGACGGCAATGACGTGCTCGCGGTACGCGTGGCCGCCGACGAGGCCGTGACCCGCGCCCGATCCGGGGACGGCCCCACCATGCTCGAGTGCGTCACGTACCGGCTCCTCCTCCACACCACGGCCGACGATCCGTCCCGTTACCGGGACGAGGAGGAGGTGGAGCGATGGGAATCCCGCGATCCGATTCCCCGTTTCCGCGACTACCTGGTGGAGAAAGGCGTGATGGACGAGGGCCGGGACGAGGTCATCGCCGAGGAAGTCGAGGCCTCCCTCGAGGACGTCTGGAGCGATGCGGAAGAGCGAATCGAGGGGCTGGGCGGACCCGAGGTCATGTTCGACCACGTCTACGCGGAGATGCCGCCGGAGCTCACGCGTCAGAGGGAACGGTTCTCCGGTATCGAGGCCGAGACGGCCGAGCCCGACGAGCAACCGGAGGCGGAGGACGACGAGCAACCGGAGGCGGAGGACGACGATGGCTGAGATGACCATGGTGGAAGCCCTCAATCATGCCCTCCATCACGAGATGGACCAGGACGCCTCGGTGGTCGTCCTGGGGGAGGACGTGGGAGAGGACGGTGGTGTCTTCCGGGTCACGGACGGTCTCATCGACGAGTTCGGCGAGCAGCGCGTCGTCGACACGCCTCTGGCGGAAGCGGCCATCGTGGGGGCCTCCCTGGGGATGGCGCTGAACGGGCTGAGGCCGGTCTGCGAGATCCAATTCTCGGGCTTCAGCTACTACGCCATGCATCAGATCGAGAATCACGTGGCCCGTTTCCGCTGGCGGAGCCGTGGGCGCTTCCATGCGCCCATGGTCATCCGCATGCCGTACGGGGCGGGTGTACGCGCCCTGGAGCACCATTCCGAGAGCAAGGAGGTCTTCTTCACGCACATCCCCGGGCTGAAGCTGGTGGCGCCGTCGGGCCCGCGTGCGGCACGGGCGCTGCTGCTGTCGGCCATACGGGATCCCGATCCCGTCATCTTCTTCGAGCCGAAGCTGCTCTACCGGAAATTCCGGGAGGACGTGGAGGAGGAGGAGGAGACGTGGCCGTTGGGTGAGGCCCGGGTCGTTCGTGAGGGAGACGACCTCACCGTCGTGGCGTGGGGTGCCATGCTGCCCCGGACCCGTGAGGCGGCCGACGTCCTGGCGGAAGAGGAGGGGGCGGAGGCCGAGGTCATCGACCTCGTGAGCCTGGCGCCCCTCGATCACGAGCCCGTGGCCGAGTCGGTCCGCAGGACCGGTCGGGCCGTGGTCGTCCACGAGGCGCACCGGAGCTTCGGGCCGGGATCGGAGATCGTGGCCCGGATCATGGAAGACTCCTTCTACCACCTCGAGGCCCCCATCCACCGCGTCACCGCTCCCGACGTCACCGTTCCCTTCTTCGCCCGCGAGAACGCGTACCTGCCGACGAAGGAACGCATCGTGGACGCCTTTCGCTCGGTTCTGGAGACGTGATGAGCAAGACGTTCGAGCTGCCCGATCCGGGAGAGGGAATCCACGAGGCGGAAGTGGTGGAGCTCCATGTATCCCAGGGCGACGAGGTGGACGAGTCGGACATCCTCCTGGACGTGGAGACCGACAAGGCCGTGGTGGAGATCCCCGCTCCGTTCACGGGCCGGATCGAGCAGGTCCTGGTGGACGTGGGTGACGACATCCGGGTCGGCGACGCCGTCCTCGAGTACGAGGATTCGGAGACCGGCGAGGAGACGGAGAGCACGTCCGCCGAAGACGACGCGACGCAGGCAGCAGACCCGGGAGCGGAGGAGGCGGCCGCGGAGGGGGATACCGAACCTTCGATGGAGGAGGAGGAAGCCGGACCTTCGACGCCCCAAGAGGCCGAGGCCGCCGGAGACGAGCCCTCCTCCGGTGCCGATGCGGAGGGGGCCGATGGGACCGGTGGACGAGGCTCGCCGGTCCCCGCGGCTCCGGCCACGCGCCGCTTGGCCCGCGAGCTGAACGTCGATCTCGAGGAGGTGCAGGCCTCGGGTCCCGAGGGTCGGGTCACGCCGGAGGACGTGCGTCGAGCCGCCGGCGGCGAAGGGGCCGCCGAGGACGAAGGGCCCGCCGAAGACGAGCAGGAGGAGGAACCCGCCGAGGGCGGAGGGACCGCCGAGGACGAGCAGGCGGAGGGCGCAGAGGCCGAAGCGGCCGGCGTCGAGACCGAGGAGGCGGGCGCCCAGGCCGAGCGAGGGGAGCCCACGGAGGAGGAGTCCCGTGAAGCCGCGCCCCCCGGGATCCGACAGGCGACCGAGTACGAGGCCCCCGAGACGTGGGGCGAGGTCCAGCGGGAGCCGCTGAGAAGTGTCCGTCGGACGACGGCGCGGCGCATGGCCGAGGCCTGGCGACGCATCCCTCACGTCACGCACGTCGACCATGCCGACATCACGGAGCTGGAGGCCTTTCGGAGCGAGCACGACGAGGCTCTGGACGACGCCGATCTGACCCTCACCGTCTTCCTGGTGAAGGCGCTGGTGGCCGTGCTCAAGGAGTTCCCGCGCTTCAACGCCCGCCTCGACGAGGAATCGGAGGAGATCGCCTACTTGCAGTACCATCATGTCGGTGTGGCGGTGGACACCGATCGCGGGCTCCTGGTGCCGGTGCTTCGCGACGCCGACGCCAAGAGCTTGAAGGAGTTGGCCGTGGAGCTGCGGGACCTCACCGAAGCCGCCCGCGAGCGGGGCATAACCCGCGACCAGATGCGTGGGGGCACCTTCACGCTGACCAATCCCGGCCCGCTGGGCGGCGACGTGGTGACCCCCGTCATCAACCTGCCTCAGGTAGCCATCCTCGGCGTGGGCCGGGCACGGAAGCGGCCCGTGGTGGTGGAGGACGGTGCCGAGGACGGGATCGAGGTCCGCCTCGTTCTTCCGCTCTGCCTCTCCTTCGATCACCGCGTCAACGACGGAGCCGACGCGGCCCGCTTCGTGACCCGCCTCGTGGAGGTGCTCGAAGACCCCGGGGCGTTCGTCCGCCACCTCTGACGGACCATGGTCATGGGTGAGATGTCGGTTTCGACGGAGGTCCTGGTCCTGGGTGGCGGCCCCGGTGGCTACGCTGCCGCGTTTCGCGCCGCGCAGCGAGGTCTGGACACCACGGTGGTGACGGACGAAGCGGACGGCCTGGGAGGGGTGTGTCTGCTCAGAGGCTGCATCCCGTCCAAGGCGCTGCTCGAGATGACGGGCCGCATCAGCCTCGTGCGGGCCGCCTCCGAGGCCGGAATCCACTTCTCCGAACCGGAGGTGGACCTGGGAGCCCTGCAGGACTGGACCGACGACGTGGTCGACGCGCTCGTCTCGGGGTTGGACGCCCTGGCCGAAGGGCGGGGGATCCGGGTCCTGGAGGGCCGAGGGACCTTCGAGTCACCCTCCCGCCTGCGCGTGGAGGGGGCGGAGGTGTCGGTGGTCGACTTCGAGCACGCGGTCATCGCCACGGGATCCCGGCCGGTGGACTTGCCCGACACGCCCTTCGGGGGTCCGGTCTGGGACTCCGAGCGCGCCCTGGAGATGGAGGAGATTCCCGATACCCTTCTCGTGGTCGGCGCCGGGTACGTGGGCCTGGAGATGGGCACGGTCTATGCGCGCCTGGGATCGGCGGTCACCGTGGTGGAGACCATGGAACGCATCCTCCCCATGGTCGATGTCGAGCTCACCGCGCCCCTCCGGTCGCATCTCGACGAGCTGTTCGACGATATCCGCCTGGGCTCGGGCGTGGAGTCGCTGGAGGGAGACGAGGACGGCGTCGAGGTCGTCCTCGACGACGGTACCCGGGAGCGGTTCGACGCCGCGTTGGTGGCCGTGGGCAGGCGACCTCGTACGGAGAGCCTGGGACTCGAACCGATCGGGGTGGAGCTCGACGGCAAAGGGTACATCCCCGTCGACGAGACCCGACGCACCGGCGTGGACGGCGTCTTCGCCGTGGGGGACGTGACCGGAGGCAAACGCCTCGCCCACGAAGCCATGCGCGAGGGCAAGGTGGCGGCCGACGTCATCGCCGGGGAGCCGGCCGCCTTCGATGCCCGGGCCGTTCCGGCGGTGGTCTACACCGACCCCCAGATCGCCTGGTGCGGAGACCTGGCGGAGGAGGATCGCAGCGACGGTGCCGAGGTGGACGTCGCTCGGTTTCCGCTCCGGGCGTCGGGCCGAGCCCGGACCATGGGCGCCGGCGCGGCCGACGGTCTCGTCAAGCTGGTGACCGAGGTCGGTAGCGGCCGGGTCCTGGGGGCCGGCTTCACCGGTCGGCACGTGGAGTCCCTGGTGACGGAGGCCACCCTCGCCATGGAGATGGGGGCCACGGCGGAGGATCTCGCGCTGACCATCCATCCCCATCCCACCCTCTCCGAAGGCCTCGGGGAGGCGGCGGAGGACATACTGGGCTTGCCGACACACTTTTCATCGTCCGATGAAGCAGAGGAAGACCGATGAGCAACGCGACGGATGGACACGAAGGTCGTCGGAAGAAGATGGTGGAGCGCCAGATCGCCGCGAGAGGCGTCCGGGACGATCGCCTTCTGGAGGCGATGGGCTCTGTGCCGAGAGAAGAGTTCGTGGCCGAGGACATGGTCGAGTTCGCGTACGAGGATTCGGCTCTTCCCATCGAGTCCGAGCAGACCATCTCCCAGCCCTATATCGTGGCTCTCATGATCGAGGCTCTGGACGTGAAGCCCGAAGATCGCGTCCTCGAGGTCGGGGCCGGGTCGGGGTACGCCGCGGCGGTCCTCGGAGAGATGGCGGCCCAGGTGTTCGCGGTGGAGCGGCACCGATCGCTTGCGGAAGCGGCCCGGAGGACCGTGCGGCGACTGGGGTACGAGAACGTCGAGATCCTGCTGGGCGATGGTACCCTCGGCTGGGACGCCGAGGCGCCCTTCGACGCCATCCTGGTCTCCGCGGGTGGAGCCGAGGTGCCGCAGGCCCTGAAAGACCAGCTCGCTCCGGGTGGACGGATGATCATGCCGGTCGGCGGACACGGACAGGTCCAGGAGCTCCGGCTCTTCGAGAAGGACGTCAGCGGAGCGCTCAGCGAGCGTAGCCTGGGGGCCGTCCGCTTCGTCCCCCTGGTCGCGAGCGTCGCTCCCGACGCCGAGGAAGACGCTCGCGGCTCCGTGCCATCTGCGACCCTGGACGTCGTGCGTAGGCATGCGCTCCCGTACGAGTCCCTGGAGGACATCGACTATGGCGGGATGGCCGACCGCGCGGAGGGCCACACGACCGTCTTGATGGGTGAGGCCAGCCACGGGACGTCGGAGTTCTATGCCGCGCGGGCCCGTCTCACCCGTGAGCTCATCGAGCGTGGAGCGATCTCCTTCGTGGCGGTGGAGGCCGACTGGCCCGACGCCTCCCACCTGGACCGCTACGTGCGGGGCATCGACCGCTCCACCGGATTGACCCCCTTCCAGCGCTTCCCGCGCTGGATGTGGGCGAACGAGGAGACGCTCGGCTTCCTGCGCTGGCTCCGTGCGTTCAACGAGGACATCACGGATCCAGACGATCGCGTGGGGTTCTTCGGGCTGGACCTGTACAGCCTTCACGCTTCCATCGACGCGGTTCTCGGATACCTCGAGGACGTGGATCCCGAGGCGGCGCGGCTGGCCCGTGATCGCTTCGGGTGCCTCACGCCCTTCGAGAAGGACCCGCAGACGTACGGGCGGCTGGCCACGACGGGCCGTCTGGAGGCCTGTGAGGACGAGGTGCTGGACATGCTCTCCCATCTCCTGGACAAGAGGATCGAGTACGAGCGGCAGCACGACGACGGACTCCGGTACGTGAACGCCCTCGAGAACGCGCGGCTCGTCGCCAACGCCGAGCGGTACTACCGCGCCATGTACGAGAGTCCCGCCGCTTCGTGGAACCTGCGGGACCAGCACATGTTCGACACGCTGCACAGCCTTCTGCGACATCATGGAGACGGAGCCTCGGCGGCGGTGTGGGCGCACAACTCCCATCTGGGAGACGCCTCGGCCACGGAGATGGGAGCGGCCGGGAAGCACAACGTCGGACAGCTCTGTCGGGAGCGGTTCGGCGTCGACTCCTACGCCCTCGGGATGGGTACGCACGCCGGAACGGTCATGGCTGCCCACGACTGGGGCGGTGCGGGCGAGGTGATGAACGTGAAGCCCTCGCTGGAGTCGAGCTACGAGCGGCTGTCCCACGACGTGGAGGCTCCCGTCTTCAGCCTGCCCCTACGCGAGGCGCAGGACCTGCGGACGGCCCTCGCCGGAGAACGCCTCGAACGGGCCATCGGCGTCATCTACCGCCCCGCCACCGAGCGGATGAGCCATTACTTCCACGCGACGCTTCCGCGGCAGTTCGACGAATGGCTCTTCTTCGACCGGTCCACGGCCCTGACGCCCCTGGAAGCCGCGACCGAGGAGACCGAGCGGGACGCCATGGACACGTATCCCTTCGCCCTCTGACCCTCGTTGCGATGTCTGATCCCCTCGACGTGGTGAGCTCGGAGGACCGTGAGCTGGTCGAGGACGCGGACCAGCCCGATTGGACCGAGCCCATGTTGGCCACGCTCACCGAGGCCCGGTTCTCCGATCCGGGATGGATCTTCGAGCGGAAGCTCGACGGGGTCCGGCTCCTGACCTTCCGCAAGGACGGCGCGGTTCGTCTCCTGACGCGCAACCGGAAGGATCGGTGCGCGACGTACCCCGAGCTCGTGGAGGCCCTGGAGGACGACGGCGTCGATCTCGTCGCCGACGGCGAGGTCGTGGCCTTCGACGGGGACGTGACGAGCTTCTCGCGACTCCAGCGACGGATCCAGGTGGAGCGTGAGGAGGAGGCTCGCGAGCGGGCCCGTACCGTGGCGGTGAAGCTCTATCTCTTCGACATCCTGCACGTCGACGGACACGACGTCACCCGCCTGCCCCTCCGGACGCGCAAGCGCATCCTGAAGAAGGCGATGCGGTGGGAGGATCCCGTCCGCTTCACCCCGCATCGGAACGAGAAGGGTGAGGCCTTCTGGCGGGAGGCGTGCGACAAAGGCTGGGAAGGGATCATCGCCAAGGATGCGGCCAGCCGCTACGTGCACGCCCGGTCGAAGAAGTGGCTCAAGTTCAAGTGCGTCCACCAGCAGGAGCTCGTGGTGGGCGGCTTTACCGAGCCGGAGGGTCGACGCGTCGGCTTCGGAGCCCTCCTTCTGGGCTTCCACGATGGGGAAGGCCTGCGATATGCCGGAAAGGTGGGGACCGGTTGGGACGACGAGACCCTGGAGTCGCTCAGGAGGAGGTTGGACCGGATGGAACGGACGACGCGGCCCTTCTCGGCCGGGGATCCGCCCTCGGAAGCGTCCATCCATTGGGTGAGCCCGAAGCTCGTCGTCGAGGTCGGTTTCACGGAGTGGACCGACGACGGGCGGCTGCGTCATCCGCGTTTCCTCGGCCTTCGTGAGGACAAGGACGCCGAGGACGTGGTGCGCGAACGTCCCCCCGACGCCGCCTGATCCGGGCGCCGACGAGACCTGACCGGGCGCCGAGGAGATCTGACGGGACGCCGAGGAGATCTTCGTCCAGATGCCCACGGGGCCTGATCCGGGTGCCGACGGCACCTTCGTCCAGACCCCCCACGAGCACTCGACCCGGGCGGGGACGAGCGCCTGAATCGGGCGCCCGCATGAGGTCCGGGGCGCTCGCGCGATTCACTCCGGGGTGCGCAGGGCCTCCGAATCGCTGGAGACGAAGCGCAGGGAGCCGACGAGTGCCAACGCGCCGAGGAGGTTGATCCCCATCACCCATGCCGTGCCGACCGTGTCGAGGGCGACGACGGAGCTGGAGACGGCCACCGTCCCGAAGAAGGCCGCGGTGCAGAGAAGGGTCACGAAGAGGATCCGACCGATTCCGCCCGGCCGCGACCAATCGAACAGCAGGGAAGCGACGAGCCCGGCGAGGGCGAAGGTGAGCACATGGGTGAAGGTGAGGGTGAGGATCTGATAGGTTCCCCACAGACCCGCCAGGACGCCCGACAGGCTGCCCAGATCCAGGGCTCCCCCTCCGGGCCCCAGGGAAGCGCCGGAGAGGATCGCCGGGGTCGCCAGCGGCTCCAGCCGGACGAGATCGAGGACGAAGAAGGAGAGCTCCACCGTGCCGGCGGCGATGGCTCCGGCCTCGACTCCGTGCGCCAAGCGATGGTAGCGCTGCATCCGGCTCGCCTCGTCGAACATCCACGTGCACGACCACCCCGCGTCCCGAAAGCGCAACGTGGGACGTTCGGGGCCGTCGCGCAATTCCGGCCCGGCTCGAGGCCGGACCCGAGCTGGACGCCGCTCCTCGACCGCCCGCTAGTTGGCTCGAGCCCGGAGGCCCTTCGCCTCCGTTCCGTCCCTCGGGAGTCGTACAGAGTCGTGATGATACGAGCGTCCCGCGCCCGACTCTCGAAGAAGTCGTCGTCGATCTCGCCGATGACGCGGACCCGGTCTCCCACCTCGATCTGCTGATATCCCTCCTCGTCCAGCGGATCGTAGGACGTCTTCAGCCGTCCACGCCCCACTCCGCGTCGAGCTGGGTCACCAAGCGGGCCCACTCGGGGGAGCGGCGGACCGCCGCCATCGGCCCGCCACGCCAGTATCTCAGCACGAGGACCTCGTCCCAGAAGAAGGGGCGGGCCGACGCCATGGCGGTCAACGCGCCGTCCAGGTCGCCTCGGGCGGCGCGTACGATCCCCTCAGGGAGGAGGGCGTGGCCCCGGTGGAGCGCTTCCACGACCTCTTCGGCCCGCGCGTCACCCTCACGCGCAAGCTGGAGACCGTCCACCATCCTGGCCCAGGGCCGATACCGCTCTTCGGGGATGTGTCCGAGCTCCGTCCGGGCCTCGTCCAGACGGCCATCGGAGAGAATCGACAGGCCCAGCACCCACCGGCCGTACGAGAAGTCGGGGTGCGACTCCAGGGCGCGTCGCGCCTCGGCCTCGGCCTGCTCGAGATCGCCCAGGGCGAGGGTGGCCATCGCGAGGTTGCTGCGCGCTTCCGGCTCCAGGGGGGCCAGGTGCGTGGCGACGCGGCTCGCTTCGGCTGCGTGCTCCGGATCACCGGCCATGAGGTGTACCCAACCGGCCCTCTGATGGCCGATGGCGAGGCCCGGTCCCAGACGGATGGCGACGCTCAGGGCCGCCCGGGCCGCTGGAGCATCCTTGAAGTGCCCGTGCAGATTGCCCACGGCCGCGTGGGCCTCGGGGAGCTCCGGATCCAGCTCGACGGCTCGGAAGCATGCCACCCTGCCGCGCTCGACGAGCTCCCGATCCTCGGCGTGGCCGTATCCGACCAGCATGATCAGGGCGATGCCCAGAGCCGCCCATGCGTGGGCATACGTGGGATCCCGATCGAGGGCCCCCTCGAAGTAGTCGATCGCTCTCCGGAGCCCGTCCCCGCTCCGCGTGACGGCCGCTTCCCGACCCAGCGAGTAGAGTCGGTACGCTTCGAGGTCGTCCGTGGGCCGCGCCGGGGACCGTGCCCTTTCGGCGGACGTGAGCTGGGTTTCCAGGGCCTCCATGATCCTGGAGGCGAGCCGGCTCTGCAGATCGAAGATCGTCTGGGCGGTGAGCTCGCAATCGTAGCGTTCCGCCCAACGATGGACATCGGTCCGGGCATCGATGAGCTGGATGTTGAGGCGCACCCGATCCCCGACCTTCTGGACGCCACCCTCGACGATGGTCCCGGAGCCCAGCTCGCGGGCGATCTCGGGCAGCGTCTTGCTGGAGCCGCGGTATCCCCGGACGGACGTTCGGGAGATCACGGTGAGCGCCGACGCGCGGGACAGCTCGGTGAGGAGATCGTCGTGAAGGCCTACGACGAAGGGCTCTGCGTCGTCCGATCCGCTGAGGTTATCGAAGGGGAGGACCGCGATGGTGAGGGGGTCGAGCGGAGCGGTTCGGGAGGACCCCGCGCCGACGGGCTCGTCGCCGCGTCCGGGTCCTCCCTCCCGGGAACGACGTGGACCGCCCGGCGAGACGGGCCGTGGATGCGGAGGGGGCTCCGCCCTCGAGGCCGGGCGCCCTTCGCCTTCGGGAGCGGTCCCCCCGACCGTGGCGGGGTCGACGGTGGCATGGGTGGAGGGGACATCCACCGAGCCCTCGGACCGGCGGACCCGCCGCTCCTCGTCCGGAGTCCGCACGACCCCCGACGGCGTGATGTCGAAGGTCCAGGCCAGGACGAGAACCACCGGGAGGCCGACGAGAGCCAGGCTCAGGATCAGGGGGCCGGCCCACCCCGGAAGCGTCGTCGCCGGCACCAGCAGGTCCAGGAGCTCGAGCACCCCCACGGCCAGAACCACGTAGACGGCGGTGACCTGGTAGACTTTGCGTCGCTTCAGCTCACCGAAGAACCGGGCGAGACGACGGAGCGGCGAGTCTGCCATGGACGGATCCGATCAGCCTTCCGGCTCGATGTTGTGGTTTCCGTGGAAGACGTTGTCCGGATCCCACTCGGCCTTGATCGTCCGCAGCCGGTCGTAGTTCTCGGCGAAGGCTCGAGGAACCCGCTCCTTCTCCATGTCGCCGAGGAGATTGACGTAGACCCGGTCGTTGCCGTGCGGCCGCATGGCGTTGTGGACCGCGTTGGCCCACGAGATGATCCCGGCGTCTCGGGAGGAGTCCGTCCAACCGGGGAAGACGTGGAGCTCGTGCGCCGAGGAGCGGTGGGCGTACGCCGTCGCCCCGGGGGCCACACGGTGGATGGCCCCGTCGTGGGGACCGAGATAGACCGCGGTGAGCTCGCCCGGGAAGGGATCCAGGCTGTCCACCAACGTGTCGATGGCTTCGTCGGAAAGCTCGTCGAGATGCTGGGAGCGCGAGTACCACCGGTTCCCCGGTCCCATCCCGGCATCGAAGGATTGCTGGAGCGTCAGGTAGGGCTGAGGCGCGATCAGGTCCAGGAAGGGCTCGCCGGCGTTCCGGAAGGGAGCGAGGTGCTCCTCGGCCTCGTCCAACGGACCCGCGTAGGAGACCACGAAGTCCAGGGCGACCTGACCGTGAAAGGCCTCGGGGAAGGGCTCGATGGGAGGTACACGGATGAAGAAGGGGTAGCACATCACCTCCTCCGGCGCGTCGAGGAAGTAATCCCGATAGAGGCGGAGGAGCTCGGGCGCCCCCCCCACGGGGTAGAAGACCTGCCCAGCGAGAAGCTCCGGTCCCACGGGATACAGGGCGTACTCGAAGCAGGTGACGACGCCGAAGTTCCCGCTGCCTCCCCGGAGCGCCCAGAAGAGGTCCGGGTTCTCATCTTCGTCGGCGCGGACGACCCTGCCGTCGGCCGTCACGACCCGGACGCCTCGGAGATTGTCCAGGGCGAGGCCGTGCTTGCGGACGAGCCAGCCGCTGCCGCCACCCAGGGTGAATCCGGCGACGCCCACCGTGGAGACGGTCCCCCCGGTGGTGGCCAGGCCGTGCTTCTGCGTCGCGGCGTCGACGCCACCCCACCGGGCACCCCCGCCCACGGTGGCGCGACGTGCTTTCGCGTCGACCTCGATGGAGCCCAGCAGCGACAGGTCGATGAGGAGGCTGTCGTCGATGATGGTGTTGCCGGCGTAGCTGTGGCCTCCTCCTTTCACGGAGACTTCCATGCCCTCGGTGCGGGCGAAGCGGACGGCTCGAGCGACGTCGTCGTCCGAGGCGCACCGGACCACGACGGCGGGACGTCGTCGGAAGCGGCCGTTCCACAGACTTCGGGCCTGGTCGTAGCCGTCTTCGCCGGGTCGGATCAACGCACCATGCAGATCTTCGGCCAGCTGGGACAGGCGTTCGGGGTCGGCAATCGCCATGGATCAGACGCTCCTCGGGGTGGTTCGTGGTTCGGATGCGGTGCCGCGTTTCGAAGAAGGTCGGCTCCATCCAAAGATACGGCCTGTCGGCCGCTGACCGTGGGTGTGACCGGGAGCGCCGCTTCGGGGGAGGTTGCACCAAACCGGTTCACCACTAGATATCGCGAGAGCACGGTCGCGCACGTGAGCCACGACCTGTCGACCGTCGTCCGCTCCCCGACCCTCGAGGCATCGCCCATGCGCTTCGCTCCACGAACGCTCGGATTCCCCCTACTCCTGGCCGTTCTCCTCCCCCTGACGGCCGCCGCTCAGTCCTCCCGGACCACCGCGTCCCCGCGCTCCAGCGAGCCGGGCTTCGTCGGCGGCGAGGCATCCGCCAACTGGGAGCTGGCGGCTCGGTGGGCGCCGTACAACACCCGGGACATGCTGTATTCGGTGACGGTTTCGCCCCGCTGGATCCAGGGGACCGACGACTTCTGGTACGAGTGGGAGGATGCCGACGGGAGCTGGTACTACATCGTGGACGTGGATGCAGGCTCGAAGCGTCCCATTTTAGACCGGGACGCCCTCGCCGCCGAGCTCACGCGGATCACCCGGGACCCGTGGGACGGTCAGAACCTCCCCATCGAGGGCATTCGCTTCGTCGACGGCAGCACCATCCAGTTCGACGTGGAGTCGAGGGCGGATCGCCTGGAGGAGGAGGTCGAGGAGCAGGACGAGGAGGACATGCGGGAGGAGGAGGATGAAGAAGGAGAGGACGAGGAGGAGGGGGTGACGTTCCACTTCGAGTTCGATCTGGACACCCAGACGCTGCGTGAGCTCGAGGACTACGAGGAGCCCGACGACCATCCCGAATGGGCCAGCGTCTCGCCGGACGGCTCCAGAGTCGTGTTCGCCCGCGATCACGACCTCTACATGATCACCGGGGAGGAGTATGCGCGGATCCTCGACGCGCGGAGAGGCAAGGACGGGGACGAGGCCGAAGAGGCGGAGGACTCCGTGGAGGTGGAGGAGGTCCGTCTCACCACCGACGGCGAGCCGTACTACTCGTATATGGCGAGCGCGTCGGGGCGTGGCGTCAACGACGTGGACAAGGATGAAGAGTGGGCCAAGCGCAATCGGGCCTCCCTGGTCTGGTCGTGGGACTCGAACAGGTTTGCCCTGGTGCGCTCCGACCAGCGGAACGTGGACTTCCTCTTCGTCATCCACAACACCGGCCACGACCGCCAGGAGGTGGAGAGCTACAAGTACGACATGCCAGGCGAGGAGGACGTCACCCAGCAGACGATCCAGGTCTTCGACTTCGACACGATGGAGATGACCACCATCGACGACGACCCGTGGCAGGACCAGAGCATGTCGGTGGTCTCCGAGCAGACCTTCGTCTATCCGGACGACACCGGCCCCAGAGTCCGCCGCTGGTTCACCCCGGACCCCGACGAGCTCTGGTTCATCCGGCAGAGCCGGGACCGGCACCGCATCGATCTGATGAAGGCCGATCTGGTCACCGGTCAGGTCACGGCGGTGGTGGAGGAGCGGATGAACACCTACCAGGACACCAGGGATCCGCAGATGCTCTCCGACGGCACCTTCGTGTGGTGGTCCGAGCGGGACGGCTGGGCCCATCTGTACCGGTACGACCAGGACGGCGATCTTCTCGCCCGGCTGACCGAGGGTCCGTGGCACGTGGACGGTGTCGAGCGCGTGGGTGCGGCGGACGAGATCTTCTTCATCGGGATGGGCCGTGAAGAAGGCCTCGATCCGTACTATGCCCATCTCTACAGGGTGGATCCCGACGGGTCGGGTCCGGTCCGCGTGACCGAAGGCGACTACGACAGCCGGGTCGACCTGCCCGAGGACGGCGGATACGTGCTCCATGCCTTCTCACGGGTCAACACGACCCCTCGAACGGTGGTGCGGAGCCGGTCCGGGGAGTT
>JAWVZK010000038.1:0-18796 GCA_033722275.1 Longimicrobiales bacterium | reverse complement strand
TGGGGCTGGCGGGGCCGGGCGCCGCGCGGCGGGTTACGCCCCCCCGGGGGGGGTGCGCCCCCCCCCGGCCTGGCCGCGCCCCCCACCGGCACGGGGGTGGCCCCCCGAATCCGTCTTCCGAGGGTCAGCGGACCGCGTCCACCACCTTCTCGGCGAGCTTCCCGTGGATCGTCTTGATGTCCGCCACGTCCTCGGGGTGTGCGTGCCTCAGGCTCCAGAGCGTTCCGAACCGCTCGACGACGGCTCCGATACGCTTGGGGCCGAGGCCCGGTACCTGTTTGCGCCGCAGCTCCCACGCCAGGCGCTCCCGCTCCAACTCCCATCCCACCGCGTCCGTGTCGGAGACGTCGTATCCTTCACGCTCCAACTCGGCGAGAAGGGCCAGCCACTCCTCGTGATCCCATCCTTCGGGGTGCGCCTCGATGAAGGCGCGCAGATGCTTCTCCATACCTCGTATCCCCCCCATTCTCTCTGTGTTGGTCGACCTGCTGGCGGACCGAGGCGCTGCCCGACCCGCCGATAGACTGCTCAAAGATAACCAATGGGCTCGAGATTCAACGACACGGGGACAGCAGCGTAAAGATGCCGTCAAGTCTTCAAAGGGCGTCGCCGTATCGCCACATTCTGCCCCGAAGATCTCAGCGGAATCTCCCGTCTCGGCCCTCCACCTGAAATGAAGCCTGCCCTCGAGAAGATGCCGTCCATGCCCGAAGCCATCGCCGGGCTGCCCGACATCGCCACCAACCTCGCCTGGTCGTGGAATCGCGATGCCCACGACCTGTTCGAGCGCATCGACCCGGTCCTCTGGTCGGAAACGCGCGACGATCCGGTCAAGCTCCTCCTCCAGGTGCATCCTGGCCGTCTCACGGAGGCGGCGGCGGACCCCCACTTCGTGGAGCTGTACCAGCGCGTCCGAAGCTCGTTGGAGGCTCTGGGCTCGGACGAGGACACCTGGTTCAGGACGACGCATCCCGACGTGACGGAGGGACCGGTGGCCTACTTCTGCGCCGAGTTCGCCGTCCATGACTCCATTCCCATCTACTCCGGCGGCCTGGGCATCCTGGCCGGAGATCATCTGAAGAGCGCCTCCGATCTGGGCATCCCGCTGGTCGGCGTGGGCCTTCTCTACTCCCGCGGCTATTTCGACCAGCACTTCGACCCCGAGGGATGGCAGATCAACGAGGACGAGGTCTTCGAGCCGTCCCGCATGCCCCTCCTCCGCCTCCACGACGCCGATGAGGGCCTGGCGTCGGTGGAGGTGGAGGGTCGGACCGTCGCCCTCGGTGCGTGGGAGATGACCGTGGGACGGACCCGCCTCCTCCTCCTGGACTCGGACTTGCCCGTGAACGACGAGGAGGACCGCGTCCTGACGGGACGCCTGTACGAGTCGGGGGAGGAGCTCCGGCTGAAGCAGGAGTGCATTCTGGGGATCGGGGGCGTCCGGGTTCTCGAGGCGCTGGGCATCGAGCCGGAATGCTGGCACGCCAACGAGGGCCATGCGGCCCTCATGATGATCGAGCGGATCCGCAGGGCGGTGGCGGCAGGATCGCCCTTCGACGAGGCCGTCTCCGAGGTCCGTGCTCGCTCGATCTTCACGACCCACACCCCGGTGCCGGCGGGACACGACAACTTCTCGTTTCAGCAGGTGGAGCGGATCCTCGGGCCGATCTGGGAGGAGATGGAGATCGACTCCCGGCGGTTCATGGATCTGGGACACGCCAGCGAGACCGGCCCCCATCGCTTCCACATGACCGCGTTGGCGATCCGCCTGTCGCGGTATGTGAATGGCGTCTCCCGGAAGCACGGTGAGGTGACCCGGGAGATCTGGTCCGATCTGTGGCCAGATCGTCCCTCGGAGGATGTGCCCATCGGCTCGGTGACCAACGGGGTCCACACCTGGACGTGGATGCCGGGGCATGTGCAGCGGATGCTCGACGACGCGCTGGGAGAGTGGTGGACCCACCGGGTGGAGAAGGCCGACGTGTGGGACCGGATCCTCTCCATGGATCCGGGAGAGGTGTGGCATATCCACCAGCGGATGAAGCATCGGGCTCATCGTTTCCTGGTGGAGCAGGCTCGGGCTCGGTGGCGGGACGTCTGGGGCAAGGCCCGCCATCTCGTCGCGTCCGGGCCGCTCCTGGATCCCGAGGTCCTGACGCTCGGGTTCGCCCGCCGATTCGCCACGTACAAGCGGGCGGACCTCTTCCTTCGCGACGAGGAGCGACTCCTCGCGCTCATCACCGACGCCCGCCGGCCCGTCCAGATCATCTTCTCGGGAAAGGCCCATCCGGCAGACGACCACGGGAAGCGGATCCTCCAGCGCATCTACAAGCTCTCCCACGACCCGCGGTCGGCGGGCCGCGTCGCCTTCGTGCAGGACTACGAGATGCACGTGGCCCGCTTCCTCTTCCAGGCCGTCGACGTCTGGCTGAACGTGCCGAGGGTGCCTCGCGAGGCCTCCGGTACCAGCGGAATGAAGGCGGCGCTCAACCTCGTCCCGCAGCTGGGGACCATGGACGGCTGGTGGGCCGAGGGATACTCCGGCGAGAACGGGTGGGCCATCCCCCTGGCTCCCGACCTGGACGACGCCGACGAGTGGGACTGGCGGCACACGTTCGAGATCCTCGAGAACGAGGTGGTGCCTCTCTTCTACGATCGCACCCACGAAGGTGTCCCGTTGGCGTGGGCCGAGAAGATGAAGCACGCTCTGTGGATCGCCGGGCGGGATTTCACCACCGGGCGCATGCTTCGGGACTACGCCACGCGCTACTACGTGCCGGCGCTCCTGGGCTCGTCCGAAGGGGACGACCCGCCTGCAGACCCCTGACCGGCCCGGCGTCGTGGCTCCTCGGGGGGTGGTCTCGGGATCGAGGACGAGGATCGCCGTCGGCTTCGGCCGGACCGGACGACGAGGTCGCGGCGGCCTATTCCGAGCCCTCGACGCCCACCAGCTCCGGCGTGTACCGGTGGAGCATGTTCCGCCACGTGGGCCAGTCGTGGATCCACTCGGTGCCCCACGAGTCGACGCGGTTGGGGATTCCCTTGGATCCCAGGATCCGGGCCACCCGCCAGGACTCGGAGATATCCTCCTGATCACCCTCTCCCGACGCCAGAAGGACGAAGCGCGTCCGAAGCCGTTCGAGAAGGGGGCCGTCGAGCTCGGGTAGATGATGGACGGGAGACGAGAGGTAGAAGTCGTGGGTGATGGGCGCTTTGAGGAAGCGCTCCAGGTGGTACGTTCCGCTCATGCACAGGGCGTGCGTGAAGTCCCCGGGAAAGCGACAGATGGACGCCAGCGCGTTCAGCGCCCCGATGGAGGACCCACCGACGACGATACCGATATCGTCGCTGCCGCAATCCGCCCGGATGGCCGGTACGAGCTCTCGCCCGACGAACTCGAGGAACTGGTTCCAGAGCCACATCTGGTGGGCCGGCGTCCCCTCTCCGGCCAGCATCGCCCGACCGGCGATGGAATCGCACGAGTAGACCTTCACCATGCCACGCTCGAGGTACTCCGACAGGGCGTCGATGACGAGGAAGCGCTCGATCTCCTCGGCGTCGCCTCCTGCCGTGGGATAGATGAGAAAGGGCGTGCCCACCTCGCCCCAACGAGCCACCGACACCTCCCGCCCGAGGCGCTCCGAGTACCACCGGTCGGTCTTCTTCACGTGGAGAATCCACCCTCCTGCTCCAGCCAGCTCTGAATGCGCTGGAAGAAGAGCTCGGTGAAATCGTCCAGCTCGTGCTCGGGAAAGAGTGCGGCGACCTTCTGACGCACCGCTTCCCGGGCGGCGTCGGTTCGGAACCACTCGGCGGCCACGTCGTCGAGGTGGCTCAGGTGGGTTCGGCAGAACTCCTCGAAGCGTTCCGTCTCGAAGCGACGGTGTACGAGGGGCATCAGCGCATCCAATCGTTCCCGCAGGGTCATGCCCTCCTCCACCGAGGCGAAGAAGCGAAGCCATCCCATGGGCTTCTGCTGCCGAAGCGTGGTAGCCGCATAGACCGACCAGCGGATGTTCGCCAGGATCACCCATGGGAAGTGGTAGTGGAGGGACGTGACCTGGGAGTCCGGGCAGGGGTTGGCGTAGTCGATGGGGTGCCAGGTCCCGTCCTTGTGGATGACCTCGCAGGAGTTGAAGTCCCACGCGAAGAAGGCGTTGATGACCAGGGTCATGTCGCGGACGAGCTCGTACTCCTCGTCGCTCATGAAGTCGCGCGTCATCGTATACCGGTCGTGGAGCGGGGCGTCCAGGTCGTACAGGACCACGCGCGTCTGGGGGCCGAGACCGATACAGCGGACGAAGCGGTCGAACCCGTCCACGGCCTTCTGCAGATGCATCACCGAGGTACCGCTCTCCTCGTAGGCCTGGATCAGCTCGTCGGGACTTTCGATCCGGCTCACCGCCCTCCAGCCCCCTCCGTCGTAGGGCTTCATGAAGAGCGGATAGCCCACCTCCTCTCCGATGGCCCGCAGGTCGAAGTAGCGGGCATAGTGCTGGAGGGTGTGTCGGAGGTCCGGCTCCCAGGCATCGTACTCCTTGGGAGGGATGAGCCACGTCTTGGGAATGGGGAAGCCCAGTCGGATCATGGCGCAATACGTGGTGAGCTTCTCCATCGACTGCACCGACCACGGATTGTTGAAGACGTAGACGTCGTCGAGGAGGATCGCCTTCTTGATCCACTCGCGGCGTGGGTTGTACCAGTGGGTCAGCCGATCGATGACCACGTGGTGGGGGACCCGTTCCTCCAGATCGAAGGGATCGATCCGAAGTCGCTCCACCTCGAAGCGCACGGTATCGCCCTTCCAGGGAATGGCCAGGTCCAGCTGTCGCAAGATCTCCGTGTACGCGATGGGCCAGCAGATGTCGGCGCCCAGGGAGAGACCGATCTTCCGGGTCACGTCTGCCATCGGGGCTCCGGGAAGGGGCGGATTCGCGTTGAAGGGATGGGGACCCGGCGCACCCGGGCGGGAAGACTCGCGGGCGACGCTCGGGACGCTACAGGTAAACCCACCACTGGGGTCCGGGAAAGAGGAAGGCCAGGCCTTCCCGGAGTCGGTCACGCCAGTTCTCCCAGTTGTGGCCGTCCCGGGCCTCCACGTACCGCACGTCCATTCCCGTGCCTCTGAGGATCGGGACGAGGGAGCGGTTTTCGTAGATGAGGGACTCGTGAATGCCGCAGCTCACGAAGACCTTCTCGCTCACCGGGAAGGGCTCGGCGCGGTACTGGTTGACCATCTGCGCGATGGGGTCGAAGACCGGGCCGCGATCGTGGCTGCCGATGTCGCTGAACGCGAAGGAGCCGGACTGGAGGAGAAGGCGGCCGAAAAGGCGAGGGTAGCGGATGGCCGTGGACAGGGACGCGACTGCGCCCAGGCTCGCTCCCACGAGGCCCCGACCTTCCGGAGCCCCGACCAGGGGCAACTCCCGTTCGAGGGTGGGCACCAGCTCCTCGGCGACATATCGGGCGTGCTCGGCGGAATCTCGGTATTGCTCCAGACGATCGCCCGGGTTCGTCATGGCGACGACCACGCCGGGGATGTCCCTTCGGTGAACGAGATTGTCGAGCACCGTCGTGAGGCTGGCGAAGCGGTCGTAGTCCCGTCCGTCATGAACCACCAGGAGAGGGTACTGGCGCGACTCCCTGTAACGGGCCGGTCGATAGAGCGCGATCCTCCGCTCACCTCGCAGGGCCCTGCTGTGGAAGACCCGCTCTTCCACCGAGCCCTTGGGTGTGTCCGGGCTCTCGTGGGTCCACTCCGGGACGGTATACCCCGAGGCATGGCAGACCGAGTTGGCCCCGAAGGGGTCGTGCGCGAGGCGATCGTTGAGGGGATCCCGCACGAGCCTGGACTCCCGTCCCGCCCGCACCTCGTACTTGTACTCCACGCGGGAGCCTTCCGGGAGCTCCAGGATGTGGTACCAGAGGTCGGTTCCCGGGATGCGCTCGAGGGGGACCCCCGCAGGGAGGCCGTACACCCAGTGCCGCAGGGTCACCCGGCTCACGTCGCCGCGAAAGACGAAGGTGCACGTGGTGCCCTCGACGATGGGAAAGTCGTGGGTTTCGATGAAGTGGTCGACATCGCCGGTCGTCGGTACCGCACCCAGGATCAGCTCGCCGATGGCGAGGCCCCGGGGGTCCACCGTTCCCGACTCCACTTCGAGATGGGGAGGGGCCGGCCTCATGCGGCGCGATCCCACGGGACGAGGGTCCCGTCCCGTCGCACCAGCCGGCTGCCGTCGGCCGTGAACGCGCGGCCGTCCCAGTCGAGTCGATGGCCGGGGTCCAGGAGGGCGCAGCGGTCGGGACTCAGCCTGAGGGCCAGGCGCCGCATCCGCGATCGGTCGTCGAGTCGGAGCCGGAAGGCGGCGTCGGGGAGGGCCACGACGCCGGGCACCAGGCCGTGGCCGGGTAGGCCGACCTCGGCGTTTCCCCGGCCGATGGCCGGCTGGTCGTTGTAGAGGACCACGCGCCCGCCGAGGATCATCGCGCCTGCGGCGCATCCCACGACGATGCGCGTCCGGATCTCGTCCATCAGGTCGAAGAGGACGATCCGGTTGTGCAGCACCGCCGCGTGTCCGCCTTCGATGACCACGGTCGAGCAGCCGGAAAGGTCCTGGAGGATCTCGCCTCGCGCCCGGGACACCGAGCGTCTCTCCAGCGGAGTCATCCGATCCCGGAACTCGGTCTGCACGGAGTCGATCCTCCGGAGATGGTGGGCGTCGAGACGCTGGATGGCCTCCAGGGCGGCTTCGCGTTCCGGACCGACGATCCGTTCGGGGCCCTCCGTCTCCAGAAGCTCCATCCACGCCTCCGCCGCCCGATCGAGCTGACGGGCGTAGAGCCGACGGATGCCTTTCAGGTCGCTCTGCATGCGCCGGTGCGCGACCCGCAGCTCGTGGTCCTGCTCCCAGATTCGCTCGGCCCGCTGATAGAGCCGGAGGGGTACGATCACGTCTCCCAACTGGCTTCGCAGCCCGGCCAGATCCGACTCCCACTCCTGCCATCCGGCCGTGATCACGGCGACGCGTCCGCCGGGGTCGATCTCCTTCACGACGGAACCGACCGTGGGGAGGGGCGCCTGCGGTCCCAGGAGGACCACGCGGGGCGTGATCCGCGTCACGAAGCCGTCACCTTCAGCGTCTGGCCGACGTCGTCGAGCATGCCCCTGAGGGTGTCGTAGTCTGGATGCCTCATCCGGAGCCAGGCGTTGGCCATGTACCCGGCCTCCACGGGCTGCGTCGGCGTGCCCGTCGGCGGCAGATGGGCATCGATGATCCACTCGCCGTACCGTTCCTGGATCTCCTCCGCCCCTCGGTATCCCGTGATGTGGCCGTCCTGGTCCGGACGCAGATTGATCATGCCCCCCGCGAACCGACGGGACGCCTTGCGGCCGGTGCGCCCATGCAGGACGGCCATCCCCCACTCGTAGTAGACGTCGATCTCGTTGGCCGCGGCGTAGACGTCCCACCAGCGCACGCCGGGCGGACGGCAGCCGATCTCCGAGAATCGGAGGCCCTTGGGTCCGTAGAACCACTCCATGTGCGTCGCGGAGGTCTCGATGTCCAGGGCACGGATGACCGCCCGCCCCAGCTCCAGAACCTCCTGGTACGCCGGCGCCGATGCCACCCGGTTGGTGGTGACGATCTGAGGGGAGATCCAACGGGTCCTCATGGCCTCGAGGACGTTGGGGTAGTAGTGGGACACGAACTCGTGGGCCACGCTCCCACCGATGGTTATGGTGTCGTAGAAGCCCTCGTGTCCCTCCAGGAACTCCTCTACGGCGACGTTGGCGCCGCGGCCCACGCCCGTCTGGTCCAGGACGTGTTCCAGCTGCTCTCCGTCGTCGACCCGGTGGGTGGCGGACGCACCGGCCCCGGCCCGTGGCTTGACGACGAGGGGGAAGCCGACGTCGGCGGCGAAGCCGCGGATCTCGTCACGATCCCCACTCCCGAGGGAGCGGGCGCACGGGATGCCCGCAGCGCGCAGGACCTCCTTCATCGCCGGCTTGTCCCGGCAGAGAAACGTGGTGCGGGTCGACGTCCCGGGAATGTCCAGGGCCTCCCGGACCTGCGCGGCCGCCATCATGTGCGCCTCGACGGTGGCCTCGAGCCGGTCCACGGGGAGGCGCTCGTGGATGCTCGCCACGACACGGGTCAGGTGCCCGGTGTCCACCACCGATCCGACCTGCTCGTAGTGCAGGAGCCAGCGGCGGAGGTCCTCGTCGAGGGCTTCCTGCGGGCGCTCCCCGACGGCCGTGACCGAAGCACCGGCGTCTCGCAGTCCCCGGACGAATTGCTTCTGGTTGCCCGGAAAGGACGGCTCGATGAAGACGGCGTGCATGGTGCGCGGGGGTGACGTGGGCGTGCGGGACGGGGTCGGGAACGATCAAAGATAGCAGAGCGTGGTACCGTCCGTGCAGCGCGCCGATACCTTATAGGCCGCTCCGTCGGCCGGCCCCTCTCTGGTCCCAGCGCAACATGAGATCCGTCGTCTTCGTCGCCCCCTTCCTCGCCGAGACCACCGTACGCTTCGTCAGCGCGGTGTCCAGGGTGGAGGATGCTCGTACGACCCTCGTCAGCCAGGATCCGCCCGCGAAGCTCCCCGACGCGGTCCGAGGCCGTCTCCATCGAACGGTCCGGGTCCCCGATGCCCTGGATCCCGATGCCCTCGCCGAGACGGTCCGGACCGTGGGCAGCGTGACCGGCGGCTCCGTGGATCGTCTGTTGGGCACCCTCGAGGAGCTGCAGGTCCCTCTCGGACATGTCCGGGACCGCCTCGGGATCGAGGGCATGGGTGCCGACGTCGCCGAGAACTTCCGGGACAAGTCCCGGATGAAGGGGCTCCTTCGGGCCCACGGCCTTCCGTGCGCCCGGCATGTCCTGGCGGACGACCCCGAAAAGGCCACGGCCTTCGTCCAGGCCGTGGGCTATCCCGTCATCGTGAAGCCCCAGGCGGGATCCGGGTCCAGAGGTACGCATCGTCTCTCCGGAGACGAGGACCTGGCGACGGCCCTGCGGAGCATGCCGCCCACCCCCCGACGACCGCTCATGCTGGAGGAGTTCGTCCAGGGCGAGGAGCACTCGTTCGATTCCGTGGCTCTCGGCGGACGCATCGTGTGGTCTTCCATCAACGACTATCTGCCGCCCGCGCTGGAGGTGCTCCGGGAGCCGTGGATCCAGTGGAGCGTCCTCCTGCCCCGCGAGGTGGACGACCCCCGTTACGATGCCGTGAAGCAGGTGGCCGGCGACGCGCTGCGGGCCCTGGGCATGCAGACGGGGATGAGCCACATGGAGTGGTTTCGGCGGCCCGACGGCAGCGTCGCCATCTCCGAAGTGGGCGCCCGGCCTCCGGGTGCCCGCTTCGTCCACCTCATATCCTGGGCCCACGACTTCGATCTCTTCCGGGCTTGGGCGGATCTGATGGTGCATCATCGCTTCGAGCCCAGGCCCCGCCCCTACGCGGCCGGGGCGGCCTATCTGCGCGGTCAGGGACGGGGGCGGGTGGCCCGGATCCGGGGTCTGAGAGAGGTGCTCTCCGAGCTCGGTCCCATGGTGGTGGAGAGCAGGATGCCGGAGATCGGACAGGTTCCCTCGGGCACCTACGAAGGGGAGGGATACGTCATCGTGCGCCATCCGGAGACCGCCATGGTCCGGCAGGCCCTGGACAGGATCGTGTCCACCGTACGCGTCGACCTGGAGCCGTCATGAACGTTCTCATGTTCTCCCCGGGATTCCCCCGGGAGATGCGCTACTTCACCCGAGGACTTGCGGAGGTCGGCGCCTCCGTCATCGGCTTCGGGGACCAACCCGAGTCGGCGCTGGAGGAGCCCGCCCGCTCCGGCCTCTCCGCATACCTGCAGATCCGGTCGTGGCAGGACGAGGAGGAGGTCCTCGGGCGGGTGAGGGATCTGTCCCGCCGGGTCCCCATCGACCGTGTGGAGTGTCTGTGGGAGCCCCACATGGTCCTCGCCGCTCGGGTCCGGGAGATGCTGCGTCTGCCGGGCATGACGGTGGAGCAGACCATCCCCTTCCGCGACAAGGAGATCATGAAGCGGAAGCTGGACGCCGCGGGGATCCGCACGCCCCACCACTACAGCGCGACGACGGCGAGGCAGGTGGTGGAGGCCGCCGAGACCATCGGATATCCCTTGATCGTGAAGCCCATCGCCGGCGCGGGCTCGGAGCACACGTACCGGATCGAGTCCCGTGAAGAGCTCGACGGGGTCCTTCCCCGCCTCCGGGGCGTACCCGAGGTCAGCGTGGAGGAGTTCGTCGAAGGCGACGACATGACGTACGAGACGATCTGCGTGGACGGAAAGATCCGGCACTACAGCATCGCCACGTACATCCCGCGGGCGTTGGACATGAAGGCCAACGAGTGGATCAGCCCGATCACCCTGGTCTATCGGGACCCCGACGCTCCGGAGCTGGCGGCCGGCAAGGAGATGGGAGAGGCCGTGCTCGACGCCCTCGACTTCGGGACCGGGTACACGCACATGGAGTGGTACCGGCGTCCCGACGGCGAGGCGGTCTTCGGGGAGATCGGGGGGCGGCCCCCGGGAGCGTACCTCGTGGACCTCATCAACTACGCCTCCGACATCGACAGTTACGCGGGATGGGCCGAGGCCGTGGTCCACGGACGCTTCACCCAGAGGGTGGAGCGGAAGTACAACGCCGCATGGATCTTCAAGCGGGCCCGGGGACAGGGACGCATCCAACGGTACGAAGGGCTCGAGGCGCTCCTCTCCGAGATCGGGCAGCACGTGGTGGCTCTGGACCTCAACCCCCTCGGCGCCCCCCGCCGGGACTGGCGGAGGCTCCTGGTCGGCGACGGGATGGTCATCCTCCGTCATCCCGACCTTCAGACCACGCTGGAGATGGCGGGCAAGGTGGCCTCGAGGCTGGAGATCGTCGCGGGCTGAGCGACGGAGGGCAAGCGCGAGTCGCTCGTCTCCGGCGACGCCGCGGACGGGCCGTCGGATCCGGACGTCGGGGCGTGCTCGTGCAGGCGGCCCCGCTGGTCACTCGCGTGTCGACCCGGGCCTTCCGCCCTCACCGTCGACTTCCCGCGGCCCGGCCACCCACTTCAGCACGAGGGTGCTCAAGCCCGGGAGCGTGAGCTCGACGTACTGGTCGCGCCCCAGGTGGGGCTCGTCCACAGTCTCGAAGGACGACGCCTGCAGACTCCCCGATCCCCCGAAGGCCTCGGCGTCCGAGTCCAGGACGATCTCGTACGTCCCCGGGAAGGGGAGGGCGAGGCGGTATCCCTCCCAGGCCACGGGCGTGAAGTTGCAGACGACCGCCAGGAAGTCCTCCCATCCCGGCGACCACCGCAGGTAGGCGAGCGTCGTGCGGTCCCGGTCGTGGCAGTCGATCCACTCGAAGCCGTGGCCCGTGAAATCCGTGGCGTGGAGCGCCGGCTCCGTCGCGTACACCTCGTTGAGGACGCCGATCCAGTCGTGGACGCCCGCGTGCATGGGCTCCTCCAGGAGGGCCCAGTCGAGCTCCCCGTGGTCGTCCCACTCGGTCCACATGGCCAGCTCCGATCCCATGAACAGGAGCTTCTTCCCCGGATGGGTCCACATGTATCCGTAGAGGAGTCGGAGGTTGGCGAACTTGTCGAGGGTGGACCCGGGCATCTTCCGCAGCATGGAGCCCTTGAGGTGAACCACCTCGTCGTGGGAGAAGGCCAGGAGGAAGCGTTCCGCGAAGGCGTAGGTGATGCCGAAGGTGAGCTTCTCGTACTGTCCGCTCCGGAAGAGGGTGTCGGACTGCATGATCTCCAGCGTGTCGTGCATCCAGCCCATGTTCCACTTGAGATCGAAGCCGAGACCGCCGTCCCGGTGGCCGTGGGTCACGCCAGGCCATGCCGTGGACTCCTCGGCCACCATGAGCAGGCCCGGGTGCCGGGCATGGACGACCTGGTTGAGCGTCCGGAGGAAGTCCGCCGCCTCGATGTTCTCTCGACCTCCGTACTTGTTCGGAACCCACTGGCCCTCTTCCCGGGAATAGTCCAGGTAGAGCATGGAGGCGACGGCGTCGAGACGGAGTCCGTCCACGTGGAACTCCTCGATCCAGTACAGGGCGCTGGAGACGAGGAAGACCACCACCTCCTGTCGGGCGTAGTTGAAGATGTAGGTGCCCCAGTCCGGGTGGACCCCCTTCCGCGGGTCGGCGTGCTCGTACAGGTGGGTGCCGTCGAAGTAGCCCAGACCGTGGGCATCGCGGGGGAAGTGGGCGGGGACCCAGTCCAGAATGACGCCGATGTCGGCCGCGTGGGCCCGATCCACCAGGTAGCGCAGCCCGTCGGCGTCGCCGTGGCGTGAGGTGGGTGCGAAGTAGCCCACCGTCTGGTATCCCCAGCTGGCGTCGTAGGGGTGCTCGGTGACGGGCATGAGCTCGATATGGGTGAAGCCCAGCTCGCCGACGTACGGGATCAGCTCGTCGGCGAGCTCCTCGTAGCTCTTCCATCCGGGCTCGCCCCTGCGAGCGTCGGCGCCCTCCTTCCGTCTCCATGACGAGAGGTGAACCTCGTACACCGAGATCGGACGCTCTCCGGCTCGAGCGTCGGATCTGCGCACGAGCCATTCCTCGTCGGTCCAGGCGTGGGTCGACGGCCCCGTCACGACCGAAGCATTCTCGGGTCGTAGCTGCATGGCCCGCCCGCAAGGATCGGACTTGAGCATCGGCTCGTCCCGGGCCGGCCCGATGATCCGGTATTTGTACAGGACCCCGGGTCCGATTCCGGGAAGAAAGAGCTCCCAGACCCCGGACGCCCCCCGCGGACGCATGGGATGGCGGTTCCCCACCCAGTCGTTGAAGGTCCCGACGAGGGAGACGGCGCGGGCATGGGGTGCCCACACGGAGAAGACCGTGCCCGGGGCCCCTTGATGCTCGGTGGGGTGGGCGCCGAGGACCTGGTGAATCCGTCCATCGGGCTTGCGGAGTCGAACCAGCTCCGCGTCGGAGAGGACGGGAAGGAAGCGATAGGGATCTTCCTGCTCCCTGCCGTCGATCTTGACCCGGTAGGGGAAGACCTCCGCCGTCTCGGGGAAGGACGCCTCGAAGACCGGCGCGTCCCTCCGTCTCGACGCGGGCACGACGCGGCCGCGGGCCAGCACGTCCACCGTGGCGGCGCCAGGGGCCCAGACCCGCACGATCCAGCCCCGATCCGAGCCGCCCGCCGCGGGCGTCTTCTCGACGGGATGGAGGCCGAGGACGTCGAAGGGGGTGGCGTAACGACCCTCGACCAACGCCTCCAGGACTTCGTTCGATGGGGAAATCACGGTTGCTCCCTCAGGCGGCTTGCGTCTACGTTCAGGTTCGCGTGCGGGCTCGACGAGGGAAAGTCCCGAAGGTCGCCGCGTGCGTCCTCGCGACCCCGGGATCCATGGCCACCAAGACTCCGAAACGACCTGGCGCGGACGCCCTGGTGGAATCGGAGAACGGGATTCCGGCCCCTGAGGCGGAAGGGATGAACGTCGTGCACATCGTGGCGGAGTACTGGCCCTACGCCCGCTCGGGGGGGCTGGCCGAAGCGGTGCGTGGCATCGCCAGCTTCCAGGCCAAGTCCGGCGTGTCCACACTGGTGGTCATGCCCTTGTACCGTCGCGTCCGGGAGCACGCGGGGGAGCTGGTCCAGGTGGGCGAACCCATCGAGGTGCCTTTCGGCTCCTATCGCGAGTCGGTCCGGTTGTGGGAGGAGGACGACTCCCAGCAGGGTCCGAGGGTGGTCTTCGTCGACCACCCGGATCTTTTCGATCGCGACGGGCTGTATGGCGAGCACGACCGGGACTACCCGGACAACCATGTGCGCTTCGGCTTCTTCGCCCGGGCCACGCTGGAGGCCCTGCCGGGTCTCGTGGACCACCCGGTGGTGCTCCACGGACACGATTGGCATACGGCCCTGGCGCCGGTCTACCTGAGGACGGTGCTGAAGGAAGACCCCTGGTACTCCCGGATCGCCACCGTCACGTCGGTGCACAACGCGGGCTATCCGGGCTGGTTCTCCGCCGAGACCCGACACGACCTGGGCCTGCCCGAGGAGGTCTACCACTGGAGCAAGATGGAGCACTACGGCCAGCTCAACTGGCTGAAGGCCGCCATCGCGTACTCCGACTACGTGGGAACCGTGAGTCCGACCCACGCCCACGAGCTGCGGACGCCCGCCGGGGGGTTCGGCCTCCACGACTCCTTCATCGCCCTCGGGGACCGACTCGTGGGTATCCTCAACGGCATCGATCTGGATATCTGGGACCCGGAGACGGATCCGGCACTGGTCGAGACGTTCTCCGCCGAAGACCTTTCCGGGAAGCGGGCATGCAAAGCCGAACTCCAGCGGCAGATCGGTCTACCGGTTCGTGACGAGGTCTGCCTCTTCGGGATGACGGCCCGCCTGGCCGAGCAGAAGGGGTTCGACCTGCTGCTCGGGGACGGGCTCCTCTATCGCGTACCCGACGCCCAGTTCGTCTTCGTGGGAGAGGGTGAGGAGCGGTACCGCCGGGGCCTGGCGGAGGCGGCGCGACACATGCCCGAAAAGGTCGCGGCCTACTTCGACTTCACCGAGCACCGGGAGCACCTCCTGCTGGGCGGTGCCGACTGCCTCCTCATGCCGTCCCTCTACGAGCCCTGCGGGCTCACGCAGATGCGCGCTCAGCGTTACGGAGCCCTGCCCGTCGTCCGCCGGGTGGGTGGCCTGGCCGACACGGTGGAAGACCAGGTCACGGGCTTCGTCTTCGACGAGTACACATCGGAGGATCTGGAGCGGGCCATTCGTCGTGCGCTGGCGCTCTACCCAGACCGAGTGGCGTGGGAGAAGCACATGAGGGAGGCGATGGGCCGGGATTTCGGGTGGCATCGCTCGGCCGATCAGTATCTGGACGTCTATTCCGAGGCCCTGGCCTTCCACAGGGCGAAGTAGCCTCCGACCCGGTCCGTCATGACGCATCCTGCGCGGTCGGTGGTCGTCCACGGCCACTTCTACCAGCCTCCCCGGGAGGACCCGTGGACCGGTGAGGTCCCGAAGCAGCCCTCGGCCGCTCCGTATCACGATTGGAACGAGCGCATCGAGGACGAATGCTACGGGCCGGTCACCCGCAGCCGGGTGCTGCGTGAGGGCAGACCCCCGGAGCCGGTGAACACGCTGGCGTGGATGAGCTTCGACTTCGGGCCCACGCTCCTGGTCTGGC
This sequence comes from Longimicrobiales bacterium, assembly GCA_033722275.1. GTDB lineage: Bacteria > Gemmatimonadota > Gemmatimonadetes > Longimicrobiales > Gaopeijiaceae > UBA2589. Next base: position 3,606 of record JAWVZK010000038.1, on the reverse strand, counting down.
TGGAGCGACATGCCCCCGAGACCCACCGGGCCATCGTGGAGGCCGACGGCGAGAGCGCCCGGCGCCTGGGGGGTCACGGAAATGCCATGGCCATGCCCTACCATCATCCCATCCTCCCGTTGTCCCACCCGCGCGATCGGCTCACGGAGATTCGCTGGGGCATGGCGGACTTCCGGCGCCGCTTCGGCCGGCATCCCGAAGGAATGTGGCTTCCGGAGACCGCCGTCGACGGAGCGACCCTCGACGCCCTCGCCGGCGAGGGGATCCGCTTCACGGTCCTGGCTCCGCATCAGGTGACTCCCGTTCCCGAGGCGGGCCGCCCGGGGCGGTTCGTGACGAAGCGTGGACGGGAGATCGCTCTCTTCGTCTACGACGGGAGGCTCTCCCACGCCGTGGCCTTCGGCGATCTGGTGGAGGACGGCGTCGCCTGGGCCGATACGATGGCGTCGGAGGGAGCGGCGCTTCGGTCCCTCGCTACCGACGGCGAGACCTTCGGCCACCATCACACGTTCGGTGAGATGGGGCTGGCCAAGGCCCTCGTGGAGCTCCGGAGCAAGCCGGAGGTTCGCCTGGAGAATTTCGCTTCTTTTCTCGCCCGGGAGGGGACCAGGGAGACCGTGGGGATCGTCGAGCCCAGTTCGTGGAGCTGCGCTCACGGGGTGGACCGGTGGCGTCGGGCGTGCGGATGTCGGATCGATCCCGCGGCGGCCACCCATCAGGAATGGCGGGGCCCCCTCCGCTCTGCCCTGGAGTGGCTGGCTGAGGAGGTCCATGGGATCTTCGAGCGGGAAGGGGCGGTCTTCTTCGACGATCCCTGGACGGCCCGGGACGCCTATGGAGAGATCGTATGGCGCGTGACATCGACGACCGATCGGGTGGCGCTGGACCCGGGGAGCGCGCTCGAAGCGGTCCTGCGACCGAGAGGGTCGACGGGCGAGCGTCCCGTCGGCGACGCTCCGGGAGGGCGGTCCGGGACGGGCAGTGACGCGCGAACCCTCTCCGGCCGGGCCCTGGAGCTCCTGGAGATGGAGCGGAACACGCTGCGCCTCTTCACGTCCTGTGCCTGGTTCTTCGACGACGTGGCCGGGCTCGAGCCCCGGCAGGTCCTGGCCTATGCAGCGCGTGCCCTCGAGCTCGCCGGCGTCGCCGGGTCCCGGCTCCGCTCCGGCCTGAGCGAGCGGCTGGCCGAGGCCAGGAGCAATGATCCGGACGCGGGGACCGCCGCGGACGTCTTCCGCGAGGTGGAGCGCGGTCTTGTCTCCGGGCCGAGCCCGGCCGGGACGGCGCCTCGACGCTAGGACGTCCTGGAGACCGAGGTCCCTGGGACCTCCGCTGTGCCACCGATGGCGTGCTCAGTGTGGCAGGCTTCTCGACACCCGCGTCCTAGCGGGGAGCCCTGGCGCGCAGCTCCTGGAAGAAGTTCTCCACCAGGACGACGTCCGGATCGCCACCGTCGGTGTCGCTGGTGTTGTAGCTGTACATCACGAAACGCTGATCGTCGGGGGCTACGTCGTAGGGGACGCTGAGGTCCACGGTGGCGACGGCCGGCGGGATCTGGAACAGCGTCTCGGGCGGGGTCGCCTGGAACGAGGGAGCCGCCGAGACCGTGGAGACCACGAAGTTGTCGTTGGCGTCGACGAAGAAGAGCTCGCGGCCGTCGCTGGACCACTTGGGGGTACGACCGCCATCCACCGATACCTGCCAGCGGCCTTCGTCTACGTCCGGGAAGGGGCGCACGTACACCTCCCATCGATTGCTCTCGTTGGATGTGTAGGCCAGCCAGCGCCCGTCGGGAGATACGGTGGGGGACCCCTCGTCGAAGTTCGCTGCGAGCAGCGGCTCCGGGGCGCCCCCTTGTTCGGCGTTCCATACGTAGATGTCCCGACCCCCTTCGACGCCTCCGGTCCCCGCCGTCCGGAGGAGGAGCCGCGACCCGTCGGGTGTCCAGCTCATGTTCGCCACCGGCATGTCGAACTCCACCAGGAGGCGCGGCTCGCCGGTGCCATCGGCGCGACGGGTCCATACCTGCCGGTCGCCGTCTCGGCTCGAGACGAAGGCGATGTCACGACCGTCGGGGTGCCAGACGGCCATGCGGTCCTCCTTCTCCGCCATGGTGAGTCGAGTGTGCACGCCGGTGGGCAGGTGCTTGATCCAGATGTCGTAGCCGTCCTCGGTGAACTCCCGGACCGCGAGACGGGTCCCGTCGGGAGAGAGGGACGGGATATCGTTGGGGTTGGCGGTCCGGTCGAAGATCCAGCCGGGGTCGACGGGGGTCACGTCTCCGGACCGGTCGATCCACACCGGGCGGACGTTGGTGCCCCCGGCGCCCGAGCCACCCGAGTAGAAGAGCGTCCCCTCGGTTCCGAGAGAGTAGTACAGGACGTCGTCCAGGATCGGCACGCCCGGACCCGTCAGCTCCATGGTCCCTTCGTCGAGGGCCGCCGCCATGAGCACGCCTTCCGAGAGGTACAGAAGGTGACCCGTGGTCGCGTACTTGCCCCAGAGACCGAAGGTCAGGCTCTTCTCTTCCAGCGTCTCCAGATCGAGGATCCTGAGCTGGAAACCGCCGTCCACGTTCACGGCCCGGATCGCCCGGTCGCCCGAAGCCAGGACGTCCGTGAAGAAATGTCCTCCCTCGCCCTCTTCGGTGCTGAGCAGCACCTCCCGAGCGCCCCCGGCGGCAGGAGCGCGCAGGACATCGCGTCCCGACGTGAAGTAGACGAAGCCGTCGGGACCCCAGACCGGGACGATGCCCTCGCCCAGGGTGCGGACCGGGCCGCCGGCCAGAGCCAGGACGCTGATGCCTCCGTCGGGGCTCTCGAAGGCGAGCTCCGTCCCGTCCGGCGACAGAGCCGGAAAGCTGGCCCCTTCGGTTCCTCGAATGGGTACCGCCTCCAGCTCGTCCCACCGCCGAGACACGAGAACCTGGTTCCCGTCCACGATATGCCGGTAGACCAGGAGGGAGCCCTCGGGCGAGAGCTCGAAGCCGTTGGCGCCGATGAACTCCAGCTCCTGCCCCTCCTCGAACGGCATGGAGAAGCGACGGACTTGCTGGACGGGCTCCGGCCGGGTCGCGACCCACGCGAGCACGCCGGCCAGGACCGCGGCCGCTCCCCATCCCCCCAGAAGCAATCCCCTGGAGCCCCCACCGGAGAAGGCGGACGCCCGGTCCGCTTCCTCTCCGTGGCGGAACGTCGGGTCCGCCAGGGCCGCGGTGAAAGCGCTGGCGCTCCGGAAGCGGTCTGCGGGAAGCCGCTCGAGCGCCTTGCGAATGGCGGCGTCCACGTTGCGTGGGATGGACTTCCGGGCCGCGGTCGCCGAGACCGGAGCGCCTTGGATGATCTTGCCGAGGACCGCTTGCGCCGTATTCCCCAGGTAGGGCGGCTCCCCCACCAGCATCTCGTAGAGCACGCAGGCCAGCGCGTAGGTGTCGCTGGCCGCCCCCACCACCTGGTCGCCGGTGGCCTGCTCCGGCGACTTGTAGTAGGGCGTACCCCCGGTGAGGCCCGTCTCCGTCAGCCGGCGGCCCCCGGCCGTGCGCACGGCCAGCGCGCTCCCGAACTCCGCCACCCGGCCGAGATCGTTCCGCAGGAGATCCACGATCAT
>JAWVZK010000037.1:0-18981 GCA_033722275.1 Longimicrobiales bacterium | reverse complement strand
GAGGTGGTATAGGCCTCCTTCCCCGGCCCCTCACCGCCCGTGATCCGTCAACGCCTCCCGACCACCGTGCCTCGTCTCATGGCCGCCCTGCTGCCCTTGCTGATGCCGGTGGGCCTGACGGCCCAGATGGCCGGCCTGGGAGGAGCCGTCGCCGAGGCCGACCTCCTCTACTTCGCCGGTGCGCCGCGCATGGCCTTCGAACGGCTCGAGGATCATCTCGCCGCCGACCCCTTGGACTACGCGGCGCTGTGGAGAGCTGCCCGCTCCGCGGTGGCGCTGGGGATCCGGGAGGAGGGGAGCCGGGCCCAGAACGCATGGCTCGACCCTGCGATCCTCTTGGCCCAGCGAGCCGTCGATGCACGCCCCCTTGGCCTCGAGGGCATCTACTGGCACGGGGTGGCCGCCGGCCGCAGGGCGATGAACGCGGGACCGGGATACGCGGCGGAGCTCGCACAGATCGTCCGCGACGACGCCCGGGCCATCCTCGCCGTCGACTCGGCCCACGGCGGTGCCCACAACATGCTCGGGAAGCTGAGCTACGAGGTCATGAGCCTCTCCGTCCTGGAGCGACTCCTCGCCCGTACTTTCCTGGGCGGCGATGCCCTGGACGACACGAGCTGGGAGAAGGCCGAGCATCACCTTCGACGGGCCGCCGAAGCGTGGCCGCAGGTGGTCCTCTTCCACTACGATCTGGCCGAGCTCTATCGGAAGCGGGATCGACGGAGGGAAGCGGTGGAGGAGCTGGGGCACGTTCTCGCCCTGGTGCCGATCCACCCTGTCGACGCGTCGGTGCAGGAGGAGGCCCGGGCGCTCCTGGAGGAGTGGGGCGCGGGCGACGGGATCGCCGCCGTGGATCCCGTGGGAGATCACGACGGACGATAGCCGGCGTGGGCGCGTCGGGATGGCTTCTCTCAGCTCCCTCTCGCCGCCCCTCTCCGTTGCCAGGGGCCCGTGATGGCCAGCGTCCAGCCGTCTACCTGCATGTTCACGAAGAAGGTGCTTCCGTCGGGTGAGAAGCAGGCACCGGCGAACTCGCCGTTGCCGTTCAGGTTGCGGGCGAGGTGGTAGATCTCGCCCGCCGGTGTGATCCCCAGGAGGTAGTCGTCTCCCGTCCCGTCCTCACAGACCACCAGGTCGCCCCACGGCGCGACGCAGAGGTTGTCGCCATTTTCGATGATGGTCCCGTCGTTGGGCTCCACGAAGAGCTCCAGCACCCCGGGGTGATCCCCCTCGCCCGGCGTCCCCTCCGCCGGACTCGGCCGGTAACGCCAGATCTGTCCCTTCTGAGCCTCTCCTCCGTTGGTGCAGGCGACGTAGATCTCCGATCGACCGCCGGCTTCCCCGTAGAAGATCCCCTCCCCGCGAGCGAATCGCGCGGCGCCCGCCTGGTGGCCCCGGTAGCGGAGGTCGTCGTCCGGCGACTCCACGTCGTCGAGATCGATCCACTCCACCTCCAGGGGGTGCCCCGGCTCCACGACGCGCCCGTCGAAGTTCCGGGTGTCGAGCCCCGGGCATCCGCGGACCGCCAGCGCCTGGAGACGGCCTCCTCGATGCAGCTCGCCGGGGACGTCGGGGATGAATCGGTAGAGAAGACCGTCGGAGAGGTCCTCCGTCTCGTAGACGAGGCCCGTGGCCGGGTGGACGGCCACGGCCTCGTGCACGAAGCGTCCCATGGCCTTGAGGGGGACGGGCTCCACGGGCAGGCCGTCGAGGCTCGCCCTGACCTCGAAGTTGTAGCCGTGGTCTCTGGCGAGGCGGCCACCGGCGGTGGCCACGATCTCCTCGCAGCTGATCCACGAGCCCCAGGGCGTGGGGCCCCCGGCGCAGTTCACCAGCGTGCCCGCCAGGCTCAGACGGTGGGAGACGAGCTCCTGACTCCGGGTGTCGTAGAGAAGCGTGGTCGTGCCCCCCAGCGGAGGTGGGGCGTCGAGGGCGCCGGGGTCGTAGAGGAGCGACCGATCCAGCCGATCGAGGAGCTCGAGATTCCCTCCGAAGGCCCCGTCGGCGGGATCGTCGCCGGGAAGCATCTCGTGGTTCCGGACCAGGAGGGTCATCCCGTCGGGGCCGGGGAAGGTGGCCATCCCGTCGTGTCGGGCCGGCACGAAGAAGCCGTCGTCCATGCGCTCCCCCCGGCGGGAGAGGATGCGGTAGCTGAATCCCTTCGGGAGCGCGATGATGCCTTCGGGGTCGTCCTGAAGGGGACCGAACCCGGTCCCCGGTGGTACGCTGGCTGCGGAAGCGTCGGTCCGGGTGTGGGCCAGACCGGTGAAGCCGAGGGAGATGGCTGCCGCAGAGCCGAGGAATCGGCGGCGGGAAAGGGTCATGAGGGCACGCTCGCCAGACTTTGATGAAAGGGCACGCTCGCCAGACTTTGATGAAGCGGATGACACTCCAATCTAGCAGCGCTCCCAGCCCTCCCCCGACCAGGAAGCGTCACGTGGACGTCACGATTCTGGTCGGGCTCGTGATGACGGGTTCGATGCTGGCATCGGGCTGCGAGGAGCCCCCGGCAGGGCCGACGCCGGGACGGCCGACCTTCGACGGCGGCGCGGCCATGGAGCTGGTCCGCCGTCAGGTGGACTTCGGCCCTCGCGTCCCGGGCACCGAGGGCCATCGACGGCAACTGGAGTGGATGTTGGCTCGCCTGGACTCGCTGGCCCCAGTGGTGCAGGCCGACACCTTCCCCCACGTCACGACGGCCGGAGACACCCTCACGCTGGTGAACGTGCGTGCGCGATTCCGCCCCGAAGCCGATCGGAGGATCCTCCTTCTGGCGCACTGGGACACCCGGCCGACCTCGGACGAAGAGGCCGACTCGGCGGCTCGCGCGCTTCCGGTCCCCGGCGCCAACGACGGCGCCTCCGGCACGGCGGTCTTGCTGGAGCTGGCGTCTCTGCTCTCGGATGCCCCGCCCCCCCTGGGCGTCGATCTCCTCTTCGTCGACGGGGAGGACTACGGGCCGGGTGTCGAGGACATGCTCCTCGGTGCCCGACGGTACGCCGAGACGCTCCCCGAGGAGGGCCGCCCGGTCTATGGCGTCCTGCTCGACATGGTGGGTGACGCCGATCCTCTCTTCCCGGTGGAGGGTTTCTCGGCCCAGTTCGCCGACCCTGTGGTGGGCAAGGTGTGGCGGGCGGCGGAGCGTCTGGGCTACCGGGCGTATTTCCCCACCCGGGTGGGGCGGAATCTCACCGACGACCACGTGCCCCTCATCGAAGCGGGGCTCCCCACGGCCAACGTCATCGACTTCGAGTACGGACCCGACAACCGTTACTGGCACACCCAGCGGGACATGCCGGAGAACGTCAGCCCGTCGACCCTGGGAATGGTCGGCGAGGTGGTGACGGAGCTGGTCTACTCGGGTGGCTGAGGCGCGCCCTCGCCGAACCACGGCCTCGATGCCGAAACCGACGCTTGACCGGAGGGCCCCGGGGCGCGAGCCTCGCTCCATGCCCGACGCCGTCGCTCGTCCCTCACCCAATCCGGAGGCACCGTGACCGAGCATGTCCAGGGCGCCGCGTCCGGGCCGTCCGTGCGAGTCGCGGTGGTCCAGGCCGCGGCCCGACCCTTCGATGCGTCGGCCGCCGTGGACACGGTCGTCGCTCGCACGCGGGAAGCGGCCTCGCGGGACGCCGGCCTCGTCCTCTTCCCCGAGGCCTATGTCGGAGGATACCCCTGGGGCCTCTCCTTCGGTACGGCGGTGGGAGGCCGCTCGGAGGCGGGTCGCCGGACGTGGGAGCGGTATTGGGGCAGCGCCGTGGACGTCCCGGGCCCGGAGGTGGAGCGGATGGCCGACGCCGCGCGCTCTGCGGGCGTCCACCTTTGCGTCGGCGTCGTCGAGCGGGACAGCAGCTACAGCGGAGGGACGCTCTTCTGCACGCTTCTCTATCTCGGGCCCGACGGTGGGCTTCTCGGGAAGCACCGCAAGCTGAAGCCCACGGCGGCCGAGCGGCTCATCTGGGGGGAAGGGGACGGGAGCACGCTCACCGCCGTGAAGACACCCTTCGGCACCGTGGGTGGCCTCATCTGCTGGGAGAACTACATGCCTCTCGCCCGCACGGCGATGTACGCGAAGGGCGTGGACATCTACCTGGCACCCACGGCCGACGCCCGGGAACGATGGCAATCCACGCTCCGTCACATCGCCCTCGAGGGTCGTTGCTTCGTCCTGGGATGCAACCAGTACGTGACCCGGGACATGTACCCGTCGGACCTCGAGATCGCCGGGGAGCTCGACGACTGGCCCGAGACCCTCAGCGCCGGTGGCTCCGCCGTGTACGGGCCCCTGGGAGAGTGCCTGGCGGGTCCGCTGTGGAACGAAGAGGGCATCCTGACGGCGGAGCTCGACCTCACGGCCATCCCGCGGAGTCGCTTCGACTTCGACGTCGTAGGCCACTACGCCCGACCCGACGTCTTCCGGCTCCTCGTCGACGAGGAGCCGCACCCCCCCGTCGGCTAGTCTCGGCCCGGCGGAGTGCCCGGCGCGGGACGCCGCCTCACCACTCGATCTCTCCCTTCTTCGACGTGTCGATCTCCTTTCCCCCGCTGCCCTCGAGGAGCACCTGCTCGATCTGCTCGTAGAGGAACTCGCGGGCCTTCGGCTCCCGGGGATCGAGTCCGTAGTGGTTGATGAGGAGGGTCTGATGCTGGAGCCAATCCTGCCAGCAGTCGGCGCAGATCTCCTCCTGGATTCGGGCCCCCAGCTCGGTCTTGAAGGGGGGCCTGGAAAGTGGCGGGGCGCCTTCGCCGCAGCGGCGGCACTCGATGGTCTCGTCACTCATGGAACTCGTCGGTGGGGCGGAGACGTGAGAGTGACGGACTACCCATCGACGGCGAGCGGGATCCTTCCCCGGGCGGGGCGGGGGGACCCGCCGTTTCGGGGCCGAGTCTTGGATCATGAGGGTCCGCTCCGTTAATTTTCTTGGCTGTACGAAGCACGGTTCCCTCAAGGCATAGACGATGGCGCTTACGAAGAAGCAGCTCGCCCACCTCGAGAAGCGGCTCCAGGACGAGCGGGCCCGCGCGCTCAAGGCGTTGGGCCTATTCGACCAGCTGACGCAGGCGGATCGGGACTCCAGTGACTCGGATCTCTCGGCCTACACCGATCACATGGCCGACCAGGGAACGGAAGCCCAGGAGCGCGAAAAGGCGGCGGCCTTCGCCACGAAGGAAGGCCGGTACCTGTATCGATTGGAGGAAGCCCTCCGCCGACTGTATGCCGATCCCGAGAGCTTCGGCATCTGCCACACCTGCGGTGCCGAAGTGGGCTTCGAGCGCCTCGACGCGCTTCCCCACGCCCGGTACTGCATCGACTGCAAGAAGAAGGAGGAGTCGGCCGCCTGACGGTTCGACGCCCCCATGAGATGACCGGTGGGGCGCCCGCAGACTCGGCGGGCGCCGAACGGACGACTTCTCATCCGGCCTCAGCCTCGCGCCACCTCCGACAGGAGCGCGTCGCCCAGGACATCGGCCTTCCAGCTCCGCATCCCTTCCACCGCCAGGAGCTCGTCCCGGGTCTCCGGCGACGCTCGGGCGATCTCGGTGAGGACCGCGTTGGCCAGCAGGATCCCTCGGGGTAGGTCCAGCTTGGCCGCCTCCCGGTTCCGGATCTCCTTGAGCCTGCGGAAGCGGGCCTCCACCTCCGGCGGCGGACGACCGGAGCCTCGACGCTCGGACGGCGGGTAGGGCTCGAGCTCGTCGTCCGACATCTGCGTGACGGCGTGGAGGCGGCGAATCAGCTCCTTCCCGTCGCTCCGGGCCAGAGCCTTCGGGAAGCCGCGGATGTCCAGGAGCTCCTCCACCCGTCGTGGCTTCTTCGCCACCGCGTCGGTGAGGGGTCGCTCGCCGACCACCCGAAACGGAGCCCGGTCGCGCTCCCGCGCGATCTCGTCTCGCCATTCCAGCGCCTCGCGAAGCGCCGTGACCTGACGCGGCGACAGATCTCTGGCGCCCTTGATCCGGGTCACCGGGTCCACGGGGTCCTCGTCCTCCGGCTCGTCGGCGACGGCCTCCAGGGCCCGGCACTCCTCCCGCGCCCACGGCGTGCGGCCCAGACGCTCGAGATCGGCCTCCAGCTTCTCGGTGAGCCGATGAAGGTGCCGCGTGTCCTCGGCGGCGTATTCCAGCATCGACTCGCTGAGGGGCCGTTGAGCCCAATCGGCCCGCTGGTACTTCTTCGACAGCTTCACGCCGAGGCGGGACTCGAGGAGGGACTGGAGGCCGAGCGCTTCCTCGCCGGCGAGGGAAGCGTAGACCTGGGTGTCGGTGAGCCCTCGGAGACGGACGCCGAGATCACGGCTCAGGAGCCGAAGGTCGAAGTCCGCACCGTGCATGAGGATCTCCACGTCGGGATCCTCCAGCGGTCCACGGACCAGCGCGGTGGGATCGAAGCCCAGCGGGTCGACGATGTACGTCCGGTCCTCGATGGTGATCTGCATGAGGCAGAGCCGATCGCTGTAGCGGTGGAAGCCCGCCGCCTCACAGTCCAGGGCGATGCGGTCCGCGTTGGAGAGATCCTGCTCCAATCCGCGGGCGAACTCGTCTGATTCGATGTAGATATGGCTCATGAACGCCTGAGATGAGGTGGGTTCGGGTGCCGGAGGCCGCGCAAATCAACGAAAAGGGCCCTCCGCACGCCACCCCGGCTCGGGGCGGCTTCGTGAAGGCTCGAGCCCCGGTACCCGGTGGGGTGGAGGGTGTTGCCCGTCTCGTCGAGGCCCGCGACAATTTTGACTCCTCCGCCACCCGCACCCCGCTTGTCCCTCCATGCTGCGAACGAAGGTCGTCTGCACGCTGGGTCCCGCCAGCTCCGATCGGGAGACGATTCTGGAGATGGTCCGCGGAGGCATGAACATGGCCCGTGTCAACATGTCCCACGGCTCCAGGGAGGACCACAGCCGGGCCATCCAGGCGGTGAGAGAGGCCGCCCGCGAGGTGGATCGTCCCGTCGCCGTGCTGGTGGACCTGGCGGGCCCCAAGATCCGCGTGGGCGACCTGGACGAGCCCGTGGAGCTCGAGGTCGGAGACACGGTGGTCATGGCGCCGGAGGGGGAGGCGTCGGCGGGCGAGATTCCCACCACTTATGCCTCGCTGGCCCAGGAGATCGAATCCAACGACGCCGTCCTCCTCGACGACGGGCTGCTCGAGCTGCGCTGCGAGGCGACCGAAGGGCCCCGGACCATCCTCCAAGTGGTCCGCGGAGGCACGCTGAAGAGCCGCAAGGGGATCAACCTGCCCACCGTCGACGTCCAGGCTCCCTCCTTGACCGCGAAGGACCGCGACGACCTGGATTTCGCCCTCGAGGCCGGTGCGGAGTACGTCGGTCTCTCCTTCGTTCGCCGACCGCAGGACGTGGTGGACCTCAAGGGACGGGTCGGGGCTCGCGCCCTGGTGGTGGCGAAGATCGAGAAGGTGCAGGCGCTGCGGGCCGTCGAGGAGATCCTGGCGGAGACGGACGCCGTCATGGTGGCCCGCGGCGATCTCGGGGTCGAGCTCCCCTTCGAGCGCGTCCCCCTGGCGCAGAAGCGCATCATCCAGCTGGCCAACTACTACGGGCGCCCGGTGATCACCGCGACCCAGATGCTGGAGTCGATGATCGACCACGCCCGCCCGACCCGGGCCGAAGCGTCGGACGTGGCGAACGCCATCCTCGACGGGTCCGACGCCGTCATGCTCTCCGGCGAGACGGCGGTGGGCAGCTATCCCCTCCGCGCGTTGGAGGCCATCACGCGCATCGGACGGGAGATCGAGCGGAGTGGCTTCCTGGAGAGGGGTCCCCGCTACTTGACGCGACCCGGGCTCCGGAGTCGGGCCGGCGCGTCGCGCCGGGAGCACGCCATCGCGGCGGCCACGGTGGACTCGGCGAGGCAGGTGGGCGCCCCGGCCATCGTGGTGATCACCCGCTCGGGGTTCTCGGCGCGACTGGTGTCCTCCTACAGACCCGCCGTCCCCGTCTTCGCCGTCACCACCGAGCTGACGACGTACCGACAGCTCGCCGCGGTCTGGGGTGTCGTCCCGGTTCTGGCGGAGGGCGTCGAGGTCTCCTACGAGGCGCTGTCCGAGCACGGCAAGCGGGCCGTCGTGAAGTCCGGCGCGGGAGAGCCCGGCGCGGCCGTGGCCATCACCGCGGGCTTCCCCTTCCACGAGACCGGCTCGACGAACAACATGCGGCTCGACCGACTGTAGGGATCCGTGAAGCTGACCTTCCTGGGTACCGGCACCTCCTTCGGCGTCCCGGTGGTGGGATGCGACTGCGCGGCGTGCACCTCCGACGATCCCCGTGACCGGCGTACGCGGCACGGGGCTCTGCTGGAGATGGAGGGGGGACGGCTCCTGGTGGATACGCCCCCGGAGCTCCGGCTCCAGCTCCTCGAGAGCGGCGTCGACATGGTGGACGCCGTCTGGTTCACCCACGTCCATGCCGACCACATCCATGGGATCGACGACGTTCGCGTCTTCACGGCCCGACACGGCGACATGCCGGCGTACGTGGGCCAGGAGTACCTGACCACCATCCAGCGTCACTTTCGGTACATCTTCGACGAGAGCATCGAGCCGCCGGCCGGCAGCTCGAAGCCGAGGATCCGTCTCCACGGCTTCGGCTCCGAGGACCGGATGACGATCCTGGGCCGTGAGTTCCGTCCCGTGCGGGTGCCCCACGGGACGGCGACCGTCTACGGCTTCCGCGTGGGACGGCTGGGATACGTGACCGACGCCAAGTCCCTGCCCGAGGACGCTCTGGACGCTCTTCGGGGGGTCGACGTGCTCGTCCTCAACGCGCTCTGGTTCGGTCGTCCCCACGGGTCGCACTTCAACGTGGAGGAGGCGGTGGAAGCCTCCCGTCTCGTCGGCGCGGCGACCACCTACCTTACGCACCTGACCCATCGGGTGACGCACCGGGAGCTCCTGGAGCGGTTGCCCGAGGGGGTGCTTCCCGCATACGACGGCCTTTCGGTCGAGGTGGAATGATGGACCGGATCCGATTCGACTACGGCAACCTGCTTTCCGCCCGGGTGGAGGGAGGGATCGACCCGACCCTGCTGGACGGTGTGCTGGCCCGGCGCTTCGAGAAGGCCGCCGGATGGGTCGAAGAGCGGAGGGGGTCGGGTGCCCTCGGCTTCCTGGATCTCCCCTACGCCTCGGAGACCGTGGAGCGGGTCGTGGAGCTCGCGGAGGGCTTCGGCCAGTGGTTCGAGGACGTCGTCGTCCTCGGCATCGGAGGATCCGGGCTGGGCGCGATGGCGCTGAAGGAGGCGCTGCTGGGACCGGGCTGGAACGACCGGACCGCGGAGGAGCGGGACCACTTCCCCCGGCTCCATGTGGTGGACAATCCCGATCCCACCACGCTAGGTGCGCTGCTGGAGCGTCTCGATCCCGCTCGGACACTCTTCAACGTGGTGAGCAAGTCGGGGGCGACGGCGGAGACCATGGCCCAGTATCTCGTCGTCCGTGCGTGGGTCGAGAACACGGTGGATGCCGACAAGGCACGAGGACACTTCCTGTTCACCACCGATCCCCTGCGCGGCGCCCTGCGTCAGATCGCCGAGGCCGAGGACATCCCGACGCTTCCCGTCCCGGAGAACGTGGGAGGCCGCTTCTCCGTGCTTTCCCCCGTGGGACTCCTCCCGGCGGCTGTCTGCGGCGTCGACGTCCGGACGCTTCTCCACGGGGCCGCGGACATGGTGGAGCGATGTCGGACATCCGAGCTCACGCAGAATCCCGGAGGCCTCGTGGCCGCGCTCCTGCACTACGCGGACACGGAGCTGCGGCGGCCCATCCACGTCCTCATGCCGTACGCGGATCGCCTCCGACCGCTGGCGCTGTGGTTCCAGCAGTTGTGGGCGGAGAGCCTGGGCAAGGCGGAGACGCTGCACGGAGAGGTCCGTGCCTCGGGTCCGACGCCCCTGGTGTCGATGGGGGCCGTCGATCAGCACTCCCTCATGCAGCTCTTCATGGAGGGGCCCCAGGACAAGGTGATCCTCTTCGTGGGCGTGGACGACCTGGGAGCGACCCTGGAGATCCCGCGACGTCATCCCGGCATCCCCGCCATCGCCTACCTCGGAGGGCATACGCTGGAGGAGCTCCTGGCAACCGAGCGCGCCGCCAGCGCCGAAGCCCTTCGTCAGCGTGGCCGCCCGAACGGGACCTTCTTCCTTCCCCGGATCGAAGAGTCGTCGCTCGGCCAGCTCTTCATGCTCTTCCAGATCGCCACGGTGCACGCCGGAGCCCTCTACGGGATCGATCCCTTGAACCAGCCCGGTGTCGAGCTCGGGAAGAGACTCACCTACGGGCTCCTGGGTCGGGAGGGGGTGGAGCGCCCGGTCCTTCCGGAACCCGACCCCCGGTGGATGCTGTAGCACGGGTGACGGGTTATCTTTCGGAGCCGCACCCGTGCAATGAAACGCCTTCCCACGGGAGACAAGAAGATGAGAGACCACGACGAAGTCCCCTACATCGTCATCGAGCGCGAGAGGTCCGGCGGTACCGGCTCGTTCCTTCTCGGAGCCCTCGTGGGGGCCGGCCTCGCACTCCTCTTCGCCCCACGCAGCGGCGAGGAGACCCAGGAAGAGCTCCGCGAGCGGGCCCGGGAGCTCAGGGACGCCGCCGAGGAGCGGGTACGCGAGGCTCAGCGGCAGCTCGAGGAGCGGCTGGACGAGGCGCGCGAAGGGGTTCAGAGCCGCTACGACGAGGTCCGCGACGCGGTGAGCGCCGGTCGCCAGGCGGCCGTCGAGGCCCGGACCGATCTGGAAGAGAAGCTGGAGCGCTCCAAGGCCGCGTATCGCGCGGGCGTCGACGCCGCTCGCGAAACCGTGAAGGCCGCATCGGAGGAAGCGGAGGACTGACGGAAGGGGTCGGAGGCCTTCCACTTCGTCCGCCGACCCGTCCCGACACATGGCCCACCCGTCGAGGCCCTCGTCGTCCAAGCCTCGGCATCATCGCCTGGAACATCGCGCCCGCGAGTTCACGCGTCGGCTCCTCGAGAAGTGCGACGACGACGAGATCTTCTTCCTCGCGGGCGGCATCGCCTTCAACCTCGTCCTCGCCCTCTTCCCGCTCGTCATCCTGGGGATCGGGATCGCGGGTTTCGTCCTGGCTCGCTTCGGTGACCCCTCGAGATACGTCGTGGGACTTCTCACCGACAATCTGCCCAGGGGGGCGGGCGTGGAGCTCACTGCCCTCGTGGAGTCGCTCACCGAGTCGTTGATGGCCGGCCGAGCCGGGTACACCATCGCGGGGTCTCTCTTCCTCGTGTGGGTGGCCACCCGACTGGCCGCGTCGCTCCGGGTCAGCCTCCGCGAGACCTTCGACATCGGGGCGAAGCGCAACCCCGTGCATGGCAAGCTCTTCGACGTGGCCGCCGTGATCGTCGGGTTCTTCCTGCTCACCCTCAACCTGGGCGTCACGGTGCTCATCACGGCGACGGTGGACTACGGTGTCACCATCCTCGGTGTCCAGGGGACGGCCCTGACCCTCACCGAGCGCGTGGTGGGCTACGCCATCTCCTTCCTCTCCATCTGGACGCTCCTCCTGCTGCTCTACCGGTACGTGCCCTACCGCCGCATCCGACTGCGGACCGCGGTGGTGGCGGCGACCTTCGCCGCGGTGGCCCACGAGTCCCTGAAGTCCGTGTTCTCGTGGTACCTGACCGAGGTGGCGAACTACCGGACCACGCTGGGCAATCTCGCCACCGTGGCGGCCCTTTTCTTCTGGATCTATTACGAGTCGCTAGTGTTTATTCTCGGCAGCGAAGTGGCGCAGGTGGCCAACATGAGGAAGGCGAGCCGGGTCGGCGTGGAGAGGTTCGAGGAGGCGGCGTGAGTCAGGACGCCAGAAAGGTGGTCGCCCGCAACCGGAAGGCGCGACACGAATACGAGATCCTCGAGACGTACGAGGCGGGGATCGAGCTGAAGGGGCCGGAGGTGAAGTCTCTGCGCGAGGGCCACGTGTCCTTCCAGGACGCCTTCGCTCGCGTGGACAACGGCGAGGCATGGCTCTACAGCCTCCACATCAGCCCGTACGAGCAAGCGAACCGGTACAACGAAGACCCTCTGCGTCCTCGGAAGCTCCTCCTGCACCGACGGCAGATCGAGGATCTGGCGGTCCAGACCGACGCCAAGGGCCTGACGTTGGTGCCTCTGGAGATCTACTTCAAGCGAGGCTACGCGAAGATCCTGCTTGCGGTGGCGCGAGGGAAGAAGCTCCACGACAAGCGGGAGACCCTGAAGCGGAAGCAGCAGGAGCGGGAGGCCGAGCGCGCCATGGGCAAGTACGGATGAGGACGTGCGGATGAGGACGTGCGGATGAGGACGCGTGCCGGCAGGGCCACCCCTGCTCCCGGGGTCGTCGTCAGGCGGGTCGCGTGGATGTTCGTCCTGGGCCTCCTCGCCTTCGTTTCCTCCTCGCGCGGGCTCGACGCTCAGAGCCAGCCCCGCCTGGAGATCGAGCGCGAGGACGGCTCTACGTACACGGTCGCGGTCCAGCTGGACCGTGGCTATGCGGCGGTTTCCGTCGCCGTCCTCGACGATCTCGGGTGGACGGTCACGGAGGAGGCGGGCGCCGTCACGGTAGCGGCGGCGGACGAGTTGCGGGTGACCATGCGTCCGGGCTCTCCCTTCTTCCGGTGGGACGACGTGGCGCTCCAGCTCACGGATCCACCGTATCGCGCGGGCTCCCGCACCTACGTGCCGCTTCAGTTCCTGACGGACTTCCTGCCCCGACGTCTGCCCGGCCTCTACGAGTTCGTCGCCGACGGCCCACGGCTCAGGGCCGGAGACATCGGGCTGGTGGGCACCGAGGCCGCCCTGGTGAGGCGCCCGACCACCTCCGCCGGGTCGGCTGCCGGATCCGAGCGCGGCCCGTCCGATGCGGCACGGGACACCGGCCCCTCGGTCTACGAGGGCACGCGGGTGGTGGTCATCGACCCGGGTCACGGAGGGGTCGATCCGGGCGCGCTGGGGCCGGACGGGATTCGGGAGAAGGAGGTGGCGCTGGCCATCGGTCTTCGGCTGGCCCGGCGGCTCCGGTCCCATCCCGACCTTGAGGTCCACCTCATCCGTGACGACGACAGCTTCGTGGACCTCTGGGAGCGGGGCCTGAGGGCCACCGAGCTGAAGGGGGAGCGGCCGGGCATCTTCGTCTCCATCCACGCCAACTCCTTCCCTGCCCGACGGGCCGCCAGGGGCTTCGAGACGTACTTCCTCTCCGACGCCCGGACCGAGCACGAGCGTCGCGTATCGGCCATCGAGAACGCGCCGCTGAGCATGAACCCGGAGACCCTCGACGACGACGAGGCGCTGGCGGACATCGACTTCATCCTGCGGGACCTCAAGAACTACGACCATGCGCATTGGTCGGAGAATCTGGCGGCTCTGGTGCAGGAGGAGCTGAACGACGTGCATCCGGGGCCCGATCGCGGCGTGAAGCAGGCGATCCTGGCGGTGCTCACCAATGCGCTCATGCCCTCGGTGCTGGTCGAGGTCGGGTATCTCTCGAACGACTCGGAGGGGCGGCTCCTGGGCACCGAGTCGTTCCATGACGGGGTGTCCGAGGCCCTGGCTCAGGCGGTGGTCCGTTTCTTCGACCGCTACCCGCCGGGGAGTGAGTTCGGGGGGGACCGGGAGGGACGTTGAGGCGAGCGGGGCTTCCTCTCCTCGCCTTGTCGCTCCTCTCCACGGGGTGCGCGTACCACAACGTCATCCACAACGCGGAGGGTCTGTTCCGGGCCGGAGAGGTGGCACGACGCTCCGGACAGGATTCCCTGGCCGCCGTCCACTACGGGGAAGTGGTGCGCAAGACCGGGACGGCGTACCGGGACCGGCCCGACAGCGACTGGGCGTGTGACGCCCTCATACTCCTGGGACGATCCCATCTTCGTCTGGGATATCTTCGAGCGGCCCGGGCCGCCTTCGAGCAAGTGGGAGGCGACGCTCGCTCGTGCCGACGAAGCGAAGACATGGAGGTGTATCTCGCCGTCGTCA
The DNA here is from genome assembly GCA_033722275.1 of Longimicrobiales bacterium. Lineage (GTDB taxonomy): Bacteria > Gemmatimonadota > Gemmatimonadetes > Longimicrobiales > Gaopeijiaceae > UBA2589. The sequence goes on along the minus strand of JAWVZK010000037.1, from coordinate 5,005 downwards.
TGTCGGAGCTCGGGAACGGGGACGGCGCCCTGGCCCGCGTGAACCGAGCGCTCCAGGGACCGCTTTCCGCCGAGGCCGCCGCGGAGGCCCACCTCCTCCGAGGCAGACTGCTTCTGGAGCGTTCGCTGGTCGAGCACGGTGAGTGGGATCTGGATCGGGCCACCGCCATCGACGAGGGTGTGCGCACGGCGGCGGGCCTCGCCGGCCTTCGCTGGAGCATGGTTCACGGAGATCGAGAGCGGGCGCGGCGAGCCGCCAAGCGGCTCTACTCCTATCCGGAGGCCGCGGCCCAGGCCGACTCCGTCGCGTTCCTCGCTTCCCGGGCCGCGGAGCTTTGGAGCCCCTCCGAGGCCGCCGCCCTCCTGGAGCCGATCCGCAAGGCGTCATGGGACCGGATGTCCCGTGACCGCCTGGCCCTGCACCGGGCAACGCTCCTTCACGCTTCCGGGGACACCGCAGAGGCCCGCCGGGAGACGTTTCGTGTGGCGTCGGGCCTCGGGGAGGTGGCCGCCGAAGCGCGCCTACAGCTCGCCCGCTGGCGCTTGGCCGACGCCCGCGACCTCCGGGAGGTGCAGGCCGTGCGGGCGCTGCTCCTTCCTGCCGGCGCAGACCCCCGCGTCGCGGAGAAGCTGGTCGCCATCGCCGACCTGGAGGCCTTCGCCGACGCCGGCATCGACCAGCCCCTGGGGTGGTTCGCGGCCGGGGAGGTGGCGCGGGACCGGCTCGGAGCGGACATCGTCGCCCGGGGGCTCTTCCTCGCCTACGCCGACGCGGCCCCGGACGATCCGTGGGCCGCGAAGGCGCTCCTCGCCGCCCTCGCCCTCGCTCAGCAGGAGGGTGAGCGGTCCTGGCTCCGTAGCCGTCTGGAGGCCCATGGGCACAGTCCGTACGTTCTTGCGGCGCTCGGCGGATCCGCCGCCGGCTTCGAGGCCCTGGAAGAGGAGCTGGAGTTGCGCCTCGGGGAGCTGTCGAGAAAGTGAAGCTGATGAGCCGAGTGCTCGGCGCGGAGTTCCAGAATCCCGTGCTCTTGGCCGCGGGCACGTGCGGCTTCGGCCAGGAGCTGGAGGACGTCGTGGATCTCGACCGCCTGGGGGGCTTCGTCACGAAGTCGGTGACCCTGGAGCCCCGCGGAGGGAATCCCGCTCCCCGGGTCGCGGAGTTTTCGGGAGGCATGCTGAACTCCATCGGCCTGGCGAACCCCGGACTGGAGCGGACGCGGAGGGAGAAGCTCCCCTGGATCGCCCGCTCCCTCCGCCGGGCGCAGGTTCTGGTCAGCGTGGCCGGGCACACCGTGGGGGAGTTCCATGATCTGGTCGAGGGCCTCGACGGGGCGGAGGGTTTTCTGGGATTCGAGATCAACCTCTCCTGTCCCAACGACGCCCGGCGGGACGGCGCTCCCTTCGCGCTGGATCCGGATTCCGTGACCCGGATCGTGGAGGGCTGCCGGAGCCGGACGCAGAGGCCCCTGGTGGCGAAGCTCGCCCCCAACGATCCCGATGTCTCCGGCACCGTGCGTCGAGCCGTCGAGGCCGGCGCCGACGCGGTCACGTTGACCAACACGCTGCCCGGGCTCCTTCTCGATCCGGACACGGGTCGCCCCGCTCTGGGTGGAGGGGCTGGGGGGATGAGCGGACCCGCGCTCCGGCCCTCGGCCGTCCGGGCCGTCCAGTCGGCCCGAGCGGTCACCGACGTGCCCATCCTGGGCGTGGGTGGAATCCTGGGAGCGGTGGATGCGGTCGTCTACGCACGAGCTGGCGCCGACCTGGTGCAGATGGGCACGGCCACCTTCGCCGCCCCGCGCGCGGGCGAGCGCCTGGTGCGAGGATTGAGGCGATGGGGTCGTCGCCGAGGTGTCCGGGCGTGGACGGATCTGGGAGCGCGAGCGTGAGCAGTCGCGTCATCATCCCACTGGACGTGGCGTCGACGGACGATGCCTTCGCCCTCGTGGACCAGCTCGGCGAGCAGGCCGACTTCTACAAGGTGGGGTTGGAGCTGTATACGCGGGCCGGACCCGACGTGGTCCGGGCGCTGGTCGATCGCGGCAAGCGCGTCTTCCTCGACCTGAAGCTCCACGACATCCCCCACACCGTGGCTCGAGCCACCGCCGCGGCGTCGGAGCTGGGGGTGGAGATGTTGACGGTCCACGCCACCGGAGGACCCGCCATGCTGGAGGCGGCGGCGGATGCCGGACGGGGAGGGCTCTCCCTTCTCGCCGTCACCGTCCTCACCTCCATGAGCCCCGACGACATCAGCCGGGTCTGGGGACGGGACATCCGTTCCGTCCGCGAGGAGGTGGAGCAGCTGACCCTCCTCGCTCGTGAGGCGGGGATGCATGGCGTGGTCGCGTCGCCGCTCGAGGTCTCCCGGCTGCGGAGACGCGTGGAGCCGGGATTCGTCATCGTCACCCCCGGCATCCGACCGGCCGGATCGGCCCGGGATGACCAGAATCGGGTGGCGGCTCCCGCCGAGGCGGTGCGGGCGGGCTCGGACTATCTGGTCATCGGGCGTCCCATCACGAGGGCCGATGATCCTGCCGCCGCGCTCGCGGCGATCCTCGAGGAGATCGACGGGGTCGAGGCCGACGGGTGAGGCGCCGGACCGGCACGGATCCGCCGCATCGGGGTGGAAGAGACGGATCCGGAGCGGAGGCTCGCGCTCCCGTCCGATCCCCGGAGATCCTGAACCCAGCCACGACCGCCAGCTCGGGAAGAAACATGGCTCTGAAGGTCCGAAACACGGCGACGAGATCCCTCGAGACCTTCGTGCCCCTGGAGGAGGGCAGGGCGAGGGTCTACGCGTGCGGACCCACGATCTACAGCCACGCGCACATCGGGAACTTCCGGGCGTTCGTCTTCTTCGACCTCGTCCACCGGTATCTCGAGTGGAGCGGGTACGACGTGCGCTTCGTCATGAACCTCACCGACGTCGACGACAAGGTCATCGATGCCGCGTACGAGGCGGGGACGTCGATCCAGGAGCATACGCGTCCCTTCGGCGAGGTCTTCCTCGCCGACTGCGAGACGCTCGGGATCCGGCGCGTGGACGCCTATCCCCGGGCCACCGAGTACATCGAGGAGATGGTGGACTTCGTGAAGACCCTCGTGGAGCGGGGGCATGCCTACGCGGCCGAGGACGGCGCCGTGTACTACGCCATCGGCACCTTCCCGGACTACGGGAAGCTGAAGGGCATCGACCCGTCGACGCTCAAGTCCGGGGCCCGGGTGGCGCAGGACGAGTACCAGAAGGAGGACGTTCGGGATTTCGCCCTCTGGAAGGCCGCCACCGAGAAGGACGAGGCGGTGGGCGCGGCGTGGGACTCGCCGTGGGGCAGGGGCAGGCCCGGGTGGCATCTGGAGTGCTCGGTCATGAGCGTCACCGAGCTCGGGGACACGCTCGACCTGCACCTGGGAGGCGAGGATCTGGTCTTCCCTCACCACGAGAACGAGATCGCCCAGTCCGAGGGGGCCACCGGCAAGCCCTTCGTGCGGAACTGGCTCCACGTGAAGCACCTCTTCGTGGAGGGGAGGAAGATGTCCAAGTCCCTGGGCAACTTCATCCGCGTGCGGGAGCTCCTCGACGACGGACACGACCCGGCCGCCATCCGCCACCTCCTCCTCTCTTCGCACTACCGCGGCGACCTGAACTTCACCGAGCAGGGGCTGGAGGCGTCGCAATCCGCGGTACAGAGACTCCTCAACCTCGAGGCGCGCCTGGACGACCTGGCCGTGGACGAAGGAGCTGAGGGCTCACGGCTGCCGACGCTTTCCGAGACCATGACGGAGTCCTTCCGTCGGGCCATGGACGACGACCTCAATTCCGCGGACGCCCTGGCGGCCGTCTTCGTCTTCGTGGGCCAGGTGAATGCGGAGCTCGACGAGCTGGGGGGCCCCGTGAGACCCGGGGACCGGGACGCGGCCTCCGGCGCGCTCCGTTCCGTGGACGAGGTCCTGGGTCTTCTGGAGGTGGCCCGTGCGGCGCGGGCCGTGGACGACGAGCTGGCCGCCTGGGTGGAGGAGAAGATCGAGGAACGTGCGCAGGCCAGGGCCGAGCGGGACTTCGCCCGGGCCGACGCCATTCGGGACCAGCTGGCCGAGCGTAAGATCGTCCTCGAGGACGGGCCCGAGGGGACGAAGTGGAAGGTGGCTGGTTAGCAGCGCCGGCGGCGCGGGGACGTGCCACCGGGACGCTCCGAGGCCGATCCTCTCCGTCGTCGACACCGATGTACCGGCTCCGACCCGGGGGTTAGCTTTCGGCACGGATCGCTGGCGTAGCTCAACTGGTAGAGCAGCTGATTTGTAATCAGCAGGTTGGGGGTTCGAGTCCCTTCGCCAGCTTGGATCGCCCGCGGACGCTTCATGGGCGTCGAGGGACGCCCCGGTTCGGGTCGTCCGGGCGGGCGAGGCGCCGCCGGAATACCTCCAATCACGGGGGTTTACGCTCCCTGAGCCCCCGGTTACCTTTCAAAGCTCGCTCGCAAAGCAGTCGTCCCCCGGTACATCGGGGGCGGCGCTTTTCCACGTCCGGAAGGTGGGTGAGCGTCGAGGGAGGGTCCCGACACGGGCGGTTTCGGGGAAGACAACGGTGGGGTACCGAAGCGGTCAAACGGGGCAGACTGTAAATCTGCTGGCATAGCCTTCGGAGGTTCGAATCCTCCCCCCACCACTGAAAGCGAAAAAACCAGGGAACAGGCGGGAGTAGCTCAGTTGGCTAGAGCATCAGCCTTCCAAGCTGAGGGTCGCGGGTTCGAGTCCCGTCTCCCGCTCTGACGGAGAAGGACCGGCCGCCACGCGGCCCACCATAGATCGACGCTCTGATAGCTCAGTGGTAGAGCGCGTCCTTGGTAAGGACGAGGTCGCGGGATCAATCCCCGCTCAGAGCTCTGCAGGTGGCAGCAGGCAGGAGTCGAACACGGAACCGGGACGACGCGCCCGACTTACGGAAGCCAGGATCCGAGAAGAGGACAGCGATGGGCAAGGAGAAGTTCGAGCGGACGAAGCCGCACGTG
>JAWVZK010000036.1:0-19192 GCA_033722275.1 Longimicrobiales bacterium | reverse complement strand
CGCCGGCGATCTGGAGCGCCTCGTCGGGGCTCACGGGCATCTTCATCAGGAGGACCACCACCACGCTGACCAGCGCCACCACGATGAGGACCATCTGCTTCACGTCGGCCCAGGCCACCGCCTGGACCCCGCCGATCATGGTGTAGATGATGGTGGGGATGCCGATGAGGGCCACCGCCCAGACCAGCGGGATGCCGAAGATCGCGCTGAACACGACGCCCGGAGCGGCGATGATGGTTCCGCACGACATCCCGCGCGACAGGAGGAAGAGGAGGGCCGTGAGCGAGCGCGTCTTGGAGTCGAACCTCCGTTCGAGATACTCGTAGGCGGTGTAGACTCCCGATCCGTGGAGAAGGGGTACCAGGGTGACGCCGAGGATGACCATGGCGAGAGGGAGACCGAAGTACAGCTGGACGAAGCGCAGACCGTCGGTGGCCCCCTGTCCCGTGGTCCCGATCATCGTCACGGCGGAGAGCTGGGTCGCCATGACCGAGAGTCCTACCACCCACCACGCCAGGCTCTTGTTGGCGGCGAAGTAGCCGGAGACCGTGTCGGTACCCTTCGACTTGCGGATCCCGTCCACCACCACCCAGAGGAGGTAGGCGACGACGATGGCCCAGTTGAGCCAATGCATGCCGAGGGTCATGCGCGCACGCCGCTACGTGTAGAGGAGCTGGAGGAGGCCGAGGAGCGCCAGGGTCACGACCTGGACGACGAGCACCCGGGTCAGCGTGCGCCGGAAGCGGGCGCGACCTTCTCGGCTGGTGGTCGTCTCTGTCATGGCATCTCGGAGATGGGGCCGTGCGGCCACGCGGGTTCTCGAGGCGTCCGGGCTCGCGAGTCGGTCAGTAGCCGGGGGCCAGGCGGAAGTCGGCGGGAAGCTCGTTCGGCTCGGGCCGCATGAGGTACAGACGGGCGAAGCACCACGCGGTGCCGGCCATGTACACGCCCGCACGGAGTCTCCCGAAGAAGCCCCCCCGCTCTCTGGCTCGCTCGAGCTTCACGGTGTTGGCCACCATGCGGTCCAGAAGCGTGCGGAACTTCGGCTTGTCGATGGGCAAGGTCAGGGGAAAGACCTGCTTGGAGATCTCGTTGGTCTTACGGAAGACTTCCATGTCGAACCCGGTGGGATCGAAGCCCAGGTCGTGGTAGAACTCGGCGCGCAGATGGTCCCGAACATACATGGTGGCGTAGACCGCGAGGAGGAAGAAGCGGATCCAGAGCTTGTTGCGTCCGGAGAGGAGCGCGGGATCCGACCGTATGATGGCGGCGAAGGCCTCGCCGTGCCCGAACTCGTCGTTGCACCAGTCCTCGAACCACTCGAACATCGGATGGAACCGGTTCTCGGGGCTCTCCTCGAGCCTGCGGAGGGCGACGACGACGGCGAGGGCTACGATGAGGACGGGCAGGGTGCTCTCCTGCGGCGGTGCCGCGAACGACGAGGACGCGTATTCCGGCCCGGAACCTAGGGGTGTGCTCCATCGCTGGTAAAGAGCCTCGCGAAGTGGGCCGCCGATGTGGCGCCGAAGGCGCCGATGTTCACGACCAGGTCGGTGGAGGAGTCGGAGGCGTCAGCGCCCCCGAACGATGACGGACGGGCCGGTGGGGCGCGTCGAGAGGTCGGCCGTAGCGGATCCGCTCCCGTCGCAGCGGTCGGAGGATGCCGCGCATGAAGCCTCCTTCGCCCGCGTCGAGGGAAGCGATGATCGCGCCGCCCGGCTCGGCGACGAGGTCCACGCGACCCGTCGGGCGCCTCTCGAAGAAGGAGATGGAGAGGACGGCCAGGGGCGCGTCCTCGGGATGCTCAGGCGAGACCCTGCCGATCCCGGTGCGTACCGAGAACAGGGTGAGAAGGAGGGCCATCGCTGCCATCCCCGCCGTCATCGCGAGGACCCACCCCGGAATGGGGCGGCGAGGCTCTTCCAGCCCCAGCGGATCGTTGATCTCGATCATCGGTCAGGCCACGTCGTCGAGGCGCGCCGGCTTGCCGGGCGGCAGGCTACGGGATGTGGCGGGGTCCGTCGAAGCTTCGGGGCCCGGCCCGGCGGGGCCCGGCCCGGTGTCGTCGCGGGTCGACCAGGCCCGGGTGTGGGATTCGATGGCGGAGCGGAGGGCCTGCCCGGCCGCGTCGAGATCGGGTAGGGCACGAAGGGTGGGCTCCGGACGTCCGAGGCGCCAGGCTCGGACGTGGGGCCAGAGGACGAGGTAGCCCACGCCCCCGGGATCCCTCGTGAGGAGAGCGATGTCCCCAGAGCCGTCTCCGTACCGACGGACAGCGGCGTCCTGCAGTTGCGTGAGGGGGATGTTCGCCTCTCCCGGGAGCGTCAGGCCGATGGCCATGGCGACCCGCCGGTCGGCGATCAGGTACCGGGTGGATCGGCTGGTCCAGAGGACGAATCCGGCTACGAAGAGCGAGCTCGGGATTCCGACGGTGACGATCCACGAGAGCTCGGGGACGAGGATCCCCCCGCGCCGGACGAAGGAGAGGACGGTGAGCGCCCCGACCCAGAGCCCGATGGCGCGTAAGGCCAGGCTCCGACGGAGCCATGGCATGCTGTCGGATGCCCCGGACCAGAGAACTCGCTCGCCGTCGGGGAGCATCTGCTCGAATCCCTCCACCGGCCTGGGGCCGGCGGTCGTCTGACGTCCGCCTTCATGCACGCCATCGGCGCGGCGGTCGAGCCGGCGTACGGACCCCTCGTGGACTGGCATCGTGACGGGCCGTGGATCGACCGGGAGCGGATCTCCAGCTCGTGCGTCGGGGACGCTACGTCGAGTTCAATCTCGTGCACGACCGGGGCACGCGGTTCGGGCTCGAGACGTCCGTCTCGCATCGAGAGTGTCCTGATGAGCTTGCCCCCGGTATCTGCGTGGCCCTACGATCCTCAATTCGAGCCGGGATCCCTCGAGGACCGCCTCATGGAGATGTTGAAACCAAGGGACTGGGTCTGAATCCTTCCAACGAAACGAGGCGCGTGTGACCGCAACGACCGCCGCAGATGCACACACCGCCGCCAACATCCGCTGGTTCTCGGAAGTGGACTCCGCAGACCGCCCCCTCGTCGGGGGGAAGGCCGCGTCGCTGGGCGAGATGTATCAGAAGCTGCGGGCCGTCGACGTACGTGTCCCCAACGGCTTCGTCACCACCGTCGAGGCTTATCGCGCCTTTGTCGCTCAGGAGCTTCCTCGCTCCGCCTGGCACGAGCTGATCCGCCGCCTCACGGAGCTGGGCTCGAAGGACGATCTGGATCCGTCGGTCCCGCCCAGCCTCCGGGATGCCATCCGCCTCGTGCTGCGAACGGGGACCCGCGAGATCGAGGAGCTGGCGGACGGGGGGGAGCTGATCCGGAAGCTCATCATGTCCCAGCCCGTTCCGGACACCCTCGGTGACGAGATTCGCGAGGCGTACGGCGTGCTGTGCAAGGAATACGGGAGGGAGGTGGACACCGCCGTCCGGTCGTCGGCGACCCGCGAGGACCTCGGCGACTCCTCCTTCGCCGGGCAGTACGAGAGCTATCTGAACATCCGTGGATCCGAGGAGATCCTCCAGGCCTGGCATCGCTGTGCGGCGTCGGCGTTCACGGATCGTGCCGTCAGCTATCAGATCCAGCGGGGTCTGGATCCGGCGGACGGTGACCTCGCGGTCGTCGTCATGAAGATGGTTCGATCCGACCTCGCCACATCGGGGGTCATGTTCACCCTCGATCCCGAGTCGGGGAATCGAAACGTGATCCACATCACCTCGGCGTATGGCCTGGGCGAGTTCGTCGTCCAGGGCAGCGTCCAGCCCGACACCGTGGTCCTCTGGAAGAAGGGCCTTGAGCGGGGACGGAACGCCATCGTGCACCGGACGCTGGGGGCCAAGGATCGGAAGCTCGTCTACTCCATGCAGGGCGGGACGGCTACGGAGTCCATGGACGTGGACGCCGCGCGTCGGCGCCGGTGGTCGTTGACCCGGGAAGAATCCACCGAGCTCGCCCGCATGGCCCTGACCATCGAGGAGCACTACGGGCGGCCCATGGACATCGAATGGGCGAAGGACGGACACAGCGGGAAGCTCTACATCGTCCAGGCCCGCCCGGAGACCGTGCATTCGGGCACCCAGCAGCGAAACGTCCTCCGGACCTACAGCATGGATGCCGAGCTCGTCCGCTCCCTGAAGTCCCGGGGAAAGGCGCTTCTCCGGGGCCAGGCCGTGGGCACGCGCATCGGAACCGGCAAGGTTCGGGTGTACGACAGCTTCGAGGGGGTCATCGAGAAGAAGCGGGTGGTGCGGGAGGCCCTCAAGGGCGGGCGGGCCCTGGAGGAGATCCCGCCGGAGGAGCACGTCTTCGACAAGGGCGACGTCCTGGTCACCGAGCTGACCACGCCGGATTGGGAGCCCCTGATGAAGGACGCCTCCCTCATCGTCACCGAGAAGGGAGGGCGGACCTCGCATGCGGCCATCGTGGCTCGGGAGTTCGGCATCCCCGCCATCGTCGGGGCGGAGGACGCCCGGGGGATCCTGAAGCCGCTGCAGGAGGTGACCGGATCCTGCGCCGAGGGTGAGCTGGGCGTGGTCTACGAGGGGATCCACGAGTACCGGATCGAGGAGATCGACCTCGGGGGCTCGGAGCCCACGGAGACGCTCATCAAGCTCAACGTCGGCTTTCCGGACAAAGCCCTCCACGACGCCATGCTGCCCTGCGACGGCGTGGGGCTCGCACGACTCGAGTTCATCCTCACGGCGGAGGTGGGCATCCACCCTTTCGGCCTTCTCTACTACGACGAGCTCAAGCGGTACGTGGACCGAGGTGAGCTGGATCCCGCGCTGGAGCGATACCGAGGCCGCCTCGAGCGGGAGGATCCGCACGAGCTCAAGACGCTGGTGGGAGCGATCGAGCGACGGACGCCGGCGTACGCCGACAAGCGGGAGTTCTTCGTCGATCAGTTGAAATACGGCGTCGGTCTCATCTGCGCTGCCTTCCATCCCCGTCCGGTCCTGGTGCGCCTCTCCGATCTCAAGTCCAACGAGTATCGGGATCTGCTGGCCGGCCGGCTGTTCGAGCCGGTGGAGGAGAATCCCATGATCGCCTGGCGTGGCGCGTCGCGATACATCGATCCCGCCTTTACGCCCGCGTTCGACATGGAAGCCGACGCCCTCCGATGGGTCCGTCAGGACATGGGGCTGGACAATCTCCAGCTCATGGTCCCCTTCTGCAGGTCCCCTGAGGAGGGAGAGGCGGTGGTGCGTCTTCTGGACCAGCGGGGCCTCTCGCCGGAGGCGGGTGTGCCCCTCTTCCTCATGGTGGAGATTCCGTCGAACGTCATCGAGAGCGATCGCTTCATCGACTGGATGTCGCTGTCGGGTGGGTCCATCGGCTCCAACGATCTCGTCCAGACGTCCTATGCGGTCTCGAGGGACGATCTGGAGGGATACGCATTCGCGCCGGATACCCGGTCTTCGTCGGTGAAGGCGCTCATCCGGCGGGCCATCGACGGCTTTCGCTCCCGAGGGCTCGAGATCGGGATCTGCGGACAGGCGCCCTCCGATCACCCCAAGGACATCCCGGCCTTCCTGGTGGAGGCGGGGATCACGTCCATCTCGGTGACTCCGGACTCCTTCCAGCAGGTCCGGGTCTCCGTGCGGGAGGCCGAGGAGCGTCTGCAGCGTGCCGAGCAGTGGGAGGAGCGGTCGGGGGACGACGGAGCAGGAGGAGGGGACGGCGCGCCTTGAGGACCGCGCTGGTGCTCATCGGGTGCGTCACCGCCTGTCTCGCCGTGGGCATGCTGGGACGCCCCAGGCGGGCCCGAAGACTTCGTTGGGCGGGGTGAGAGGGGTTTCTCCAGCTCGGCGTACCGAGGCCGCAGGCTCGGCTGCGTGAGGATCGGGGAGCTCCAGAACATCCTTGCCCGGTCCGATCTCGTCCAGATGCGTCCGGAGGTCCTCATCGGCGCCCCGGACCGTATGCGGCCCGCACTCGAAGCGGAATCCCCCGCGGCTGCGAACCGTCTCGACGCATCCAGCGACACGGGCGTCCGCCTCGAGGACGACGACACGGACCCCCGACACAGCTTCCATGCGCACGCCGGCCCGGTCATTCCCGCACCGACGACGGCCACGTCGTACCTGTCGTCGTCGTGCGTGCCGTCGGTCCGAGTGGTCTCGGACTGGTCTAAGCCAGGCTCCGGGCTCAAAGCCCCTGGACGCCGGCCTCTCCTTCAGCGGAGACGGTGAAGTAGATCCACATGCCTACGGCGGTATGGCCCGGCACGTAGCAGACGAGCGTGTACTCCCCGGCTTCCGAGGCCACGAAGGAGATCGTCTCCGTGCTCCCCGGCATCCCACCCTCCGTCATGGACACGGGATTCGACGTGACGGCTCCCTCGAAGACCGGCTCGACGGGTGGTGGGGCGGCGAAGTTCTCGAGCTCGGAGGAGACACCGATGCTGTGCGCCATGACCGGGTCGTCGTTCGTGAACTCGATGGTCACCGTCGCGCCCTCGGGCACGGTGATGTCGATGGCGCCGTTGATATAGCCGTTGTAGTTCCAGTAATTGTTGTCCGGCGTCTCCCCGGCGACGATTGTCAGGTCCACCGTGTTGGAGGCCTCATCGTAGCCGTACCACTCGGGGACCGTGAGCGGCCCGGTGGGACCCATCGCCTCGGACGCCGGTGCGGCCGGCGCCGCGGCCGGCGTTTCGGCGGCTGGCGTCTGCTCGGCCTCGGAGCCCGCGTCTCCGCCTCCGCAGGCGACAAGGATCATGTTGAGGCTCAGGGCCCATGCGAGACGTTTCATGCGACATCCCCCCGTGGATAGGTTCGTCCGTAGACGAGTGTATCGTGTACTTGACAGCCCCAAAGGCTAAGCTCGCTCACCCTCTCTGGCCAGGAAGACCCCACTCGACGACACGGTGGCCGGCGAAGGGACAGGATCAGGATGAGGTGCTCCACCAATCCGAGCGCGGCGAGGATGGCCAGTACCAGGAGCCCGGCACCGTCCCCGCCGTTGGAGGCTGCGGCCCTGTGCGCGAGGAAGGCAGTGAGGAGCACCCGCATCCTCGCCATCGAGAGCGCCGCGCAGGTTCGGTCGAGTTCGCGGTCCGTCGCCTGGAGCAACGGATGGTGGAGACCATAGGACGGAAGGGGCAGTGGGATGACGGTCCGAGGGGTCGGTGAGCACATCCTCCATCCCGCGGTAAAGGGCGTGGAGGTTCCGGAGGAGGAGCACGTACGAAGAGAGGGGTAGCACACCTGTCAGAAGACGGGCCATCGAGCGGATCCGCTCTGCGATCGGTCCAACGACCGTGTCTCTTCACCGAGGACCACGGACAGGGGTGTCTCCGTTGTCGTGGTCACTTGACGGTGCGCCTCCTCCACGGGTAGCCTTTTTCGCGACGCGCGCCGCAGGGACCGCGGCGCTTCGCTCCAGATAGTGCGAAACAACCCCGTCGCATAGCCAGAGGCAAGGGTCGGTCGGATCTGAGAATCGGAACGAGGGGGTCGGAGCTCGCACTGACCCAGGCGCGCCAGGTGGCCGCCCGCCTGCGGGCTGCCGGCGTCGAGAGCGAGGTCGTGACCATCACCACCTCCGGCGATCGCCGGGAGATCCCCCGGGATCCGGCCGACGTCGGCAAGGCGCTGTGGACGCGCGAGATCGAGGAAGCTCTGGCATCGGGGGACATCGATCTGGCGGTGCATAGCCTCAAGGACCTCCCCGCGGCGTTGCCCGAAGGGCTGATGATCGGTGCGGTGCTTCCCCGCGAGGATCCCGGAGATGTGCTGATCAGCCGGCACGTGCCGCGGAGCATCGAGGCGCTCGGCCGGGGGGCCGCCGTGGGCACGGGTTCGATCCGGCGAAGGGCCTATCTTCATAAGGCAAGGTCCGACTTGAAGATAGGCCATCTGAAAGGGAATGTCCCCACACGGCTCAAACGGCTGGACGAGGGCCGTTTCGACGCCATCGTCCTGGCGGCGGCGGGGCTCAATCGGCTGGACTTGAGGCCGCCGGGCCTTCACCCGCTGGATTACGACGTCATGGCACCTGCCTTGTGCCAGGGGATCGTCGCGGTGGAGATCCGTCGAGAGGACCGGAGGGAGGGCTGGGTCGCCGCGTTGAATGACGTCCCGACGATGACTGTCACTCGGGCCGAGCGGGCGCTGCTGGACGAGCTGGACGTGGGGTGCGGTGCCCCGGTGGGAGGCCTGGCGCGAGTCGACGGAGGGACGCTGCGGGTGTTCGGAGAGGTCCTCTCTCCCGACGGATCGCGGGCCGTGAGGGAGGAGGCGGAGGGCGCCGTCTCCGACGCCGAGACGCTGGGACGACGGGTCGGTCAGAAGCTGATCCGCGGAGACGCAGCGGATCTACTCGAGAACCTGCGGCATTGAACGAGCCGTGGCCGAGCTGTCGGGCTGGACGGTAGTGGTGACCCGCGCCGAGGGACCTCGAGGCCCACTGGCCGAAGCTCTGCAGGCCGCGGGCGCCGACGTGCTCTATCTGCCGACCATCGAGATCGGGCCGCCCGAGGACGCGGTCCAGCTGGACCGTGCGCTGGCGAGCCTGGCGGACTTCGACTGGCTGGTCTTCACCAGCCCCCGGGCCGTGGATGCCCTGGTGCAGCGCGGAGCCGTGCCGGGGGAGGGGCTCCGGATCGCCGCGGTGGGGCCCTCGACGCGTGACCGGGCCCGAGCGGGGGGCTTTCCCGTGGACGTGACCGGGGACGGAGGAGCCGCCGAGCTCGCCGAGGCCCTGGTGAGCCACGGGGTGGGGCCAGGGACCCGGGTCTTCTTCCCGGGAAGCAGCCGCGGACGACCCGATCTGGCCCGAGTCCTGGAAGAGGCCGGTGCGGACGTCCACGAGGTCGTCGCCTACCGCACGAGGATCCGACCCTTCGATCCGTCGGTGACTCCGGAGCTGCGGGAGGTCGACGTGGTCACCTTCACCAGCCCCAGCGCCGTCCAGGGCTGGCACGCGTCCGTGGGTGCCGACCCGGCGAGATTCGACGCGTCGGGTGTGCGCTTCGTGGCCATCGGAGAGACGACGGCGGCCGCGGTCGCGTCCCACGGCATGCCCGTGGTCATCGCCGGCAAGACCAGTCTGGAGGGGATGGTGGAGACCATATGCGCGTTTGCGACATCGAGGACGCCGGAGAGCGAGGTGAAGGAACGATGAGCGATCCAGTTCGGCGACCTCAGCGCATGCGCCAGAGCGGGCGTTGGCGGCGCCTCGTCCGGGAGACCATCCTCCGGCCCGGCGACCTCGTTCTGCCCCTGTTCGTGAAGGCCGGATCGGGGGATCCGACCTCGGTGCAAAGCATGCCGGGCGTCGAGCAGAGGAGTCCGGAGCACGTGGTGGAGCTGGCCCAACGCGCCGATGAGATGGGGCTGGCCGGCGTCATCCTGTTCGGGATACCGGCATCGAAGGACGAGACCGGTTCCTCGGCATGGGATCCCGACGGCCCCGTCCCCCGGGCCATCCGGGCCATCAAATCCGCCGTTCCCGGCCTTCTCGTCTGGGCGGACGTGTGCCTCTGCGAGTACACGAGCCACGGGCACTGCGGCGTTCTCGACGGCGACCGGATCGATGGCGACAGGACGCTGCCCCTCCTGGCCCGGGCTGCGCTGACCTACGCGTCGGCGGGGGCCGACGCGGTGGCTCCCAGTGACATGTTCGACGGACGCGTCGGGCACATACGGGCGGCCCTGGACGATGAAGGCTTCCCCATGACGCCTATCGTGTCATACGCGGTCAAGTACGCGTCGGCCCTCTACGGCCCCTTCCGTGACGCCGCCGGGAGCTCGTTGGTCCAGGGCGATCGCCGCTCCCATCAAATGGACCCGGCGAATTCCCGCGAGGCCCTTCGTGAGGCGCAGCTGGACATGGAGGAAGAGGCCGACATCCTCATGGTGAAGCCCGCCTCGTACTACCTGGACGTGATCGAGCGGGTACGCGCGATGACGGACCGACCGGTCGCCGCGTATCAGGTCTCCGGCGAATTCTCGATGATCAAGGCGGCAGCGGCCAATGGATGGTTGGACGAGCGGGCCGTCGTCCTCGAGAGCCTCCTCTCGATCCGCAGGGCCGGCGCCGACTGCATCCTCACCTATTTCGCCCTCGACGCTGCCCAATGGCTGCGCAGGGGCTGAGCCGATCCTCTTCGCACCTCTCTTCCATGACTTCACGTAGCCAGGAGCTCTTCCAGCGCGCCCGTCGCTTCATTCCCGGGGGCGTGAACAGTCCGGTGCGGGCCTTCGGGCCCGTAGGAGGAGATCCTCGATTCATCCGGAAGGCGTGGGGGAGCCGTGTCCTGGACGTCGACGGCCGGGAGTATGTCGACTTCATCGGCTCCTGGGGCCCCATGATCCTGGGGCATGCCCACCCCGCCGTCCTGTCCGCCGTACGCGAAGCCCTCGACGGAGGAACCTCTTTCGGCGCGCCGACCGAGGGCGAGGTGCGTCTGGCCGAAGCCATCGTCGACGCCGTCCCCTCGGTGGAGATGGTACGCCTGGTCAACTCGGGAACCGAGGCCACCATGAGCGCCCTGCGTCTGGCGCGCGCGGCCACGGGACGCGACCGCGTAGTGAAGTTCAGGGGAGGGTATCACGGTCACGCCGATGCCTTCCTGGTCCAGGCCGGCTCCGGCGCGGCCACCCTGGGGCAGCCGTCCAGCCCGGGGGTGCCGGAGGGAACGGTGCACGATACCGTCGTGGCGGAGTTCAACGACATCGACGGGATCCGGACGCTCTTCTCGGAGATGGGAGATTCCATCGCAGCCGTCATCGTGGAACCCGTGGCAGGCAACATGGGGTGTATCCCACCCGTGGAGGGCTTCCTGCAGGTCCTGCGCTCGATGTGCGACGGTTCCGGCGCCCTCCTCATCTTCGACGAGGTCATGACCGGCTTCCGGGTCGCCCCCGGCGGTGCACAGGAGCGCTATGGGGTCATGCCCGACCTCACAACGCTCGGCAAGGTCATCGGCGGGGGCCTCCCCGTGGGCGCGTACGGAGGGAGAAGGGAGGTCCTCGAGCTCGTCGCGCCGTCGGGGCCCATGTATCAGGCCGGTACCCTGTCCGGCAACCCGCTGGCGGTGGCGGCGGGTCTCGCGACGCTGACCCACCTGGCCGAGCATCCGGAGATCCAAGAGCATCTCGAACGCCTCGGCCAGCGCCTGGACGATCGGATGAACGCACTCGTGGAACGATACCCCGAACGCCTCGCCTGGAACCGGGTGGGTGCCATGGGCTCCCTGGCCTTCGTCCCGGGGCCGGTGCACGGGTGGGCGGAGGTGAGCGCGTCCGACACGGAGCTCTTCGGAAAGGTCTTCCGGGACGTGCTCGAGGAGGGGATCATGCTCCCACCGTCCTGCTTTGAAGCTCTCTTCTGGTCGACGGCCCACCATGAAGAGGACATGGATCGTCTCGCCGATGCCATGACCGCCTCCCTCCAGCGGCATCTCGCCACGTGAGCGGACGATCGCCGGTCACCGATCCCAGTCGGTTCCGTCGACCGGAGGCTCCTTTTCTCCGCGTGTGTGCGGGGCATCAGGCTCAACGGGTGCCCATCTGGATCATGCGCCAGGCCGGCCGTTACCTCCCCGAATATCGGAAGCTCAAGGAAGACCACTCCTTCCTCGAGCTGTCCCAGACTCCGGATCTGGTCGCCGAGGTGACGCTTCAGCCTCTGCGGCGCTTCCCCATGGATGCGGCCATCGTCTTCGCCGATATCATGACACCCCTCCATTCCATGGGCTTCGACATCGATTTCGCGCCCGGTCCGGTCATCGGGAATCCGTTCCGAGGGCCCGGAAGCGTCGACGGTCTCCGCACTCCCGAGGCGGAGGAGATCGCGCCCTTTCTGGAGGAGGGACTGCGCGCCGTGGCCGGTGAGCTTCCCTCACACCAGGCACTCATCGGCTTCGCCGGCGCACCCTTCACTCTTTTCTGCTACGTGGTGGAGGGGGGTGGGTCGAAGGACTTCATGACCGCCCGATCTCTCCTCCGCTCCGAGCCCGAGGCCGCCGAGGTCCTGTTGTCCTCCCTGGCCGAGACCCAGACACGCTACCTCAGACGCCAGCACGGAGCCGGTGCCGACGCCCTCATGCTCTTCGACTCCTGGGCCGGTCTTCTCTCCGAGGCGGAGTATCGGCGTGTCGCCCTGCCGTACGTGCGCCGGATCGTCGAAGGTCTCGCCGACGTTCCGGCGCCCCTTCTCTATCTTCCCTTCGGAGGCTCCCACCTTCTGAGCGCCGTCTCCGAGCTCCCGGTCGATGTGGTCGGGCTGGATTGGAGGATCTCCTTGGAGGTGGCTTCGGGAATCCTGGGTCCCGACAAGACCGTGCAAGGGAATCTGAATCCCGCCAGCCTCTTCGCTCCCCCCGACGATCTGCGGGCCGACGCCGGGCGCGTTCTACGGGAGGGCATCCGCGCCCGGGGCCACGTCTTCAATCTCGGACACGGGATCGACCGGCGGACGGATCCCCAGCAGGTAGCGCGTCTGGTGGACTTCGTCCATGAATGGGGCAGCTGAGATTTCCCACCGCGCTGCGGACGGAGGGGCGATCTCCGGCGCCCCGGCGAGAGGCTGGGGACGTCCCCTCAGTCTCCCAGGCAGGTCCCCAGAGCCCGGGCGGTCTGCACGACGTCCGAGTCCAGCGGAACCGTCTTGCGGTGGGCCACGGCTTCGGCGAGGGGAACGGCACGGACCTCCGGTGGATCGAGAGCCACCATCGTTCCGAACCTCCGCTCCCGCACCAGGTTCACGGCCGCGCATCCGAAGCGCAGCGCCAGGAGCCGGTCGTAGGCATTGGGGCTGCCACCGCGTTGCAGGTGCCCCAGGACCAGCTCGCGCGTCTCGCGTCCGGTCCGTTCTCCGATCTCCTCGGCGACGACCCGGCCCATGCCTCCCAGCTTCTTGCCATCTCCATCGGTTTTCTTGAAGAGCGGCTCGCCTCCCACCGGGAACGCCCCTTCGGCGACCACGACGATGGCGAACTCGCGTCCGGACGCCCAACGCTCCTCGATCTTCTCGCACACCGAATCCATGGAGTAGGGGATCTCGGGGATCAGGATGACGTCGGCCGTACCGGCGACCCCGGCGAAAAGGGAGATCCAACCGGCGTGACGGCCCATGAGCTCCACGACCATCACCCTCTCGTGGGCTTCGGCGGTGGAATGCAGCTTTCCGATGGCCTCCGTGGCGGTCTCCACCGCGGTCATGAAGCCGAAGGTCCGGTTGGTGGCTGCCAGGTCGTTGTCGATGGTCTTGGGAACCCCGACCACGTCGAGGCCCTTGGCGGACAGGTGACGCGCGATCTCGAGCGAGCCGTCTCCTCCGATGGCGATCAGGCTCTCGATGCCGTGGGCGTGGATGGCGTCCACCACGTCCTGGGATCGGTCCTCGTATCGGACGGACCCGTCGTCGCTCCTCACCGGCCATCTCAGGGGATTTCCCCGGTTGGTCGTCCCCAGGATGGTTCCCCCTTGATGGGTGATGCCACGAACGGCTCGTCGATCCAGGGGAATGACACCGTCCTTCTCGAAGAGCCCGTCGTAGCTGTCGAGGATCCCGTGGATCTCCCAACCCAGTCTCTCGGCGGATCGTACGACGGCACGGATGACGGCGTTGAGTCCGGGGGCGTCTCCACCTCCGGTGTTGACTGCGATGCGGCGGCGCTCGGTCACGACGGGCTGCTCCCGGTGGTGGTCGGAGTGGGGCGCCATGGGCACGGTGCCCGTAAGGCTCGCGGGCGCCCGGGACGCGTCCGACGGATCCTCGCTTCACCCCTGGCACCGACATAAACTACTGGAGGGGGTCGGAGGGGCCAGGAGGGAGGGCCGTCCCTCCGGCATGCCCTCGCCTCCCTGGAACGTGTGGCAGGGAGGACGCTCCCCGTGCAGGAGAACCGATGCGTATTGGAGTGATCGTCTGTGTCGCCGCGATGGCCCTCGGCGTGCAACCGACGCGGGTGCGGGCGCAGGAGGGCGTGCCGACGGTGGCGATCATGGACTTGAGCAGCTTCATGATGGGTGAGGGAGGCGCCTCCGTGCACCTGGGCAAGGCCGTCAGCGCCATGCTCGCGACCGAGTTCGGCGGTCGCGACGGGATGAGGACCATCCAACGGGCCGAGCTCAAGGCGCTGATCCGGGAGCGGCATCTCCAGCCGTCGCGCCGGATCGACGAGGCCGACGCCATCGAGGTGGGAAGGGTGCTCGGCGTCCAATACGTCTTGCACGGACAGGTGACGAGTATCGTGGACAATCTGCGCATGGACATCCGAGCCGTGGACGTCGAGACGTCCGAGATCGTATCGGTCATGAAGAAGTCGGACCGGACGACCGAGCTCTTCTCCGTCGGCGTGGAGCTGGCCGACGAATTCGACGAATCCCTCGATCTGACGGCGCCTTCCCACCGTTCCGAAGGCGAGCCCATTCCGGTGGCTGCCACCATCGCGTTCAGCAGGGGCGTGGACCACGAAGACCGGGGCCGGGTGGGTGACGCCATCGAGCAGTACGAGCGTGCGCTGGAGATCCATCCTGGGCATCGGGACGCCCGACGGGCTCCGAAGCGGCTGAGAGGGGAGCGCCCGTCATGAGGCGAGCCGGTCGCAAGGCGGCGTGGATCCCCGCTCTGGGCCTTCCGGTGGCCTCGAGGATGCCCGCTGGGACGGCGAAGGCGTGCTCGCTTGCTTCCTCCTGGGAGGGCCGCGGGGTGAGGACGATTTCGAACGGAGACGGGATCGTGACCTTCACCGAGCCCCTCGATCAAGTGACCGTGAAGGTCCGCACGGCTACCGACGGGCTGCGGAATCTCCAGCGCAGCGGGCTGAGAGACCTCCCCTGGCTCTCGTGAGCGGAGGAGCCTGAGGGCGCGGCCCTCGGCCCGACACGCGCCTCGTGACGATCCGTGCGGCGACTGCGCTCGTGCTCTTCCTGGCGGTGACGGCCCTCGTCTCCGTACCTCCCCTCCAGGACGCCGTCACGCAGCGACCGGTGGATTTCGCTGAGCTCACGTATCCGCTGCCCTATCTGCTGGGCGCTCCACTCTTCGGAGTCTGGGACTCCCTGTCCCTGCTGACACTGTCGCAACACTACGCCGTGCTCGTGACCCTCGTCGTTCTGTACGGGGCGTGGGTCGTCCGGGCTCGCCGGTGGGCGACATCCGGCCGTTCGCTACCCGTGTGGATCGTTCGTGAGGCGGGTCGAGCGGCCCTGGCGTTGGCGGCCCTGCTGGCGTTCTACGCGGGCGGGATGCTGTTGCCGCGTCCGATGACCGGGATCGAGCTTCAGGGTGAAGATCTCCTCGCCGTCGACTTCCACTCGCACACCCGCTACTCCCATGACGGGTGGGACCTCTTCACGCCCGCCAGGAACCGTGCCTGGCACGAGGCCGGGGGCTTCGACGTGGCGTACGTCACCGATCACTACACGTGGGCCGGCTTCGACGAGGCCGACCGCGACAACCCGGACCGGACCGGGGAGAAGACCACGCTCCTGAGCGGTGCCGAGATCAGGATCCACCGGAGGCCCACAAACATCCTGGGGGATCGGAGCCGCTACCTCCCGGCTCTGGACGCCGACACGGTCTACATGGATCCCGACTCCCTGGCCGCCGTCCACCGGAGGTCCGGACGTCGTCCGAGCCTCCTCTACACCATGCCCGGCGGCCTCGAATACGTGATCCCGTTCACCGAGGAGCTCTCCTACGGCGTGATCGGCATCGAGATCAACGACGGCTCCCCACGAGGTCTGGAGCAGGTCCGCGCCCAGCGCAGGGAGATCATCGCGCTGGCCGATTCCATGGATCTCGCCCTGCTCGGAGCGGCGAACCTACACGGCTGGGGCCGGACGGTGGCCTCGTGGAGCGTCATCTCGATTCCGGGATGGCAGGAGATGACCCCCGAGCAGGTCGGGGACGCCATCGAGGAGGCGCTTCACGACCGTCGAAGGGAGGCCGTGCAGGTGCTGGAGCGGAGGATGCCCTACCACCATGGCTCTCCTCCGCTCCTGGTCATGACCTTGCCCTGGCTCACCTTCGAGCATTTTCGAATGCTCGCCCCGGAGGAGCGCCTGTCGTGGCTCCTCTGGATCGCTGCGGCGGCGGGGCTGGCGCTCTGGAGACGCAAGAAGTCCGCGTCGTCGGGGGCCGCCGGCTGAGGGAGAGAGCGGGCCTCACACGACGGCAGCTCGTCGCGGCTGCACGTCGTGGAAGCGCAGCTCCTTCTCCTGTTCCACGCTTCGCTGAAGCGTCCATTCGTTGTCGAAGAGGATGAGGGGCGCGCCGTCGGCGTCCTCGACGAGGCGACGGCCGTAGGCCGAGGCCACGGTCTCGATGGTCGCCTCGGGGCCGGTGACCCAGCGGGCGCAGTGGAAGGGGAGGCGCTCGAGTCTGGCGGACACGCCGTACTCCCGCTCGAGGCGGTCCAGCAAGACGTCGAACTGGAGGGTGCCCACGGCGCCCACGATGGGAACGGGACCGGTGATGGAAGGCGCGAAGAGGAGGAGGATGGTCCCCTCCTCGGCGAGGTGCCGCAGGCCTCGATCCAGGTGCTTGCGGCGCAAGGCGTCGTCGATCCGCACCTGGGCGAAGTGCTCCGGCGAGAAGCGGGGGACGCCGGGATACTCGATCCCTCCGTCCATGGCGACGGTGTCACCCACTCTCAGACTCCCCCGGTCCAGGAGTCCCACCACGTCCCCGGCCACCGCCTGGATGTCCGCATGGCTGCGCTCCCTGGCCATGAACTCCTGCGGCTGGGCGAGACGGAGGGTCTTTCCCGTGCGGGAGACGATGGCCTCCGCCCCTTCCTCGAACCGACCGGAGCAAACCCGCAGGAAGGCCACACGGTCCCGGTGGCGAGGGTCCATGTTGGCCTGGACCTTGAACACGAATCCCGAGAAGGGCGTGTCCACCGGGTCTACGGGACCGTCCGTCCCTTGCCGCGGAGATGGGGCCGGGGCGAGGGAGAGAAATCGCTCCAGGAAGACGTCCACGCCGAAGTTGGTGAGGGCGCTACCGAAACAGACCGGACTGGCCTCCCCCTTCGTCACGGCGTCGAAGTCCGGCGGCGTCCCTGCGATCTCGATGAGCTCCACCTCTTCCCGGAGGCGCTCCACGCCGTCCTGGCCGATGACCGCGGCCAGGGCGTCCGAATCCAGCTCCACCAGGGCGGCATCGGGGCGGGACTGACCGTGATCGTCGGTCTTGTCATACAGCCGAACCGCGGCCCGCTGGCGATCGTAGACGCCCACCAGCTGGCCGTTGTCGCGGACCGGCCAGGTCGACACGAAGCAGTCGATGCCGAGCTCGGCCTGGACGTCGTCCAGGAGCCCCAGCGGATCCGTCCCGACCCGGTCGCACTTGTTCACGAAGGTGAAGATGGGGAGACGGCGCTTCCGGCAGACGCTGAAGAGCTTCCGGGTCTGGGCCTCCACCCCCTTGCGGTTGTCGAGGAGCATGATCGCGCTGTCCGCCGCCATCAGAGCCCGGTACGTGTCCTCGGAAAAGTCCTGGTGGCCCGGCGTGTCGAGGAGGTTGATGCGGTAGCCCTGGTAGTCGAAGTGGAGCACGCTCGCGGTGATGGAGATGCCGCGCTCCTGCTCCATCTCGAGCCAGTCGGACGTGGCGTGACGCCGCGCTCTCCGGGACTTCACCGATCCCGCGGCCCGGATGGCGCCTCCGTAGAGGAGGAGCTTCTCGGTCAGGGTGGTCTTCCCCGCGTCGGGATGACTGATGATCGCGAAGGTGCGCCGGCGATCGATCTCTTGCTTCAGCGTATTGCTCATGCGTACGGCGATGGAGGACGGTGAGCGCCCTCGGAAGATGACCGAACCCCTCAGAAGATGAAGGTGTGGGTGTACTTGAGGGTGAGCGTGCGGGCGTCGACCAGCGGCCGACGAGGGAAGCCGGAGGCCTCCCGCTCCAGGTTCAGCCCCTCGTTCCAGACCAGCCAGAGATCCTGACCCTCGGAGAAATTGTAGCGGAAGCGCGTGTTCGTCGTCAGGATGTCCAGGAGGGAGTTGTATTGCCCGAAGAGGTCCACGGAGAGCCTGGTGTCGAAGGCGCCCCTCAGGGTGAGGGTGAGGAGGTTGGAGTCGAACTCCTGATCCCGCTCCTCGAAGCGGATCCGGTTCCACTCCCATCCGCCCCGGAGCTCGAGGTGCTCGTTCACGCTCCAGCTGAGGTCGCCGCGGATGCCGACGCGCGTCCCGTCGAAGAAGTCCCCCGCCGCCAAGGTCGCGTTCGGGCGGACGCCCCATCCCCGGGGGGCTCGGAACTCCAGGATTCCCTCGGTGGCCCAGTAGCTCCCCGGCGGCACGTCGACCTCGTCGGAGAGAGGGAAGGCCACCAGGACGTCCTCGTACTGGCTGTTCGCGGCGATCTTGAACGTGGTGCCGGGCTTCGTCTCCACCTGGACGAAGGGCTGGAGCTGTCCCGTCTCCACCTCGTCGTCGCGGTTGCGGATCCAGGCATTGCTCTCGAGGCCGAACCAGTATCGGCGCAACGCCGACGTCTCGTCGGGAAAGATCTGGTAGTTCCAGTCGCTCTGGAGGCGGGTGAAGTCCGAGCGGAGCTCGAATCCGACGCCGGGACGGTACCCGGGCCCCGACCAGGTCGCGGTGTGCTGGTAGCTCAGACCACCCAGTCGTCGACGGGTCCAGTCCACCACGATTCGTGCGGCCCGGAGCCCGGATGGAGCACGATCCCGGGGCTCGTCGCCCCCCTGGAACGTCTGAAGCCACTTCAGAGTCAGATATTCGTCGCCCCTGGCGCGCACGAGACCGTCCAGGCCGTAGGTCACGTTGTACACTCCGTCCGTCGTGACGCGGCTCGTGGACATGGCGCCGACGTAGGAGTTCTCGTTCAGGACTCTCCGCTTCAGGCGCAGGATCCCGAAGCTCTCGGACGGCAGCCCCTGGTGGGCGTCGGTCTGCATGACGATCCCGCCGAGATCCCACGCGCCCACGCGACCCACCAGACGCGCGCCCCCGAGAATCGGCACGGGACGGCCGCCGGGGCGGGTGCGGCCGGTTCGGTCGGACGTCGCGGTCAGCGCCGGCGGCGCCAGCGCTTGACGAGAGCGGGCAGCAGCGCGAGCACGGCGAGCGCCAGGATCGCGCCGATCATGGTGGGGGTGAGCAGGGAGCCGAGCGCGATCTCGCAGGTCCCGGCCTCGGCGCACCCGGGATTGGCCGCCTCCTGCGCCGCGATCAGGCTGT
>JAWVZK010000035.1:0-19249 GCA_033722275.1 Longimicrobiales bacterium | reverse complement strand
GATCCCCGCCACGTCGCTGATCCATCACAACATCCACTCCACCGAGATCGGTGCGTCCCAGACCAGCGTCCAGCTCGTATACGAGCTGGCGACGGGAACCGACGAGGTCACCCGCGTCATTCTGGACGACATGGTCACGGTGCTCATCCCCTCCGGGAATCCCGACGGACAGATCATGGTCACCGATTGGTATCGGGAGAACGTGGGAACGGAGCACGAGCGAGCCCGCATGCCCCGGCTCTACCACCACTACGCCGGCCACGACAACAACCGGGATTTCTTCCAGGCCAACCTGGTGGAGACGCGATACTGGATGGATCTGATGTATCACGGTGTTCATCCGCAGCTCTACCTGGACCAGCATCAGATGGGCGGGCGCGGACCGCGCATCTTCGTGCCACCCTACCCGGATCCCATGAATCCGGAGATCCATCCGCTCCAGTGGCAGCAGCTCCGCTTCATCGGCGGAGGGATGGTGGCCGACCTCCAAGCCGAAGGAAAGGAGGGCGTCGTCACGGGCTCGATGTACCGGATCTGGGGGCAGGAAGGGGCGCTGACGGGGCGGTATCACAACATCGTCGCGCTCCTCACCGAGACGGCCAGCGCCCGGATCGCGAGTCCCGACACGGTGGAGCTGGACGTCCTGGAGCGTGGGGCCTCCCCGGGCCGGGGCCTCAGCGAGTATGGCTTCCAGATGGCCTTCGTGGATCCATGGATGGGGGGCGAGTGGACGCTCGGCGACATCGTGGAGTACCAGATGATCGCGGCGCGCTCGTTCCTGGAGCAGGGCGCGCGCTTCCATGAGCACTACATCCTCGGTCGATGGCAGATGGCTTCGGAGACCATCGAGAAGGGGCTCGACGAGGGGCCCGGAGCCTACGTCATCCCCATCGACCAGTCCGATCCCATCGCCGCCGCCGAGCTCGTGGACAAGCTCATCCGCCAGGGCGTCGAGGTGCATCGGACGACGGAGACCTTCGCAGCGACACCACAGCTCGATGTCTGGTTCACACCCGAGGACGGGACCCTCCACGTTCCCGGCCCGGACGGAGACGAGGACCGGACTCGGGATCTCGACGAGGGCGCGGAGGACGAGGGTGAGGACGCCGGTCCCGAGTCCCCGGAGCCGGACGAGGAAGCGGCGAAGCGCACGGACCGTGCCGCCCAGGTCCGGGCGAGCGAAGGCCCGGAGCGTCGGACGATCCCCGAAGGCTCGTGGATGGTCTTCGGAGCCCAGCCCGGCCGTGCCGCCGTGCTGGACCTCCTGGAGATCCAGAACCGCCGCCTCGAGCGGGAGTGGCCCGGCGGTCCGTTCAAGCGCTCCTACGACGGCGCCGCCTACACCATGCCCTTGCAGATGGGCGTGGCAGTGCTTCGCGTGGACCGCGGGGACGTAGGCACCGTCACGCGGACGCGGACGGCGGGGTACTCGCCCCCACCGGTGCCTGCCGCCCGGACATGGTACGCCTTCACCGCCCGGAGCACGCGGAACTACGAGGCGGTCAACCGACTGCTCGCCGCGGGGATTCCGGTCTCGCGCGCCGAGTCTCCGACGGGACCGTTCTTCGTGGTGCCCGCCACCCACGACGGTGTCCGGCGTGCGTTGAGCCGGCTCTCCACCGAGCTCGGCACGACGTTCCTGGCCGATCCATCGGGCCTGGAGCGTGTCGTTCCGCAGAGACGGGCGCGCATCGGCCTGTATCAGGGCTGGGCGGCGTCCATGGACGAGGGCTGGACGCGTTTCGTGCTCGAGGACTTCGGCTTCTCCTACGTCTCGCTCTCCAACGACGACATCCGCGACCCCACCCTCGGTGAGCGTCTCGACGTGCTCGTCGTTCCGTCGGACATCTCGCTCGACCGCCTCATCGAAGGCTCCACCTCCGACGAGACCCCACCGAAGTATCGGGGCGGCATCGGTGACGACGGCGTCGAGCGCCTGAAGGAGTTCGTCCGTGCCGGGGGCGTGCTCGTGACCCTGGAGGAGGCCGACGAGCTCGTCGTGGAGCGCTTCCACCTCCCGGTGCGGGACGCCGCCGATGGGGTGGGGCCGGAGGAGCTCTTCCTGCCGGCGTCCTTGCTTCGGGTGGAGCTCGACCCCCGGCATCCGCTGGCCATGGGCAGCCCGGACGAGGTCGCCGGCAAGTGGGCCGGCGGTCGAGCCTACGAGCTTCACGGGTTCAGCGACGAGGTCGGCGAGATCCGGGCCGTCGGACGCTGGGCCTCGCAGCCCGAGCGGGTCCTCATGAGCGGGCTTCTCCACGGGGCCGAGCACCTCGCCGGGAAGGCGGCGATCCTCGACGTGGAGTACGGTCAGGGTCGCATCCTCATGTACGGATTCCGGGTCCAGCACCGGGGGCAGACCCACGGGACGTTCAAGCTCCTCTTCAACGCCCTGGTCCTGGACGACCATGGGCAGGCGACGGACCGATGAGGGACTCCTGGATGTCGGCGACGACCTCCTGGATACCGATGAGGGACTCCCGGATGTCGTCCGTCGTCCGGGCCCCGCGGATCAGGGGTGTCCCGGCGGAGCGACCTCGTCCTCCTGTCCGTACTGGGCTGACGCTCACCGTGCTCGCCCTCGTCGCGCTCGGGACTCCCCATGCCGGGCCGGCGCAACAGCCGGGGTCCTACGACGTCGTCATCCTCGGCGGACGGGTGGTGGACCCCGAGACGGGCTTCGACGGCCCGGCCAACGTGGGGATCCGGGGCGACCGCATCGCGGCCGTGACCGGACAGTCCCTGGAGGGGCTGCGCGTCATCGACGCATCGGGGCTCGTCGTCGCTCCCGGCTTCATCGATCCCCTGACCCAGATGTCGGCGGCCCAGATGCCCGGCGCCCGGTACAAGGTCACCGACGGCGTCACCACCGTCCTCGGGCTCCACGGCGGTCCGGTGGACGTGGCCGGCGCCTATGAAGCCATGGCCGCCGAGGGCGCCCTCCTCAACTATGGAACGAACGTCGGGCACGGATCCCTCCGGGCCGCCGTAGGGCTCTCGTCCTCGGACGAAGAGGCGCGGGCGATCCCCCCCACCCCCGCCCAGGTGGACGAGATCTTGGAGCTCGCCCGCCGCGGGATCATGGAGGGCGCCCTGGGCATCGGCTTCGGGCTCCAGTACGTCCCCAGCACGGGTGAGGACGAGGTCTTCCGACTCTTCCAGGTGGCGGCGGGCTACGGGGTTCCGGCACACCTCCACATCCGGTACCTGGGACCCCGACGACCCGCGAACAGTGTGAAGGCCGTGCAGGAGGTCATCGCCACGGCGGCGGCCACCGGGGCGTCGGCTCAGATCGTGCACGTGAACTCCACCTCGCCCCGAGACATCGAGCTCGTCCTCGACCTGATCGAAGGAGCCGCCGCCCGAGGTGTCGACGTGTCGGCCGACGCTTACCCGTGGGAGGCGGGCTCGACCGCGCTGGAGTCGTCGGTCTTCGACGAGGGCTTCCGAGAGCGGATGTCCATCGACTATGGCGACATCGAGCTCGTGAGCAACGGGGAGCGCCTCACCGAAGAGACCTTCCGCCGCTACCGGAACGACGACAAGCGGGACGGAGTGATCGTCCACTTCATCCCCACGGAGACGCTTCGGAAGGCCCTGACGAGCCCGGTGGTGATGGTGGGAAGCGACGGTTCGATCAACGCTCAGGGTCGCGGGCACCCTCGAGGGGCCGGCACCTACGCCCGCTTCCTGCGCCAGTTCGTACGGGAGTGGAACGAGCTCACGCTCGTCGAGGCGATGCGGAAGACGAGCTACCTGGCGGCGCTGCAGCTTCAGCAGGCCTCGCCGGCCTTTCGACGGAAGGGGCGGCTCCGCGTGGGTGCCGACGCCGACATCGTCGTCTTCGACCTGGACGCCATCGCCGAGCGGGCCACCTACCTGGAGCCGGCCCGGATGTCCGTCGGTGTCCGCTACGTCCTGGTCAACGGCGTACCCGTGGTCGAGGACGGAGCCGTCGTGGAAGACGTGCGGCCCGGACGCCCCCTGAGAGGAGCCCCCGGAGGCTGACGACCCCGGTGGTGGGCAGCCGGCTCAAGGGGGTCACGTCAGTCCCTCGGCCCTCAGCCAGGCCAGAGCCCGCTCGACGGACGCTTCGGGGGGCCCATCCGTCGCCACCCGCCGGAGCGCCCGACGGGTGACCTCCTCCTCGGGCTCCCACGCTGCCGCCGCCCGAAGATAGATGGACCAGTCGGCGTCGGAGGCGCCTCCCTTCCGCGCCTCCAGCCGGTCCCGGACGCTCTCGGCATCCGTCGTACACAGGAGGAAGAGACCGCGGACGCCCCACTCCGAGGCCGCCTGCAGGAACCGACGACGCCGGGAGGCCTCGCGGAACGACGCATCGACCACCACGCGCTCCCCCTCGAAGAGCAGCTCCCCGACGCGCTCCAGGCACGCGGCGTAGGTTCGGTCGTTCCATTCGCTGGTATAGATGCCCTCCGCGAAGCCCGCGGCCGCCGACGTCTCCGGGTCGAGCCCGGCCAGCTCCTTCCGCACCCGATCCGAGGAGACCACGGTGAAGCCGGCCTCCCGGGCCAGTCCCTCGGCCACCGTCGACTTCCCGGTGCCCGGCAGGCCTCCCACCAGGACGAGACATGGTCGGGCGCCAGGCTCCTCCAGCTCGCTCAGAGCCAGGAGCCAATGGGCCCGGGAGTCCCGGACGGCAGCCTCGCGCTCGGCTTCCGGGACCTCTTCCTCCGAGGCCTTCATCCCCTGGACCTTGCCCCGGACGGCGGCCCGGTAGGCGACGTAGAAGGGGAGGAGGGGGCGACCCTCGACGTCACCGGTGGCGTCGAAGTACGCCTCGTCGAAGGCGTCGCCCAGGTCCCGACGGCCGTGGCGGGCCAGGTCCATCACCATGAACGCCATGTCCGCCACCGGGTCGGCGTACCGGAAGCGCTCGTTGAACTCGATGCAGTCGATGACCACCAGGTCGCCCGGAGCGTCCCGCTCCGGGAAGAGGTAGACGTGGTCCAGGTGGAGGTCGCCGTGGGTGTCCCGGGGAACGAGGGCCTCGGCCCGGCTCTCGACGAGGTCTCGCAGCTCCTCCAGCCGGCGCTCCAGAGAGCGCTCCAGTCGACGGTGCACCGTCTCGCTCAACGTGGATCCCACGTGGCTCCTGGACTGCACCAGGTTCTCACGGGCGTTGCCCGCTACGACCTCCCAGCGGCCGAAGCGCGCGATCTCCGCCCCCGCGTCGGCTCCGGCGTGGAAGTCGGCGATCCGCCGTCCCAGGGTGCGGAGGACCGGTGCCGAGAGCTGTCCCCGCTCCAGCCGGGCGCTCAGCACGGCGTCGTCCGGAAGGCGACGCATCTTCACGGCGTGCTCCACGGGCTCCCCCTCGCCTTCCAGCACCAGGCCGTCTTCGGCCTCTACGACGGGCATCACACCGAGATAGACGTCGGGCGCCAGCCGCCGGTTGAGCCGGACCTCCTCCCGGCAGAAGTGGAGACGCCGCTCCAGGGTCGTGAAGTCCAGGAAGCCCGGATTCACCGGTTTCTTGACCTTGTAGGCGAACGCTCCCGCGAGGAAGACGACGGAGATGTGGGTCTGCCGCACCTCCACGCTCCCCACCGGGTGGGGGTACGCCTCCGGCCGTCGAAGCGCCTCGATGAGCCGCGCCAGCTCCGGCGGGGGCGTCAAGAGATCCGCTCGGCCAAGGCCGTCTCCGGAGGAGCTCCGACCGCAGAGGTCACCGGACGATGTCCGGCGTCGGGCTCACCCATGGGACGCTCCCCTACCTATCGGCCTTGACCAACTCCACCAGGAGCTCCCGCACGGGAGGGGCGTAGCTCGTCGTCCTGAGCAGCGCCACGCCGAGGCCCGACGCGGGGTCGAACGCCAACGCCGCGTTGTAGCCGGCCACCGAGCCGCCGTGGCCCACCACGGTCACGCCTCCCTCGTCCTCCACGCTGAAGCCGAGGCCGTAGCCCTCCGCCGGAGCCTGGGGCGTGAGCATCTCTCGTCGGCTCGCGTCCGTGAGGATCTGCACCTCTGTGGTGCCCATCATGGCGGCGGCGAAGCGAGCCAGGTCGCCCACCGTGGAGTAGATACCCCCGTTCGGCACCTTGTACCCCCTGCCGAAGTGCTCCCGTGTCGCGCGCTCCGCGGAGACCTCGCCCGTGTCACGACGACGGGAATAGCCCACGGACATGCGACGGAAGAGGTCGGGGGCGTCGAGGATGAAGGTCGAGCTCTCCATCCCCAGAGGCCCGAAGACCAGCGTCTCCATCAACTCCATGAAGGACACTCCAGCGGCCCGTTCCAGGGCCAGCCCCAGCGTCCCGAATCCGATGTTCGAGTACGAATACTCGGTGCCGGGCGGGGACTCGAATGCCGTGGTGGGGATCGAGGCCAGGACCTTGTCCTGCCAGAGGTAGATCGATCCCGCCGCGGCGTCTTCCAGCGACGGCTCCCGCTCCAACCCCGCCGTGTGGCTGGCCAGCATCCGGAAGGTGATGGGAGGCGCGCCCTCGGGGGAAGCGGCAAACCCCTCCACGGCCGGAAGGTGGTTCGCCACGGGCTCGTCCAATCCGACGAGCCCACGCTCCACGAGCTGCATCATGAGCACCGCCGTGAAGGACTTGGAGATGGAGCCGGTCCGGCCGATGGTCTCGGCCGTGGCCGGTCGGCGGTTCTCGATGTCGGCCCACCCCCATCCCTTCGACCAGATGATCTCGTCCCCCGAGAAGACGGCCACCGAGACCGCGCCGGCGGCATCCTCGGCGACCCCCGAGGAGACCTCGGCGTCGAAGCGGGCGATGGCCGCCTCGAAGGGGGTGAACTGGGCAACGGCCGAGCCCGGCGATACGGCGCACGCGGCTGCGGCAACGGCTGCGCTCAGCAGGCCTCGGGCCGCGAGTCGCATCATGGGGATCCTCCGGATCGGCAGTGGGCTGGACGACGGTTGGGGAGAGCCGCAAGCATCACGGTGCCCCCCGGAACCGACACCTTCGGGACCAAGACAATAGGGGCGCGGGGGCGACGACGTCGAGGAGCGCCCGACGTCGCCGAGAGGAAAGGGGTCGCAGCGCGCCGGCTCCGGCGCGGCCCGGTGGGCCCGGTCATGTCGGGGCGTACCCGAAGCGTCATCCGATTCCGACACGATCGGGACCCTGAGCACGCCTCGCTTTCCTGCTATCTTTCTTCCTCTGCCCACCCCGAGTCCGGCGAAACGCCCGGGCTCGGGGTTCGTCAAGCCCGACGGCAAAATCGACACAGTGAGGAACGGAACGAATCATGGATGGAAACGCTGGAAGGAATGGAGGATGCCCGGTCATGCACGGGAGCAACCCGAACGCGAGCGTGGGCAGCAGATCGAACCGCGATTGGTGGCCCAATCAGCTGAACCTCGACATCCTCCACCAGAACTCGCCGCTGCTGGACCCCATGGGCGACGACTTCGACTACGCGAAGGAGTTCTCGACGCTGGACCTCGAAGCCGTCCGGCGGGACCTCTACGACCTGATGACCGACTCCCAGGACTGGTGGCCGGCCGATTGGGGGCATTACGGACCCTTCTTCATCCGCATGGCCTGGCACAGCGCCGGAACCTATCGGACCGCGGACGGCCGCGGGGGCTCATCCTCCGGAACCCAGCGCTTCGCACCGCTGAACAGCTGGCCCGACAACGGGAATCTGGACAAGGCGCGTCGACTCCTCTGGCCGGTGAAGAGGAAGTACGGCCGCAAGATCTCCTGGGCCGACCTGATGATCCTCGCCGGCAACTGCGCTCTGGAGTCCATGGGGCTCGAGACCTTCGGCTTCGGTGGCGGTCGTGAGGATCTCTGGGAGCCGGAGAAGGACATCTACTGGGGGCCCGAGGCCGAGTGGCTCGGCGACGAGCGCTACTCGGGCGAGCGCGAGCTCGAGAATCCCCTCGCCGCGGTGCAGATGGGCCTGATCTATGTGAACCCGGAGGGCCCGAACGGCGAGCCCGATCCCGTGGCCGCCGCAGTCGACATCCGCGAGACCTTCGCCCGGATGGCCATGAACGACGAGGAGACCGTCGCGCTGATCGCCGGTGGACACACCTTCGGCAAGGCCCACGGAGCCGGTGACCCGGCGCTCGTGGGTCCCGAGCCCGAGGGCGCCAGCATCGCCGAGCAGGGCTTCGGTTGGGCCAGCGCGCACGGGACGGGTCTCGGAGGCGACGCCATCACCAGTGGCCTCGAAGGGGCATGGACCCCCAATCCCATCGAGTGGGACAACGGATACTTCGACATGCTCTTCGGCTACGAGTGGGAGGTGACGAAAAGTCCGGCGGGTGCGTGGCAGTGGACGCCGAAGGACGAGTCCGCAAAGGACCTGGTGCCCGCTGCCCACGACCCCTCCAAGCGCGAGCCGCCCATGATGGCCACCACCGACATCTCGCTGAAAGTGGACCCCGTCTACGAGCCCATCTCCCGACGCTTCCACGAGAACCCCGACCAGCTGGCCGACGCCTTCGCCCGGGCGTGGTTCAAGCTGACCCACCGGGACATGGGCCCCCGCGCCCGCTACCTGGGTCCGCTGGTGCCGGACGAGGAGCTGATCTGGCAGGACCCGATCCCGGAGGTCGACCACGAGCTGGTGGACGAGGAAGACATCGGCCAGATGAAGGCGAAGATCCTCGACTCGGGGCTCTCCATCTCGCACCTCGTCTACACCGCCTGGGCTTCGGCTTCGACCTTCCGCGGCTCGGACAAGCGGGGGGGAGCCAACGGCGCTCGGATCCGCCTGGCCCCTCAGAAGGACTGGGAGGTCAACCAACCGGGCAAGCTGGCCAAGGCGCTGGAGGTCTTCGAGACGATCCAGTCCGAGTTCAACGAGGGGCAGACCGGGGGGAAGAGGATCTCCCTCGCCGATCTCATCGTGCTGGGTGGGTGCGCCGCCGTGGAGAGGGCGGCCAGGGACGCCGGCCACGAGGTCGAGGTCCCCTTCACGCCCGGACGCACCGACGCCTCGGAGGAGCAGACCGACGCCGACTCCTTCGAGCCCCTGGAGCCCCACGCCGACGGGTTCCGCAACTACCTGGGCGGGGACTACACGGTCTCGGCGGAGGAGCTGCTGGTGGACAAAGCCCAGCTGTTGACCCTCACCGCGCCGGAGATGACCGCGCTGGTGGGGGGCATGCGCGTCCTCAACGCCAACTTCCAGCAGTCCCAGCACGGCGTGTTCACCGACCGTCCCGAGACCCTCACCAACGACTTCTTCGTCAACCTCCTCGACATGGGCACGGTGTGGAAGGCGACGTCCGAGGACGAGAAGGAGTTCGAGGGGCACGATCGGGAGACCGGCGACCTCAGGTGGACCGCGACGCGGGTGGACCTGATCTTCGGATCCAACTCCCAGCTCCGGGCCGTCGCCGAGGTCTACGCCTGCGATGACGCGGAGGAGAAGTTCGTCCACGACTTCGTGGCGGCCTGGGACAAGGTCATGAACCTGGACCGCTTCGAAGTGGAATAGGGTCCTGGGGGGCCGACGTCCGCAATGTCGGCATCCGGCATCGTCGTCGTGCCTCCCGGACCGTTCCTCCAGGGGAGCACGGATCCGTGCCACGCCCCGCCTGATCGAGTGCTTTCAGGCGGGGCGTGGCTGTCGCTCAGCGCCGGCGGCTGCCCGAACGCTTCCTCGGGCCGCGGCACCGGGCGGGACGATCAGTTGATGACCGCCGAAAGTCCGGCCAGCAACCGAATCTCCCAGCTGGCCCGGATGAACTCGTCCTCGTTCTCGAGCCAGCGATCGAACCCTCCCTCGGCGCGGAAGAGCACACCATCGGCCACAGGCACGCGAAGGCCGGCGGCGGCACCGAGGAGGAACTGGGTCAAGGAATCGTCGTCATCACTGACGTACGCGAGACCCGCCTCTCCGCGGACGTAGAACTGCTCACCCAGCAGGACATTCACGCCGGGAACGAGAGTGAGCCGCGTGAGCGAGAAATCGCCGACGGACGTGTACGCCAACGCGACGCGGGACTCGATGACGACCGTCTCACCCCCCATGAACCCGACGCGTAGCCCACTGGTGGGGACCGAGAAGGACGTGACGTCGTCGTTGGCGTCGTCAACGGACTCGATGGACAGGCCTCCGTCGATCCCGATCTCGACCTGAGCCGCGAGCATCGTGGGAGCGAGCATCAAGGCCACGCTCAACAGAAAGATGCGTTTCATCTCTGGACTCTCCGTGAAGGTTGACTCCGGCGGAGACCTGCCCGCCGTCAACGAAGGGAGCGGGAGGTTCCGACCCGTCAAAGGTCTCGATGGCCTATCCGCTGCGCCATGGGGACATCTGCGGTCCAGGATGTCGGAAGACCCCCTACGCAGCAAGACACCTGTCCGGCGTCGAAACCGACCGTCTACTCCAGCAACGAGACGCTGGTGTCGTGATGTCCCGGGTGGACGTCGGAACGCTCGTTGATGACCCGGGCGCACGTGTTCCAACGCAGGATCGCGTCGTCGTTGCCCTCGGGACGGATCTCGGCGGCCGAATCGAAATGGCCCATGGCCTTCACGAACCAGTCGTACGCTACGTGGCCGGCGGCGGGCCCGCCGCGGCGGAGGCCGGAGAACGCCATGCGCTCGCAGACGATCCCGGAGTAGTAGCGTCGCTCGTATTCGCCCTCGAGCTGTCCGACCACGTCCATGGCCCGCTTGACCGTGGCGCCACCCTCGACGCCGAACTGATCACACAGAGTCAAGCAGAGGGCGACGAGCGTCTCTTGATCGTCGGGTGCGATGGCCAGGATGTCCCGGCAGATGCTCTCGGCCAGGAACGGATGGTTCAGAAGGCGATATCGGGAGGCCTTCTCCCGTGCCGAATCCAGAGCCTGGGGAGTCAACTTCTTCAGCTCGAACACGGTTCCTCCTCTCCTCAGTCCTCGCGGGCCCCGCCGAAGACCGCGCGCATCAGCTTCGCCAGGGGATCGTACGACCGGTCGACGACACGCTCCTTGAGGGGGATGATGGCGTTGTCGGTGATCGTGATGTTCTCCGGGCAGACCTTGGTGCAGCACTTCGTGATGTTGCAGTATCCGATACCCAGCTCGTCGCGAAGCTGGGCGACACGGTCCCCCACGTCGATGGGGTTCATCTCCGCCTGGGCGGCGAAGACGAAATGCCTCGGCCCCGCGAACTCACTGTGCATCCGGTGGTCCCTGAGCACGTGGCAAACGTCCTGGCAGAGGAAGCACTCGATGCATTTCCGGAACTCCTGCGGACGCTCCACGTCGTACTGGCGCATCTTCCAGGATCCGTCTTCGAAGTCGGGCTCCCGGGGCGTCATCTGCTGGATGGAGGCTTTGACCTCGTAGTTCCACGAGACGTCCGTCACCAGATCCTTGACGACCGGGAAGGTGCGCATCGGCTCGACGGTGATGGGTCCGTTCCCTGCCACGTCCTCGACGCGTGTCATGCACATCAAGCGAGGCGATCCATTCACCTCGGCGGAGCACGATCCGCACTTGCCCGCCTTGCAGTTCCACCGGCACGCGAGATCGCTGGCCTGCTCGGCCTGGATCTTGTGGATGGCGTCCAGGACGACGTACCCGGGCTCCAGCTCCACCTCGAAGGTCTGGAAATCGCCTCCGTCCCGATCACCGCGCCACACCTTGAACGTCGCGGACCGCATCAGCCCTGCTCCTCGATGATGTCCCTCAGCTCCCCCGGGATCTCCGGGATCTCCATGCGCTCGATGACCATCTCTCCATCGAGCCCCTTTCGCGCGACGTGGTAGAATGTGGACCACGCGGCATCCTTGTCCGGATGATCGAGTCGGGAGTGGGCGCCGCGGCTCTCCTTCCTCGCCTGGGCCGACCGGGCGATCGCTTCCACAACCGGTAGCAGGTGCTTCATGTCGGGGGCCGTGTGCCAACCCCGATTGGACCAGCCATTGCCGCCGGCTCCCATGTCCGCGAGCTCGTCACGGATCTGCCGGATGGTGTCGAGGGCCTGCGACAGCCCTTCCTCTTCACGCGCGATCCCGACCTTGTTCTGCATCATCGTCTGCAGCTCCAGCTGGAGCCGGAAGGGCCCGACCTCCGTCACGCCGCGGTTCAGAGGGGCCAATGCCTCCCCGGCCGCCCCTTCGATCTCCGACGCCGACACCGAGTAGCTCGGATGCTCCACGGCGAAGCGGGCGGCGTGCTCCCCCGCCCGCTTTCCGAAGACCACGAGGTCGGAGAGGGAGTTGCCGCCCAGTCGGTTGGCCCCGTGCAGGCCGCCGGCCACCTCTCCGGCTGCGAAGAGACCCGGAACCGTGGTGGTCATCTGGGTGTCCGGGTCCACGGCGATGCCGCCCATGGCGTAATGGGTGGTGGGCCCGACCTCCATGGGCTCTTTGGTGATGTCGATCCCTGCCAGCTCCTTGAACTGGTGATACATGCTCGGGAGCTTCTTCCTGATGTGGGACTCGGCATCCTCGATGTTCTCCGCGATCCAGGCGATGTCGAGGTACGCGCCCCCGTGGGGGCTTCCCCGGCCCTCCTGCACCTCCTTTACGATCTTCCGGGCGACGTGGTCCCGGGTCAGGAGCTCGGGCGGACGGCGCGCGCTCCGGTCGCCGGTGACGTATCGCCACCCCTCCTCCGGAGTGTCGGCCGTCTGATCCACGTAGAGAGGCGGGATGTCCTCGAACATGAACCGCTCGCCTTTGTTATTCTTCAGGATTCCACCTTCGCCACGGACGCCTTCGGTGACCAGGATGCCCCGCACGCTCGGGGGCCAGATCATTCCGGTGGGATGGAACTGGATGAACTCCATGTCCCTCAGCTCCGCCCCTGCGTGGTACCCCAGTGAGTGTCCGTCTCCCGTGCCTTCCCAGCTGGTGCTCGTCACGAGATACGCCCGACCCAGCCCACCGGTGGCGAGGACGACCGCCTTGGCCTTGAACACACGAAACCGACCCTGCTCCCGGTCGTATCCGAAGGCGCCGACGCACCGATCGCCGTCCTTGAGGAGGCGCGTCACCGTCACCTCCATGTGGACGTCCATCCCCTGATGGATTCCGTGGTCCTGGAGCGTTCGGATCATCTCCAGGCCGGTGCGGTCCCCTACGTGGGCGAGCCTCGGGTACTTGTGGCCACCGAAATTGCGCTGGAGGATCTTCCCCTCGGGGGTCCGATCGAAGAGAGCGCCCCAGGACTCGAGCTCCCTGGCCCGTTCCGGCGACTCCTTGGCGTGGAGCTCGGCCATCCGCCAACTGTTCAGATACTGGCCCCCCCGCATCGTGTCGGCGAAGTGGGTCTGCCAGTCGTCTCGCTCGTCCACGTTGGCCATGGACGCGGCCATTCCGCCCTCGGCCATGACCGTGTGCGCCTTGCCGAGGAGGGACTTGCACACCAGACCGACGCTCACTCCGGCGGCCGCCGCTTCGATGGCCGCCCGGAGCCCGGCGCCGCCTGCGCCGATGACGAGCACGTCATGCTCGAACTCCTGATAGGCGGACATCAGAAGAACCTCACGTTGGTCCACGTCCCCATGGCGCAGAGCCGGACGTAGATGTCGGCGAACGCCACCCACAGGAGACTGACCCAGGCGAACGCCATGTGACGAGCGTTGAGGCACGACACGCAATCGTACGCCTTCCGCCGGACCGGACGGCCCGAGAGGATGTCGATCCCTCCGCCGACCAGGTGCCTCAAGGAGTGACATCCGAAGGTGTAGGCCGCCAGGAAGGCCACGTTCAGGGTCAACACGATGGATCCGACGCTCATCCCGAGCTCCCGGCCTCCTTCACCGGTCTCGAACCAGAACGAGTTCCACGCGTCGTACGTGAGAAAGACCAGGAGCAAGAGGGCGAAGGGGAGGGTGTAGCGGTGCAGGTTCTGAACGACGAGCGGGAATTTCCGTTCACCGATGTAGTCCTTCCTGGGCGTGCCCACGGAGCACGAGGGCGGACCCGGCCAGTAGGCCTTGTAGTACGCACCCCGGTAGTAGTAGCAGGTGAGACGGAAGCTCACGGGCGCCCACAGGATGAGGAACGCCGGTGAGTAGGGCAGGAAAGCCGGCCACCACCCCGGGCTGCCCGACCGCTGGAGCAGAGCGTGCTCCGAAGGTCCCCAGATCTCGGGAGAATAGAACGGCGAAAGCAGATTCTCGTGCCAGTAGAAGGTCCCCTGGAAGGCTGCCCAGGTGCTGTAGACCACGAACGCGGTGAAGACGGTGAAGACGACGAGCGGCTGGATCCACCACGCGTCCTTCCGCATCGTCTCGCCGAATGACCGCCGCACGGGAAGCGCCGTGGGTGGTGTCGCCATGCATCCTCCTTGCGCGGCCCTGGAGGCCGCAGGGGAGACTTCGTCGGCTCCTGCCGGAGCCGGGATTCGGGGTAGAATACGCGGCCCTCGCCGCGTCGCAACCGAACGGGGCCGCCTCTACTTCGAGCCCAAGGTCGTCCGCAGGTGGTGGGCCACGTCCGAGAGAAAGCGATGGATGGACGCGTCGGCGATCCGATGCCCCACCACGCTGTCCAGGACCCCACCCACCGCACCCATCGGCGGCTCGTAGGTCCCGCCCAGGTCGAGCTGCGTCTCGGTGGCGGTGATGGGATACAGGGCGAGCTCCCCCCGCATGAGAGGGAAGAGACCGGGCCGGCTGGCGGCCTCCCACTCGATGGGAATCCGGGTGGAGGGCTGACGCCCATGCTCGCCTGGGGTCTCCAGGGGCTCCCCCACGGTGATCCGCACCTCCTTGCCGACGTCGACACCCGCGATGTTGACCCTCAGCGCCGCGGCCACCGACCGGGCTCGATCGGCTGCCGCCTGGGTCGCCCCGCGGAACGTCTCCAGCGGATCGGAGAGGATCGTCTCGCGGACGCCTTCATACGGATGATTGACGTACTCGTACGTGCGGATCTCTCGGGCTTTGCTCATCGAAGCGTCGACTCGGTGATGGGTGTCGGTGGCGACAACCTGTGGAGCAGAGTCCGTCTGAGCCAGGGGCGTGCGTGCGTCGGCCCGGCGACCGTCCGGTGGAGGGACTGCCGGACGTGACCGACCGCACCGCGTCCTCCAATGGGGTCTGGCCGAGGTCCAGCCCCCTACCCTACCACCGAGGCGTTAGTCGCTCGGCTGGTAGGGCGCGAAGACCTCCTTGAAGGGAGCGAAGACCCCCTTCCTCCGCGGATCCACGCCCATGTCGACGAGGAGCTGGTCGTGGTAGTGCAGCATGTGGAGCAGTAGGCGGGCTCCCCGGGCGCGGCTGAAGGGCATCACGCCACGCTTCCAGGTCTTCATCTCCGTCACGTCTCGGCGCATCTCCGCGATCTCGGGCAGCGCGTGAACGCCGGCGAGGAGCTTGGCGAGCCACCGGGCCTGGATGGCGTAGGTTGCGATGTTCTCGATGGTGGACGCGCTTCCGACGAACACCAGCCCGGGGACGTCCGGCGCGATCATCTGGCGATAGAGGTAGGAGCCGTCGCACTCGTACCCGATGCGAGCCCGGACGTCCTCGCTCAGGAACGAGTGATCCGTCTCCCACCCCGTGCCCAGAACGACCACGTCGGCCTCCCTCGTCTCGCCATTGGC
The DNA here is from genome assembly GCA_033722275.1 of Longimicrobiales bacterium. Taxonomy (GTDB): domain Bacteria; phylum Gemmatimonadota; class Gemmatimonadetes; order Longimicrobiales; family Gaopeijiaceae; genus UBA2589. The sequence continues at coordinate 3,750 of JAWVZK010000035.1, read as the reverse complement.
CAGAACGACACCGGACGCGGTCAGAGCCGAGACCTCGGACTTCTGCGGCTCGATGCTGCCGTCTCGAAGGCATCGGTAGAGCTCGGGCCGGGGGAGCATCGTGGCTTCGCCGAGGGTGTCGATCTCCACGGGCCTCGACGGGATCAGACCGAGGCGTCGTCCCCGCTTCGAGCTCAGCCTGCACTGCGCGATCAGGAGGATCTCGACGAGGCGCCACCATAGCCAGACCAGAGGGCGCCTCAGGGAATGCACCGTGTGCTCGGCCCGTGATGCCCGGTATAGGGCGCGATGAGCGCGCTCGTTAGCCTCGACAGCATCGCCCACTTGAAGGGAAGAACGCCGAGGAGCTTCTGCGGGACCGGCCAGTTGGGCTCACGGAAGGCGAGCGTCGTACGCTCCGCGACGGCCGCCGACTCCAAAGCCGCGTCCGTCGCGCTCTTTCCGAAGCCCACCACCACCACCTTCCGGCCAGCAAGCTGCTCGGGGGACTGAAACGACGACACGTGCATCACCTCTCCGCCGAACCGCTCGCGGCCGGGAAACGTGGGCATGTGCGGGCGGCCGGAGTACAGTCCCGTGGCCACCACGACATGTCGAACGTGTCGACGTCTCGTTGACCCGCATGCTCAGAGACGACCGTCCACGATCCTGCGCCCTCCAGCGGCTCCCGGATCTCACGGGCCGTCGTCCCGAAGCGGATCCGACCCCAAAGGCCGAAGTGTCGCGCCTACTCCTCCAGGTATTCCTGGATTACGTGGCCCGACGGGAAATCGGGTGTGTCGGCGGGGAGCGGGTAGTCCGGGAACTCGTAGAGCTCCTTCTGGACCTGAGCACCGAAGCCGGCGTACCCCACCGTCCAGACCCCGCCCAGCTTCTCGCCGCGTTCGAACAGCGTGCATGCGATGCCCCGGGCTACGAGCTGTCGGGCCGTGGCGAGACCGGCGACGCCTGCGCCGATGATTCCTACCCGCTCGGTCTTCGTGTAGTCCATGACTCAGGCCTCCACGGTGACGAGGCGACCCGAACGGGCGACCCGGCTACCGAGCCAGAGGGGGACGGATACCAGCCACAGGACGAGCACGTAGGATCCGAAAAGCGTCCAGAGCCCGACGGTCCAGAGGGCCGAGTATGCGGACCTGAGCCGGAGTCCAGGAGTGATGCTCACCCCCACGCCCGCCGCCTCCCGGAGCCGCTGCCTGTAGACTCCCCAGGCATGCACCACCCCGAAGACGAACCCCACCGCTGTCCCGATGGCCAGAACGATCGACATCTTTTCCTCCTCTTCATGAGCGAGCCGAGGCAGGTGTCGCCGCCTCCATCACCGGGCGGCGCAGACATCGGCCAGGAGGATCATCGGGAGATTCCAGACCCCTCATCCCGTCGCGCTCCACTCGATGATCTGCCGCTCCGTAGGCTCCGGGCCTTCCAGGGCCGCCCTGTGGTCAACTCAAGCGGCCTCCCGCGTGTCCTGGGAGCGTACCGCCACCTGCCTCGACTCCTCTACGCATGCGCCTGCCCTTCTCCCGTCGCTTCCTCGCCCTGGCGCTCCCCGGGGCCCTCCTCCTCGCGGCGCCCACCGGCTCCGCGGGCCAGACGCCCATCGATCTGGACTCGGCGCCCCGCCCCACCGCCTCGGCCACCCGCGCCACCGGACCCGTCCAGGTCGATGGCGTGCTGGACGAGCCGACGTGGTCGGAGGCCCCCGTGATCGACGACTTCTGGCAGCAGAAGCCGGACGCGGGCATGCCGGTGACCGAGCGCACCGAGGTGCGCATCCTGTTCGACGACGAGCACCTGTACGTGGGAGCCGAGCTGTACGACCAGTCGGGGTACGAGCCGATCATCCCGACGCTGCAACGCGATCCGAATACGCGCGACGGCGACGCCTTCGGCATCATGTTCGATCCCTTCCTCGACGGCTCGACGGTCTTCAGCTTCTTCTTCAATCCCGGCGGTGCCGTCCGAGACATCCAGTCGGCGGACGACGGCCGGATCAACAACGCCGCCTGGGACGCCGCCTTCGACCTCCGGACGCGGGTCCACGACCGCGGATGGACCCTCGAGCTGGCCATCCCCTGGTCCCAGCTCCGCTTCGACGCCGCACGGGACGAGCAGGTTTGGGGTCTGAACCTCCTCCGCCGTATCCGACGGAAGAACGAGGACGCCACCTGGGCTCCCATCGACCGACAATGGCAGATCTACGTGAGCTCCCGAGGAGGCCGCCTCGTCGGACTCGACGGTCTGCAGCCGGGGCGCAACCTCTCCGTGAAGCCCTTCGTGCTGGCGGCCGAGCCGTCGGGCACGCTTCAGGCCGATGCCGAGACCGAGCTCGAGGCGGGCCTGGATCTCAAGTACGGAATCACACCTGGACTGACCCTCGACCTCACGGCCAACACCGACTTCAGCCAGGTGGAGGTGGATCAGGAGCAGGTGAACCTGACACGATTCTCCCTCTTCCTTCCGGAGAAGCGGGAGTTCTTCCTCGAGAACGCCGGCGTCTTCCAGTTCGGGGACCAGGGCACCTACTCCACCCGCACGGGCGTGACCAACCGCGACTTCACCCTCTTCCACTCCCGCCGCATCGGGCTGACCTCCCGCGGCACGCCGCTGCCGATCCTGGCCGGAGGACGGGTGACGGGGACGACCGGCCCGCTCACCCTCGGGGCCCTCGACATACAGACACGCGAGGAGGGCTCCTTCGGAGCCGAGAACTTCGCCGTCGCTCGCGTTAGGGCGGAGGCGGCCCCTGGCCTCAGCGTCGGGGGAATCTTCGTGAACCGCGCCGAGACTGGCGGCGGACGGGCCGAGAACCAGAGCTACGGCGTCGACGCGAACCTCCAGGCGCTGAACGGATATCTGCTCGTGCAGTCGTACCTGGCAGCGACGGAGGGCACGGCGGACGACGGTACGCCTCTCGATCGCGAGATGGCCGGCCGGCTCTCGGTGGGGTGGCGCGATCCCTTCTGGGAGATCTTCACCCTCTACCGGATCTTCGACGACGAGTTCGATCCCGGCGTCGGCTTCGTCCGCCGGCGAGGAATCCACCACCTGTACGGCACCGTGGGCGTCCGCCCCCGGGTGAGCCGGTTCGGGCTCCTGGAGCTCAATCCCTATGTGGAGAGCCATGTCTACACCGACCTCGGACGGGACCTGGAGACACGCCTGAACACGGGCGGCGTGGACCTCGACTTCTCCGGGACGGGAGCACGGCCCGCCTGAGCGTGACCGATCGCTTCGAGCGGGTGGACCAGGCGTTCTCGGTCCGCGGAGCGCAGATCGAGACCGGACGATACGACTTCGTCGAGGGCTCGGTCTCCTACGAGACCAGCGGCGCTCGCAGCGTGTCCGGACGAGTCGAATTCGGGGGCGGCGAGTACTTCGGGGGCGAACGGCGCTCCATCGGGGGCAACGTGCTCGGCCGGCTCGGAGCTCATCTGCTCCTGGATCTCTCCGCGAATCACAACCGCATCGACCTGCCCGGACAGGGGGCCACCACCGCCGACGTCTACGGAGCGAAGCTGGACGTCTTCTTCTCCACCACGCTGCTGACGAGCGCGTTCGTGCAGTACAACGAGGCGTCCGAGGAGATGGTGACCAACCTGCGCTTCCGCTGGATCCATGCCCCGCTCTCGGACCTGTACCTGGTCCTGACCGAGCGAAGGGACACGGCGGCCGACGCGGTCTTGGACCGTTTCGTCACCATGAAGCTCACCAAGCTGCTGGCGTTCTGAGCGGGCCACGACCCCTCCG
>JAWVZK010000034.1:0-19317 GCA_033722275.1 Longimicrobiales bacterium | reverse complement strand
GGGACTTGAAGCCCTCGGCCTGGATGGCGGAGTAGTGGACGAAGCAATCGCGGTCCTCGCCCTCGGGCGAGATGAATCCGAATCCCTTCGCGTCGTTGAACCACTTCACCGTTCCGGTGGCTCGCATCTTTTCCTGCTCCTTCGGAGTGCTGTTTCGGGCGCGCGCCATCTCGCGTCGTCCCACGAATCGAACGGGGTGGGCGGGCACAAAAAAAGATCTGGATCGACGTCCAGATCCCACGGCAGTCGTACCTTCCGACCGCGAACCCGCCACCACACGGCCGAAACGCTAGAGCAAGCTTCGGCCTCCGTCAAGGAAGTTCTCCACCGCCATCGATCTCCTCGGCTTCGGACGGGTCCGTCGTCCTCGCACCCAGCGCCATGGCGAGGAATTCGGCACACGTCGCCTCCCCCCAGAAGTGAGGGGCCCACGGTGTCCCTTGCACGAATCCCACGTGGCCTCCCGCGGGCTCGAGATGAAGCCGGATCCACGGGTTCGCGGCCGCTTCCTCCCGGGGGATCGCCGGAGGCGGAAGAAAGGGGTCGTCCACGGCGTGGAGCAGCAGGGCGGGGACGCGGATCCGTGGCAGGAAGCGATTGCTGGAGGAGCACGTGTAGTACTCGTGGGCATCGCGGAAGCCGTTGAGGGGTGCCGTCACCCGTTCGTCGAAGTCCCGGATCGTGGACGCGGCCCGGGCGGCCCGGACGTCGAGCTTCGCATTCAGCGCCTCCCCCTTCTCGTCGACCTTCCGCCGGAGAGAGCGCAGGAAGTACTGCGAGTAGAGTCGTCCCATGAGACCCTGCTCCAGGAGACGGGCCCCGGCGTCGAGGTCGTACGGGACCGACATGACCGCGGCAGCGTCGACCAACGAGCGACCTCCGTCGGGGCGCTCGCCCAACATCTTGAGCGCGACGTTGCCCCCCAGCGAGAAGCCCATGATTCCGATGCGACGCCGGGGCCACCGCTCGCGGATGCGAGCCAGGAGCCACGAAGCGTCTCCGGTCTCCCCGGAGTGGTAGAAGCGGAGCCTGCGGTTGGGCTCGCCGCTGCACCCCCTGAAGTTCATGGCGACGGGACGGATGCCCCGGTCCAGGAGCGCCCGGGCGACGCTGCGCACGTACCGGCGCCTCGACGAGCCCTCCAGGCCATGGAGGACCAGAGCCACCGGGGCACCGGGTCGGGGGTCCGGGCCCCAATCCACGTCCAGGAAGTCGCCGTCCGGCGTTTCCATCCTCCGGCGCGTCACGGGAGGTCCCGCCTTCGGCCGCAGGAGTCGGGCGAAGAGCGTCTGCGCATGGGGCCCGGCGGCCCAGGCCGGAGCCTCGAAATCGGGGGGAGCCCACCGATCCCACAGCGACGGAGGGGTCACCGCAACCAGGGGGGATCCAGCGCCACGATCTCGGCGTGGACGGGGCACGCCGGGTGATGCGCGCCCGGGAGGTAGCCGACGCTCTTGAGGAACTCTCCGGTGATCTCTCCCCCGGTGAAGCGAAATGTCCGCTTGAACAGCTTCACCCAGTCGGACCTCCGCAGGGGATGATGGGCGTCGAGCCAGACGGCGAAGGAGCCGTGACTGGCGCGGATCTCGAGGATCCGCCGGGCGTTGGTGATGGCGGCCTCGACCTTGAGACGATTCCGGATGATGCCCGGATCGGACAGGAGGCGCTCGCGGTCCTCGTCCCCGTAGGCCGCCACCGCGTCCACCGAGAAGCCATGATAGGCTCGGCGCATGCTCTCTCGCTTCTTGAGGATGGTGAGCCAGCTGAGGCCCGCTTGGTTGATCTCGAGAAGGAGGCGCCCGAACAGGGCGTCGTCTCCGTCCAGGGGAAAGCCGTACTCCTCGTCGTGGTACGCCCGATGCAGCGGATGGTCGTCGGCCGCCCGGCAGTAGCTGGTTTCGGGGATGTCGGCCACGGCATCTCCTGGCGCGAAGAGCGAACGGGGGACGACACGCTCGTCGGGAACCCGGATCGGCTACCCTCCATCGCCCCCCCGGATCCTGGGGGCTCGGGCGAGCCTGTGAAACGATGACGGGCGCACCGGCGTAGGGCTGTGCGGGGCGCACACCCGCTCCAGGTCGGCCAACGCGTGCACCTTTGTCCGGAGCTCCATGACCGTCATCGGGGTCACCGCACTCCTTCTCGGGCTGTCCCAGTGGGGAGGCGAGGACGCGTCCGCCGGCGCGCGGCTGTACGGACGGGTCGAGACATCCGACGGCGGCGTGGTAGAGGGATATCTGCGCTGGGATGGCAACGAGGGAAGCCTCCATGACTTCCTCGACGGGGCCAAGGAGGTCCCCCGAGAGATCCTCCGGGAAGCCGAGCGTCTCGATCCCGCGTTCGGAAGGGAGATGCGTCGCAGGCGGAGTCTCGAGGCATTCGGCGTGCGCCTCACCTGGGACGAGGACGATCTCTCTCCACCGCCCAGGGTCCCTTCTTCCATCCGCCTGGCGCGGGTCTCGGAGATCCGGATCCTCGACGCCCGTCGGGCCCGCGTCGTCCTTCGCGACGGCGACGAGATCGAGCTCCATGGGAGCACGACGGATATCGGAGTCTCGATGAGGGGGCTGGTGGTGATCCCCGTGGACGGCCCGCCCGTGACCATCGAGTGGGAGGAGCTGGAGCGGGTGGAGCTGCGCCCGGCGCCCTCGTCATCGCCCGTCGAGGTCGAGCCCCGGCTCTTCGGAACGCTTCGGACCGTGGATGGGCTGGAGGTCACCGGACTGGTCTCATGGGACCTGGACGAGGCCTTTCCTTCGGACGTGCTGGACGGACGGGAGAACGGGGTCGACCGGGCCATCCCCTTCTCCGACATCGCCTCCATCCGGCCGGTGGATGACCGGAGCGCACAGGTGACCCTGCGCTCCGGAGGGCGTCTGAGGCTGTCGGGGACGAATGATGTGGACCACCGGAATCGGGGCATCGAGGTCGTCGAGCCGGACTTGGGCAGGATCGTGGTCTCCTGGGCGGATCTCGACGAGATTCGTTTCGTCGAGGGGGGTCGGGTCGGACGGGTCGGTCCGCCCGAGGTGGCCGTCCAGGGGCCGCTCCGAGGCACGGTATACGCCCGGGACGGCCGGGTGCTCGAGGGGGCCATCCGCTGGGGTCATGACGAGGATCGCGTGTGGGAGCTTCTGGACGGCCGCATGGATGGGGCGGAGATCGGGATCGAGATGGCTCGCATCCGGGAGATCCGGCCGGACGGAGACGAGGGGGCCCTGGTCACGCTCCTGGATGGCAGGACCCTGCGTCTTCACGGTACGGACGACGTCGGCGGATCCCACAGGGGGATCTACGTGACGCCGGAGACTGGTGCCCGGCGCTTCGTCCGCTGGCAGGACCTGGCCCGGGTGACGTTCGCCGGGTGAAGATGCCCGCGGTGGTCCCGACGATCCTGCTCTGGGTGCTTCCCGGCCTGCTGGGCGCGTCGGCGTCGGCCCAGTCGCTCGCGCCCGGGACGTCCTCCTATGCCGACCCGACGGCCCGGACGCTGCACGAGGCGGCGCTCGCCGAGCGCGAGCGGGTGGACTCGGCCATTCTCTCCTACACCGCCGTGGTCCGACAGCGGATGGCCGCGGCGTTGCGCATGCCGTTGAAGGACCGGACCCTGTATCGCTCCGAATCCTCCCATCGGGTCTGGTGGAGACGGGATGGGGAGAACCTGGTCCAGGTTCTCGCCTTCCGGGAGCAGAGCCCCGCAGGTGTCGATGTCGACGACATCGATCTGGGACGCTTCGACACGGCATTCGATCCCATGGACGATCGACTCCTCTTCGGCCTCACGTCCCGGGACGACGATCTGGGAGATCCGGACGGGGAAGGGTTCTGGTTCGAGCATCCGCTGGATCCGCGGTATGCCGGGTCGTACCGCTTCTCCTCAGGGGACACCCTCACGTTGAGCCTTCCCGACGGTCGGTCCGTACGGGCCGTGGAGCTGAGCGTGGTGCCACGACGGGCCGACGTCCACAGGATCGCCGGGACGCTCTGGATCGAGCCGGAATCGGGTGCCCTGGTTCGGGCCGTCTACCGGCTCTCCGAAATCTTCGACGCCTTTCGGGACCTCCCCGACCTACAGGAGGAAGAAGAGGAGGATCTGGACTTCATTCCGGGCATGCTCAAGCCGTGGACCGTCGACATCTCCATGATCTCCGTGGACTACGGTCTCTGGGATTTCTCGGTGTGGATGCCCCGTTCGATGCGCATGGAGGGTCAGGTCGCGGCCGGCATCCTCGAGGCTCCGGTCACCGCCGACTTCGCCTACGAGTTCGAGTCGGTGGAGACCACTGCATCCAGGGACGCGATGGGGGCGGAGGACGAGCTTCCCACGGTGCACTTCAGGACCCGAAGCCAGGCCATGGCGTACCTCAACGAGCTCGCATTCGGACGTTCCGTGCCCTTCGAGACGCGGAGCGCGACGACCGACGACGGAGACGTCCGATACCTGGTGCCCGAAGACCGGGCCGTCCTGGCCGAGAGCCCTCGGCTGCCCCCCCCGATCTGGGAGGAAGCGGCTGGATTCCCGTCCGAGGACGAGCTGAAGGAGCGTTTCGATCGGCTGGCGGCTCTACCCCAGGCGCCTGGATCCGGGACGCCGATGACCTTCCGTTACGGACTCCAGCGGCCGGACCTGCTGCGCTTCAACCGGGTGGAAGGGCTGTCCGTCGGCGCCAGGCTGCAGCTCCGACCGGCGTCGCCGGTCGGGCCACTCTCCGTGACCCTGACCGGCCGCATCGGCCATGCCGATCGGGTCCCCAACCTCCGCGTCGAGGTGGCGCGTGAGACGTTGCGTCGACGTGTGGCGATCTCGGGATACCACGAGCTGACGTCCATCGACGAGGGAGACCGGCACCTGGGTCTCGGCAATTCCACGATGGCTCTCTTCTTCGGGAGGGACGACGGCGACTACTTTCGCCGGTCGGGTGCCTCGATCGCGTGGACCCCGCCCAGCGCTCGCCGACGGAGCTACCGGCTCCGTGGATACGCCGAGCACCACGGCGCCGTGGACGCGGAGACCGGGTTCGCGGTCCGGGATCTCTGGGAAGACGGCTGGTCCTTCCGACCGAATCTCCGGGCCGAGGAGGGGTGGGAGCATGGCATCACTCTCGACCTGTGGCCGTGGTGGGGAACCGATCCGCGCCTGACGCAGGGAGGCCTCGACGTCTCGGTGCGCGCGGCCACCGGCCAGGCCGATTTTCTCCGGGGCTCCCTGGTCGGTCGGGTCGCCTTCTCGTTGCCGGGAACGCTCCGCCTCGCTCTCGAAGCCGGAGGCGGGGCCACGGCCGGGACACCCACGGTCCAGCGCCTCTGGTACGTCGGTGGGCCCCGGACCCTGCGCGGTTACGCACCTCGCATCCTCGGTGGAGAGCGTATGGTCAGGGCGCGTGCCGAGCTCGCGCGACGGCTCTCCTTCGGCGCCGTATCCCTCTTCTCCGATTACGCATGGGCCGGAGGCGGCTTCGCGTCTCCCCACGACGGATTCTCCCTCGGAGACGGCTTCTACTCCGTAGGGGTCGGGCTCTCCCTGGTCGACGGTCTCCTGCGGATGGACGCCGGATACGGCCTCAAGGATCCACGCGGCCTGCGTGTGGATTTGTATCTGGACTCGCTCCTCTGAGAACGGACGGGGCCGCCGCGCCACGGAGAAGGTCACCTCGGCTGGACGTCGCGCTCACGATTTCCCACAATTGCCGGAGAGGGGGCGACCGGATGCTCCAGCAGCAACCCTCGACCGTCCTCGCTGCGGTGACCGTCGCCCCGAGGAGCCGTTCCACGTGTCACAGAAAGACCGGCGTCGCCATCGAAGCTCGCCCTCGGCGGCCGTCCGCCTGCCGACCTTCCTGCTCCTGGTTCTGTCTCTCTCCGCCCGCTCCGCGGCGGCCCAGGGAGCTGATCGGAATCGGATGACGGTGGGGGACAGCGTACGCATCGAGCTCTCGGATCGACGCACGGTGGCGGCGGAGTTCCGGACCTGGAGACAGGACGGGATCCTCCTGGACGTCCATGGATTCGCTCGCCCCTATCCGGTGCCCCTCGAGGACATGGAGCGTCTCGACGCCTATCTCCTGCGGACGCCTCGGGAGTCGTTTCGACACGGGGCGATGCTGGGTGCCGCAGGAGGGCTCTTCGTGGGCGCGGCGGTGGGTGTGATCCTCAACCGCACCGGCGTCATCTCGGCCGAGGACTCGCCCCCGTCGGCGGTGGTGACGGACGCCATGCGCTGGATGGGCCTCGGGATCGTCGGCGGGGCCCTCGCCGGAGGCTTCTGGGCCAGCAATCACCCGAGCTCCGGCTGGATCCGGATCGAGCTCCCGATTCCCTGACGCGATCTTCGGCGTCGTCCGCGGTCTTCCGCGGCCCTCTGGCTCTATTTGAGGGTCCTCTGCCGTCGTCCGCGGCTCTCTGGCGCTAATGAGGGTCCTCCGCCGTCGTCCGCGGTCCTCTTCGGCTTGTCGGCGTCCTCCGCCGTCGTCCGCGATTCCTCCGGGGCGCCTGGGTCTCGACCATCTTCATCGAGAATAGCGACACCTGGGCCGTACGCTTCTCGATCTGGGACAAGCACCTTTTGGCACTAAACACTGTTACCCGTCGATTACGGTACTCCCGTTGACCATTCGTTCAGGGCAGTTTACAGTGTTTACATGACAGATCAACGAGATCGGATTCTGGGCTGTGCCTGCGACCTCTACCTGGAGGAGGGCCTGGACGGCTTCTCCATGCGGAAGCTCGCCAAGGAGGTCGGCGTCACGGCCCCGGCGATCTATCGCCACTACGACGGACGGGAGGCCGTGTTGGCCGATGTCCTGCGTGAAGCCCACCGCACCTTCTCCCGCTACCTGTATTCCGCTCTGGGCGCTCCCACGCCTTTGGAGCGTTTCTTCGGGGCCGGTGAGAAGTACCTCGACTTCGTAATCGAGCATCCCCGATGGTACGGAATGATGCACACGCCCGCCGAGCATCTGGGGATGGAGAGCATTCCACCCGACATCGAGGCTCTTCGTTCTGCGACGCATCAGTTCTGGCTGGATCGAGTTCGCGAGTGCATGGAGGCCGGGATCCTGCGGCCGGGCGACCCCGAGGAGACGTCGGTGACGATGTGGGCTCACGCCCACGGAATGGTGCAGCTCTACCATCAGGGTCACCTCGATGCGGATCCCGAGGCCTTCCGCGCGCTGTTCAAGGCTTCGGGTGCTCGACTGATGGCTGGCGTCGCGACACCGGATTTCGCCGCGACGATGGAGACGATGGGATCGGATGGGGCGGTGAATCCGGATATCCCGGATCCCGTAGAGGTCTGAGGAGCGGGACCGGCCACCGATGCGAAACCACGAACCACGAGCGAACGGGAACGAGGACGGGATGTGCACGACAGAGGGTCGCCTGGCGCGACCGGACAACGGGACCGGGAGGAAGCGCGCACGACGTTCGAGCGTGCTGATGCTTCTGGTGGGAGGACTGACGGCGTCGCCTCTGGCCGCTCAGGTCGAGTCCGAAGCGCTGGGCCTTTCGGGCGTGACCCGCTCGGCCCTGGATCGGAACCGGGAGCTCACGGTGGCCCGTGAGGCGTATGTCACGGCCCAGGAGCAGGTCTCCGAAGCGTGGTCCAACGTCATGCCGACGGTCGACCTGACGGGCTCGTACACCCGAAACGTCGACCCCACGGTGAACTTTCTTCCGGCCCAGATCTTCGATCCCGACGCCGAAGAGGGGGGGTTCATCGAGGTCCAGTTCGGTGCCGACAACGTCTGGAACTCCACGCTGAGCGTGGAGCAGCCCCTCTTCCGGCCCGGGGTCATCGTGGCCCTCGGTGCCGCGAGGCGGTACGAGACACTGCAGAGTGAGGTGGTCCGCGGCGTCTCCCAGGGTGTGGTGACGCAGGTGAGAAACGGCTACTACGATCTTCTTCTCGCCCAGGAGCAGGCCCGGCTCACCGAGAACTCGGTGCGCCGGGTTCGGGAGTCCTTGAGGGAGACGCAGGCGCTCAACGAGGCGGGGCTCACGTCGGACTACGACGTTCTGCGCCTTCAGGTCGAGCTGGCCAACCTGGAGCCGAACCTGAGGCGAGCGAGGAACGCCGTGGCGCAGGCGAGGCGGCAGCTCGCGATCCAGGCGAATCTCCGGGACCACGAAGGTCTGCGCGTCCGGGGGACGCTGGCGGACATGCGCCTCGACGAGGTGTCGGCGAACTCGCCGGCGAATCGGGAGATCCTCTCCTTCATGGGCATGGAGATCGGAGCGGGGGAGTTCGATGTGGAGGACGTGGTGTCCGAGGCCCTCGATCGGGCGCGCCGGCTCCGTTCGGATCTTCGGCAGCTCGAGCTGACCGAAGAGCTCAGGCGCACCGAGATGAGGGCGGAGCAGGCGGCCTACCTCCCCGAGGTCTCCCTCTTCGGGAACTACATCATCAGCGCGCAGGACAACGGGTCGCCGAACTTCTTCGCCCGCGGGGACGGTCAGCGCGCCTACTCGACGCTGGTGGGCGTGCAGGTGACCATCCCCCTCTTCCAGGGCTTCAGCCGGGACGCGCGCATCGATCAGGCACGCGCGTCGGTGCGGCAGGCTCGAGCCAACACGTCGCAGGGTGTGGATGTCGCCGAGAGCGAGATCCGCACCATCGTCGAGTCCGTACAGGAGGCGCTCCTGCGGGCAGAGGCCCAGCAGCTCGCCGTCGTCCAGGCGCGACGAGGCTTCGAGATCGCCAGTGCGCAGTACTCCGAGGGGCTGGGCAGCCAGTTGGAGCTCACGGACGCCGAAGTCGCGCTGCGGCAGAGCGAGTTCAACTACGCCCAGGCCGTCTACGACTACCTGACGGCGCGCGCGCGGCTGGATGAGGCGGCGGGGGTCGTTCCCCTTGTCGATGTCCAGGTCGACCTGCAAGAAAGCGATACGGGATCATGACGATACGTCCAAAGGGGAGCGAGTCGATGGAGCAGCGGGGAAGGGCGACGAGGAAGGCGGCGTGGCGGTCCGCTGTGGTGGCGCTCCTCCTAGGGGGGGCGGCATGCGGCCCCGCCGAGGCGGGCAACGCCGAGGCCGGAGAGCCGGCCGAGAGCTTCGCACGGACGATCAACGTCGAGGTCGCGCCCGTCGAGGCACGGAACTTCACCGAAGAGATCCGGCTCACCGCGGTGGCGACCGCGAATCAGGACGTGATGCTCGAGGCGGAGGAAAGCGGGACGATCCGGCACTTCTACGTCGATCGGGGCGATGCCGTCTCCGAGGGTGACTCCATCGCGAAGATCGACGATCGGATCCTGGTCGCGCAGGTCGACCAGGCGCGGGCGGCCGCCGCCCTGGCCCAACAGACGTGGGAGCGGCGCAAGCGGCTCTGGGAGGAGGATCGCGTGGGATCGGAGATCGCCTACCTGGAGGCCAAGTTCGCGGCGGAGCAGTCCGCGGCGGCGCTGGAGGCCCTGGAAGAGCGCCTCGCCAACACCGTCATCCGGGCTCCCTTCGGCGGCATCTTCGACGAGCGTCACGTGGACGTGGGAACCACGGTGAGTCCCGGCGAGACCATCGGGCGCATCGTCGACCTGAACCCCATCAAGGTGGTGGCGGGCGTGCCCGAGCGGTACGCACCCGACGTACGGGTGGGCTCGAGGGCCGACATGACGTTCGAGGCTCTGGACGGCCGCCGGTACACGGCGACGGTCCGGTACGTGGGAAGCACGGTGGATCGGCAGAACCGGACCTTCCCCATCGAGATCGAGGTCCAGAATCAGGGGCGGGCCATCAAGCCGCAGATGGTGGCGAACCTGTCGGTGACGCGGCGCAGCCTGGACGACGTCATCGTCGTGCCGCAGGACGCCCTGGTCCGCATCGAGGACGGATATCGTCTGTTCGTGGTGTCCGAGCACGACGGCCAGCAGGTCGCCGAGGCGCGTGACGTCGTGGTGGGAGCCTCGCGTCGGAACATGGTGGTCATCGAGGAGGGCGTGTCCGCAGGAGAGCGCCTCGTCGTCGTAGGTCAGCGCACCGTCGCCGACGGAGATCGCGTGAACGTGGTGGGAGGGTGAGGAAGACCATGAGCGACAACGAGCCGCAGAAGGGACGCCCCTTGGGCCGCGCACCCGAGCGCGGGGCGCTGGAGACCTTCCGGGAGTTCGGCCCCAGCAGCTTCGCCACCGAGCACAGGACGTCCATCCTGGTGCTCCTGGCCATCATCGTCATCATGGGCACCCTCGCGTACCGGGCAACCCCCAAGGAGTCGTTCCCCGAGCTGGCCATCCCCATCCTCGTGGTCAACACCATGTACCCGGGTGTGTCCCCCGCCGACGTGGAGAGCCAGGTGACGCGGGTCATCGAGGAGGACCTCTCCACCATCAGCGAGATCGAGACGCTTACGTCGACGTCGGTGGAGGGATATTCGAGCATCACGGCGGAGTTCGACCCTTCCATCGACCTCGACGAGGCGCTCCAGAAGGTCCGTGAGAAGGTGGATCTGGCCAAGGTCGACCTCCCGGAGGACGCCGAGGAGCCGAGCATCGTGGAGGTGAACTTCTCCGAGGTCCCCGTCATGCGGGTCAACCTCTCGGGGGACTACGGCCTGGTCAGGCTCAAGGAGATCGCCGAGGAGCTACAGGATCGCCTGGAGACCATCCCGTCCATCCTCCGCGCGGACCTGCGCGGCGGCCTCGAGCGCGAGGTCCAGGTGGACGTCGATCTCTCCAAGATGAACTACTACGGCGTCACGCTGCAGGATGTGGTGGACGCGATCCGCGGGGAGAACGTGAACATCCCGGGTGGCTCCATCGACGTGGGCGCCACGAAGTATCTCGTCCGCGTGGACGGCGAGTTCGAGAACCCGACGCTCATCGAGGAGCTGGTGGTCACCACCGAGAACGCCCGCCCGATCTACGTCCGAGACGTGGCCGAGGTGGACTTCGGCTTCGCCGAGCGCGAGAGCTTCGCCCGCATGGACGGTCGGGCGGTCGTCTCCCTCGACGTGGTGAAGCGGGCCGGCGAGAACATCATCGAGACCGCCGAGCTGGTGCGGGCCGAGATCGACGCCATGCAGCCTCTCTTCCCGCCGACCACCGAGGTCGTCATCACCTCCGACGCCTCGGAGGACATCGAGGACATGGTGTCGAGCCTGGAGAACAACATCATCAGCGGGCTCATCCTCATCGTCGGCGTCCTCCTCTTCTTCCTGGGGGCGAAGACCTCGATGTTCGTCGCCGTCTCCATCCCGTCGTCCATGTTCCTGTCGTTCGTCGTCCTGAAGCTCATGGACGTGTCGATGAACATGATCGTCCTGTTCAGCCTGATCCTCGCGCTGGGGATGCTCGTCGACAACGCCATCGTGGTGGTGGAGAACATCTACCGCTTCCTGGAGGAGGGCTTCGACCGGAAGACCGCAGCCAAGAAGGCCACGGGAGAGGTGGCCATGCCCATCATCGCCGCCACGGCCACGACCCTGGCCGCCTTCGCGCCCCTTCTGTTCTGGCCGGGAGAGGTGGGCGAGTTCATGGGTTATCTGCCCAGGACGCTCATCGTCACGCTGACGAGCTCGCTCTTCGTCGCGCTGGTCATCGTCCCGACGCTGTGCGCCATGTTCATGACGCTGGATGGCACGCCGTCCAAGCCTCTGCGGCCTGCCGCCCGGTGGACGCTCGTGGGACTGACGGTGCTCTCGTTCCTGGCCATCGCGGGAGCCAACCTCCTCACCGCGGTTCTTCTGGCGGCGACGGTGGTCTTCCTGTGGTCCCTCCACCGCTTCGTGTTGGATGGCGCGGCTCGTCGATTCCAGGACAGGCTCCTCCCGGCCGTCATCGGGGACTACGAGAACCGGCTCCGGTGGTCCCTGGAGCATCGAGCCGTGGTCCTGTCGCTCACCGTGGCCGCCTTCATCGGTGCGGGATTCCTCTTCGCGCGTTTCGGCGCCGGCATCGAGTACTTCCCGGAGAACATGCCGCCGAGTCAGCTCATGGTGACGGTGGAGACGCCGGTGGGTACGCGTGCGGACGTGACGGACGACATCGTCCGGCGCCTGGAGGATCAGCTCGAGCGCGTGGAGGGCCGAGACGACTGGAAGTCGGTGGTGGCGACGACGGGCTCCGGCGGCAGCGGCGGGAATCCCATGGGCGGGGGTGGCGCGAGCGGACCCGAATCGGGCCGGCTGGCCATCTCCCTGGTCGACTTCCAGGACCGTGAGCGGGACGCCTTCGAGACCCTCGCCGAGATGCAGGAGGAGATCGGCACCGAGGTCGCGGGCGCCACCGTGGTGGTGGATCGTGTCGGGGAAGGGCCGCCCCAGGGAGCGCCCGTGAACATCGAGATCGTCGGCGAGGACGTGGAGCAGCTCGAGGCGCTGTCCGACCGGGTCCTCGACATCCTCGAGAACGCCCCCGTCTCCCGTAAGCTCGTGGGCCTGGAGAGCGACCTCGACGAGGCCCGGCCCGAGCTCTCCGTGCACGTGGACCGGGAGAAGGCGGCCCTCTACGATCTGAACACCGCCCAGGTGGGCAACGCCATCCGGAACGCCATCAACGGTGTCGAGGCGGCGAAGTATCGGACCGGCAACGACGAGTACGACATCATCGTCCGTCTCGACGAGCAGTACCGGGACGAGCTGGAGGGGCTCCGCGAGCTGACGGTCATGGCCGATGGCACGCAGGTGCCCCTGGTCTCCGTGGCCACGTGGTCGGTGGAGGAGGGCGCCGGAGCCATCCGCCGGAAGGACCGGGAGCGGATGGCCACCATCACGTCGGACGTGGCGTCGGGCTACAGCAACAACGCCGTGCTGGCGGAGGTGCAGGGGATTCTGGCCGACTTCCAGGCGGATCTGCCACCCGGGTACACCATGCAGTACACGGGACAGTCCCAGGAACAGGACGAAGCCTCCGCCTTCCTGGGAGGCGCCTTCCTCACGGCCCTGCTCCTCATCGGCTTCATCCTGATCAGCCAGTTCAACTCGGTGGTGAAGCCGGTGATCATCCTGACCTCCGTGGTCATGTCCACGATGGGGGTGCTCATCGGGCTGGTGATCTTCCGCATGCCCTTCGGTATCATCAACACGGGCGTGGGGATCATCTCGCTGGCGGGCATCGTCGTGAACAACGCCATCATCCTCATCGACTACATCGACATCCTTCGGGAGCGGGACGGCATGAACCGGAGGGAGGCTCTGGTGGAGGGCGGAAAGACACGGTTCCGGCCGGTGGTCCTGACGGCCCTCACCACCGCCCTCGGCATGGTGCCCCTGGCCATCGGACTGAACTTCGACTTCTTCGGTCTCTACGGTTCCCTGACTCCCGAGCTGTACTGGGGGGGCGAGCAGGCGGCCTGGTGGGGTCCGATGGCCGTGGCGATCATCGCCGGGATCCTCTTCGCCACCTTCCTGACGCTGGTCCTGGTCCCCGTGATGTATTCGTTGGTGGACGATTTCGCCCTGTTCTTCCAGCGCCATTTCGTGAGTCGGGACGACGAGGAGGACGTGTCGGAGACACCTTCCCGGAGCCCGACCCCGGGGCGGTCGGAGCCCGACCCGAGGCCGGCGTCGCCCCGCCCGCGGCCCGAGCCGGTGGGGGCCCGACGGGACCGTCCCGCCCCCGGATTCCTCGATCCCCGACCGGAGGCGGGCTGAGCGATGGGTGCGGGTCGTGGCCGGGCATGGGACCCCCGGGGCAGGTCGCGAGGGAAATCCCTTGCAGTTCCACGCGGGCCGGGACAACGTGGAAGTAAGCAGTCGCTCCTGGCACCTCCATGATGCACGGGGCGACTCTCGGGGGGCGAGACAACGGGTCCGCGGCTCGCCATGTAACAATCGAGACACGGCGGTTGCACCCCCTGATATCCGGAGTCGATCGTATGTCGCCAATGGTTGATATGTCCAAGGACGAAATCACAGGAACGCCGGTCTCCGACCTGGTGGCCCGCGCCAGTGACGTGGAGGTGCTCGACGAGGCCGAGGAGGCTCGGCTCGTCGTTCGCACGGCCTCGGGTCAGGACGCGGCCCTGGAGACGTTGGTGCGGGCCCATCTCCGAATCGCGGTCGACGAGGCCATCCGCAACCGCGGCCTGGGAGCGCCTCAGGACCGCCTCGTCCGCGTAGGAGCCAAGGCGCTCGTGGAGGCCGCGCCCAGCTACGATCCGGAAGAGCACGGGACCTTCTCCCGATTCGCCACCCGGGTCGTGCGGACCGCCATCAAGGCCCAGCTCGTCTCCTGACCGACGCCCCGACCTCCATCGGTGGGGTCGAATCCACGTCCAGCCCACCCCGAGATCCACGGTACAGGGCGCGGATGCCGTCACCACCGTGACCCTCTCGCCCCCCGTGGGGGTATGCACTCCGAGTCCTCGGATCGTCGAGCCGGCGGCGTCGGGTCGACGGTTCTGCGGGCATGGCCAACGAGAGGGAGGAGCGAGTTGAGAGGACTCACGAGCGCACCTGTACTGGTCGCGCTGGGGGTCGCTTCCTTCGGCGGGCCCTCCATGTCCGCCGAGGCCCAGGCGGCGAGACAGGGACTGTTGACCCTCGAAGACGCGCAACTCTTCTACGAGGTGGTGGGGTCGGGTGATCCCGTGGTGGTGATTCACGGCGGACCGGGGCTGGATCATTCCTACCTCCAACCCGGCCTCGACGCCCTGGGCACGAGGAACACGCTCGTCTATTACGATCAGCGGGGCACGGGTCGCTCGTCCGCGGCCCTCACCGACTCGGTCATCACCTTCGACGCGTTCATCGAGGACATCGAGGCGCTGCGGGAGGCCCTGGAGTACGAGAGGATCAGTGTGCTGGGGCACTCCTTCGGAAGTCTGCTCGCACTGGAGTACGCACGACGCTATCCGGACCGGAGCCGGGCCGTCATCCTCATGAACCCCGTGGAGCCCGGATCCAGGTTCCGGGAGGAGACCAGGGCTCGGAGAGACAGCCTGATGCCGGAGGACGTGGCCGACCAGATGGCCGAGATCCGTGGCAGCGAGGCGTTCGAGGCGCGGGATCCGGCTACGCTCAGTCGATTCTACCGTCTGGCGTTCCGGCCGGTGGTCAAGGATCCCGCGACGGTGGAGGCGTTGGCGCTCGACCTCGATGCCACCACGGCCCGCCAGGGACAGGACGTGGCGCGACTGCTCGGGGCCAGCATGGGCGCGGTGGAGTGGTGGGACCGACTGGGGGCCGTGCATGCGCCGACACTGGTCCTTCACGGTCGATACGACGCCCTGCCCGCGGAGATGGCCCGGGAGCTGGCGGAGGCGTTGCCCCTGGGCACCTTCGAGGTCCTGGACGCGGGTCATTTTGCCTACGTCGAGGACCCGGAGGGCCTCCGCTCCGCGGTCACCCGCTTCTTCGACGGGATCCGGTGAAGGACGAGCCCCTCCGCAGGACGCTCCTCGTCCTCCTCGCGTACGTCGTCGTCGCCTACCCCGTCGTTCTCCTCGGCGGATGGCTGCGGCGGGTCCTGGCTCTGCCTCCCCTCTTCGAGACGCTCCTCCACGGAGGACTCGTCCTGGGGGTTCCGGTGGCGGCCGTACTCGCCTGGCGCTATCCGGAGCTGGCAGCAGTGGACGACGATACGGAGCCCGCCGGGACTCCGGGGGAGGATGAGTCGTGAGGATCCGCCCTCTCGTCCGTGCCGACTGGCCAGCCGTTCGCAGGATCTACCGTGAAGGCATGGAGGGGGGCGACGCCACGTTCGAGACCGAGCTGCCGACGTGGGAGGCATGGGATGCGGCCCGCCTCGAGCCGGGTCGACTCGTCGCGGAGGAGGAGGCCGGCGTGGTGGGATTCGCCGCCGCGAGCCGATATTCCCGCCGCGCGGTGTACAGCGGCGTCGCCGAGGTGATGGTCTACGTAGCGGCGGACGCCCGGGGGCGTGGACTGGGCACCGCCCTCCTGGAGGCTCTCGTCCAGGTCACCGAGGAGGCCGGCATCTGGACCCTTCTCGCCGGCGTCTTCCCGGAGAACCGAGCCTCCATTCGCGCCCATCGCAGCGTGGGCTTCCGGGTCGTCGGTCGACACGAACGCATCGGGAGATTCCATGACGGACGATGGCGGGACACCATCCTTCTGGAGCGACGCAGCCCCAAAGTCGGCGTCGACTAGTGGAGTGTATCCGATGTTTCGTGAACACCGAGCGTGCCGAGGCGCGGCGCGGACGAGGAGGAACGACGCGGGAATAGCACCGCTGCAGGATCAGGGACTGACGTTCACCGCATACCGGGTGGTGAATGCGATGAAGCGCGAGATCTGACCCATGTCCTCGCCGACGAAGCGGATGGTGTGGGCGTCCACCCGCTCGACGATCGGCAGGTACGCCATGAGCTCCGCCGGCATGTAGTTCTTGAAGGAGATCTCGAGCTCCACGGGCCCCTCCATCCGGTACGGAGTGAATTCGTGGAGCCGGCCCAGAGCAGCCCGCACCTTCTCCCGGATGAGCCGGTTGGCGGGCTCGGGCATGAGGGTCCGAGCCGAGTGGAAACCGTAGCTCCACTTGACGACGGCACCCTCCAGATCCCCGATGGTCTCGCGTGCCTCTTCGATGGTGGCGTCGTCTCCCGAGATCATCACCACCGGCACCCCGAAGTCCCCGGCGATGGCGGCGTTGATGCTCGCCTCCATCATCTCCACTCCATTGATGCGGACCGCGGTGAGGTTCGCGCTGGAGATGGTGTGGGCCCGCACGCCTTCGGGATTCGTGGTGGACGCGTGATAGCCGATCAGGAGGGCCGCGTCGAAGGTCTCGTCGATCCCCTCCATCATCATCAGGGGACGAGGCCACGAGCGGACGAGCTGGATGTCGTGTGGAAGCTGCTCGATGAGGAGGTTCTCACCGTTCCCGTGGGAGTCCGACACGACGATCTCCGTGGCTCCCATCTCGCGGGCCGCCTCGATGGCGGCGTTCACCTCGTCGGTCATGAACTGTCGGAAGCGTCCGTACTCGAAGCCCCCGGGGCCGAGCTGATCGCCGGTGACCGCGCCCACTACGCCCTCCATGTCGGCCGAGATGTAGATCTTGAGGCCCTGCTGAGCACGCGTCGCCTCCGGGAAGAGGACGAAGCATGCCAGGGCCGCGAAGAGTGCGACGCAGGGGACGGGACGGCTGGTACCTCCGCTCTTCATTGGGTCAGACGGTTCGATGGGACGCTTCCGATGGGTCCGGCGTTTCAGGGCGGCGCTTCCGCCTGGCCGGGCGACTCGTGATCCACTTCCGCCGGGTCCCGCCTCAGGCCGGCGCCGGCGGCCTCGGCGCAGGCCTTCACCACCGAGCCCGCGGAGACGATCTCGTGGATGTCGTCCACCGACTTGCCGGCCTGCCAGTATTCCTTGGTGCCCTCGGCATCCAGCGCCGTGCGCTTCAACGTCCAGGCGGATCGCAGCGCGTAGAGGGAGCGCATCAAGTGCTTCGTCCGCCTTCCTTTGAGCATCCAACGGGCCAGCGGGCCCGCCTCCAGGCCGATGCTTCGCACGTAGGGGGTTTCGATGACCGCCACCGGGACACCGGTGAGCCGCTCGGTCAGCACGATGTCCTCCTCGTCGGCGGCCACGATCGCCTCCTTGTACGGTCGGCTCGCCCGACATTCGTGGGTGGCGATGAAGCGGGTGCCCATCTGCACGCCCTCGTAACCGAGCGAGAGGGCCTCGACGAAGTGGCCGGGGTCTCCGACGCCGCCTGCGCAGACCACCGGGAGGCCGAGGTCACCCACCTCGTCGTACAGCGCCTCCCATCCGAGGGGCCCGGCGTGCCCTCCGGCCCGCCGATTCACCGCGATGAGCCCATGTACGCCCGAGTCCCTGGCCTTCAGGGCCCACTTGCGCTCGGTCACGTCGTGATACACCACGCCGTCGTAGGGCGCGACCCGGTCGACGACCCAGTCGGGCTTGCCCAAGGACGTGATGAAGAAGCGTACGCCTTCCTCGAGCGCGATGTCGATCCATCGGGACATCCGATCCCGGTACGCCTTCGAGGACGCCTCGATGAGGGCGTTCATCCCCACGGGGCGATCCGTGAGCGACCTGATCCGTCGGACGCCCTCGCGGAAGTCGTAGCCGAAGACGTAGGTGAGGGATACGGGCTGCAGGACGCCCAGACCCCCCGCGTCGGACACGGCGGCCACGAGCTCGGGATTCGAGCAGGGGTACATGGGACCGCAGATCAGGGGAACCTCGATTCCGGCGTCCCGGGTCAGCGCCGTGTCGACCGGCCCCGTGCCGCGTCTGTCGTCGCTCATCGTGCCGGTACGGGCCCGAGGCGCCAGTGGGCCGTCACGGTGGCCACCACGTCTCCCGAGGCATCGAGGATCTCGGCGCTCACCGAGCGATCCATGGACTCCGTCACGACGGGGACCTGGCAGGACGCCTCGATCTCGACGATCCCGCGGGCCTTCTTGTGGTACCGCACGTCCAGTCCGGTGAGGATGCCTCTCGCCTCCGGTCCCAGGGCCCCCACCAGCGCGAGGCCGGTCGCCAGCTCGCCGAGATTGGCCAGAGCGATGGCGTGGATGGAGCCCAGATGATTGCGCACGGCCCGACGCTCTCGAAGTCGGAGCCGCACCCGGCCCGGCCGGAAGTCGAGGACGGTGGCGCCGAGGGAGCCCGAATACGGGATGAGGAAGCCGAGAGCCCGACTGAAGAGACGCCGACCCCCGGGAAGGGGAGAGAGCCTGGCCCAGAGGGACTGGAGCTTCTGACTGGCGGATTGCGCGGAGTGCTTCGATGCAGACATCCGGGCCTCGTCCGGAGGGGAGATGGATGGTATCATCGGTCCGCCCGCAGCGGGGGGCAACGCCCGACGCCCTCCGGGGTCGGAGGTCGGTCCACCCTCCCGTTCCGTCCACCGCGGCTCCAGGTCGTGTCCGGTAGCCCCGGCACCACGTCCCCGGCTCCGTCGCCGGGTCTCGGATCGGCGACCCTCATCCAGCGAGGACCTCCATGGACGACCGCGCGAAGCTGCCTGGATCCCGACGGGTCTCCCTCGGCGACTACCGTCCGGGCCCGGCGGACGTGCGGATCCTCTTCCGCCTCGCCGCACCGGTGTCCGTGGTGCAGATCGGCCTCATGTCGATGGGGGCGGTGGACACCGTGATGGTCGGTCGTGTATCGCCCACGGATCTGGCGGCCGTGGCTCTGGGCAATCTCTACTTCTTCGGCATCGCCGTCTTCGGCATGGGCCTCCTGTTCGGACTGGATCCGGTGGTGGCGCAGGCCGTGGGTGCCCACGACGAGGAGGGGGTGGCCCGTGGGATGCAACGTGGCCTCGTCCTGGCGGTGGCATTGGGGATCGTCGCCGCGCTGCTCCTTCTGCCTGCGGGACCCCTGCTCACCCTCGCGAGACAGCCCGTCGACGTCGTTCCGGTGGCCGACGCCTACGCGGCCAGCCT
>JAWVZK010000033.1:0-19390 GCA_033722275.1 Longimicrobiales bacterium | reverse complement strand
CTCAAGGGCAAAGACGTCGAGCAGTCCCGGGAGCACATCAAGCACCTCGGGCTGCGCCATTGAACCGTGCGTCCGACGTCTCGTCGGACCCGACGTGCGACCCGGTCGCACGAGACGTATCCGGGCCCCGCATCGCGCGGGCGATCCGGCAGTTCCGCCGACGGCGTGGGAGCCTCGGGTGGGAGACGGCCTACAACATCGGCTGCAGCATGGGCCATGCGACTCGCGCATACGCGTGGGCTCCGCGTGCCCCTGGCGGCGGTCGCTCTCTCCTCCGGATCTCCACTCCACGTCGGCATCCATTCAAGAGTCGGGGACATTCCCCTACCGAAACGAAGTGAGTGAAACGACATGATCCAGAGATTGGAGCGCCAGTTCGCCGGGCGCACGCTGTCCCTCGAGATGGGCCGGATGGCCCGCCTCGCCCACGGCTCGTGCCTGGTGCAGTACGGTGAGACGGCCGTTCTATGCGCCGCGACGGTGCAGGACGATCCGACGCACCTCCCCTTCTTCCCCCTGACCATCGAGTACCGGGAGAAGTCCTACGCCGCCGGGAAGATCCCCGGAGGCTTCTTCAAGCGCGAGGGACGGCCCGGCGAGAAGGAGGTGCTCTCCGCCCGCCAGATCGACCGGCCCATCCGGCCCCTCTTCCCCGAGGGCTTCATGCACGAGACCCAGGTCGCGTGCTTCATCCTCTCCGCGGACCAGGAGAACGACGCCGACGTCCTCGCCATGATCGGCGCCTCGGTGGCGCTGAACGTGTCGAAGATCCCCTTCAACAAGGTGGTCTCGTCGGTCCGGATCGGGCGGATCCAGGACAACTGGGTCGTGAACCCCACGTTCCAGCAGCTCGAGTACTCGGACGTCGACATCGTGGTGGCCGGGACCGCCGAGGCCATCACCATGGTGGAAGGTGGCGCGCTGGAGGTCCCGGAGACGGAAGTCCTCGAGGGACTCCAGGTGGCCCACGAAGCCATCAAGGAGCTCTGCGCCATCCAGGAGGAGTTCATCGCCGACCACAACGTCCCCGACATGGAGTGGACGCCGATCCAGCCCGACGAGAACCTCCGGGACAAGGTCGAGGGCATGGCCGCCGACCGCGTCGCCGAAGCGCTCCAGCTCGGCGACAAGCAGGAGCGGAGCCAGGCCATGGCCGCGGTGACGGAGGACATCATCTCCCAGCTCACCGAAGAGGACGAGGGGTGGGACGAGCACCGGAAGGACATCAAGGAGACGCTCCGCTCCATCGAGAAGGAGACCATGCGGCGGCAGATCCTGAGCAACGGCGAGCGGGCCGACGGACGGGGCCTCGATGACATCCGGGCCATCACCTGCGAGGTGGGGGTGCTCCCCCGCACCCATGGCTCGGCGCTCTTCACGCGAGGTCAGACCCAGGCTCTGGCCGTGGTCACGCTGGGGACGGCCCGCGACGAGCAGCGGATCGACTCCATCGACACGCAGGAGGAGATCTCCAAGTCCTTCATGCTCCACTACAACTTCCCACCCTTCTGTGTGGGTGAGGCCCGCCCCTACCGGGGCACGTCCCGCCGGGAGCAGGGGCACGGGAACCTGGCCGAGCGGGCCATCCAGCCGCTCCTGCCGGCCTATGACGACTTCCCGTACACCATCCGCGTCGTCTCCGACATCCTCGAGTCCAACGGGTCGTCGTCCATGGCGACGGTCTGTGGCGCGTCCCTGTCCCTCATGGACGCCGGCGTTCCCATCAAGGCGCCGTGCGCCGGGATCGCCATGGGGCTCATCAAGGAGGGCGACGACGTCGCCGTGCTCACCGACATCCTCGGCCTCGAGGATGCTCTGGGCGACATGGACTTCAAGGTGGCGGGGACCCGGAAGGGCGTGACCTCGATCCAGATGGACATCAAGATCGAGGGCATCACCGTCGAGATCCTCCGCACCGCCCTGGAGCGGGCCAACAAGGGCCGGATGCACATCCTCGGCCATATGGACCAGGCCATCGAGAGCCCCCGGGACGAGCTCTCGGAGCACGCGCCCCGGATCGTCTCCATCCAGATCAATCCCGAGAAGATCGGTGAGGTCATCGGGCCGAAGGGCAAGACCATTCGCGCGATCCAGGAGGAGTCCGGCGCCACCATCGACATCGACGACTCGGGCATCGTGAAGATCGCCGCCGTCTCCGGCGAAGCCGGGGCCCGGGCGCGCGAGATGGTCGAAGCCATCGTGAAGGAGCCCGAGGTGGGGCGGATCTACGAAGGCCCGGTGAAGAACACCACGTCCTTCGGCGCCTTCATCGAGATCATGCCCGGGACCGAGGGCCTGTGTCACATCTCCGAGCTGGAGGAGGGCCGGGTCGAGAAGACCGAGGACGTCCTCAAGAAGGGCGACATCACCCGGGTCAAGCTCCTCTCCATCGACGAGAAGGGTCGCCTGCGCCTCTCCCGTCGGGCCGCCCTGGCCGAGGAAGGCGAGCAGGCCGAAGCGACGGCGGGGAGTGGCGCCGAGAGCTGACGGGGAGGCCGGAGGGGGCGGACACGGCTCCGCGTCCTCCGGCATTTCCACCACGACGCTTCCAGCACGGGAGGCGGGAAGCGCGGAGGCCATCGAGTCCACACGGCTCGACAACGGCGTCCGTGTCCTCAGCGAGCGTATCCCCGGAGTTCGCTCCGTGTCCGCCGGCGTCTGGATCCGGCAGGGGGGGGCGCACGAGCCCCTGGAGCTGACCGGGGTCAGTCACCTGCTCGAGCACATGGTCTTCAAGGGCACGGAAAAGCGCACCGCGTTGGAGATCGCGCATGCTCTCGAGAGCCTGGGCGGCTCCCTGGACGCGTACACCAGCCGGGAGCACACGTCGTACCAGGCGCGGGTGCTGGACGAGCACATGCCCGAGGCTCTGGACGTTCTCGCGGATCTCGTTCTGTCGCCGCGCCTGGACGAAGCGGACCTGGCCCTGGAGCGGGAGGTCGTCCTCGAGGAGATCGCCCAGGTGGAGGACACCCCGGACGATCTGGTGTTCGAGCTGCACCACCGGCGGATGTGGCGAGATCATCCGTACGGGCGCTCGATACTCGGGACGAAGGAGAGCGTGGCCACCGTCGACGCCGAAGCGCTGCGGACGGTCCATGCTCGAGGGTACGTGGGGGAGAATCTGGTGGTGGCCGCCGCGGGGAACGTGGAGCACGCGGCCCTCGTCGACCGGGTGGCCCAACTCTTCGGCCAGGCGTCGGCGGGGCGTCGCAGCGACCCGGTCCCCGCGCCGGAGGACACCACGACCGGATGCCGTCGCGTGTCGCGGGCGTCGGCCCAGAGTCACATCGTCTTCGGCACGGCTGGTCCCTCCCACGCCAGCGAGGATCGATACCCTCTGATCCTCCTCTCCTCCGCCATCGGTGGAGGCATGAGCTCCCGGCTCTTCCAGAGCGTGAGGGAGGAGCTGGGCCTCTGCTACTCCGTCTTCACCTACCAGAGCTTCTACGGCACGGCGGGCATTTTCGGCGTGTACGTCGGGACGCGACCCGCCACCGCCGACGAGGCGTCGGAGGCCGTGCGCCGGGAGCTGGCCGCGGTGGTGGCCCGCGGGCTGGGCTCCGGCGGCCTCGAACGCATCAAGCGGCAGGTGAAGGGACAGGTCATGCTCTCCCTGGAGTCGACGGGCGCGCGCCTCCACCGTCTGGCCGCCTCCGCGCTGAACGAGGAGCCCTTCCTGGGGCTCGACGGCCTCCTCGAGAAGATCGACGCGGTCACCGACGACGATATCCACCGGGTCGCCACGCGCTATGTGGACCCCGACGGACACCTGGAGCTCCGTCTCGGACCGGAGGGAGTCCGGGAGCCCGTATCGTGATGCCTTTCCTCAAACTGCGAGAGAGAGCGAGATGCTGATTGGCGTACCGAAGGAGATCAAACCCGAAGAGTACCGGGTGGCGCTGACGCCCGCCGGTGCCGAGATGCTGACCCAGGCCGGCCACGATCTGGTGGTGGAGAAGGGCGCCGGATTGGGCAGCGGCTTCACCGACGACTTCTACGAGAACGCCGGCGCCACGATCCTGGACACGGCAGACGAGGTCTGGGCGAAGGCGGAGATGATCATGAAGGTCAAGGAGCCCATCCAGCCGGAGTGGCCTCGCATGAGGGATGGCCAGGTGATCTTCACCTACTTCCACTTCGCCGCCTCCGAGGAGCTCACCCGGGCCGTGGTGGACTCGGGGGCCATCGCCATCGCGTACGAGACCGTGGAGCTGCCCTCCGGGGAGCTGCCGCTCCTCACCCCCATGAGCGAGGTCGCGGGACGCATGGCCGTACAGGAGGGAGCCAAGTATCTGGAGAAGCCCCAGGGCGGCCTGGGTGTGCTCCTCGGTGGCGTCCCCGGCGTGAATCCCGGCAAGGTCGTCATCCTGGGTGGTGGCGTCGTCGGGACCAACGCGGCCAAGATGGCGGCGGGGCTCGGTGCGCGGGTGGCCATCATGGACATCGACCTGGATCGCCTGCGCTACCTGGACGACGTCATGGCGGCCAACGTCACCACGCTCTTCTCCACGCGCTACGCGGTCCGCAAACAGATCGAGGACGCCGACCTCGTCATCGGCGCGGTCCTGATCCCCGGTGCGAAGGCTCCGAACCTCGTCACACGCGAGGATCTGGGGCTCATGAGGGAAGGCACGGTCATCGTGGACGTGGCTATCGATCAGGGGGGATGTGTGGAAACGATGAAGCCGACGACGCATGACGATCCCGTCTACTCCGTGGACGGAGTGATCCACTACGCCGTGGCCAACATGCCCGGCGGCGTGCCCCGGTCGAGCACGCTGGCCCTCACCAACGCCACGCTGCCGTATGCCGTGGCGCTGGCGAGCAAGGGGTGGAGAAGGGCGTGCGTCGAGGACGAGGCCCTGAAGCTCGGCGTCAACGTCGTGGACGGCCACGTGGTCTACCAGGGCGTGGCCGACGCGTTCGACATGGAGTGTCGGAGCGTGGAGTCGTTCCTCGGCGCTCCGACTCGGGTGTGACGTCGTCCGTGCGCTTCCGGCGCTTGCCGTCGAACCCGGATCTTCCGCTACCGGGGAGGGCCACCGAGCACGCCGCGGGGTACGACGTCCGCTCGGCCGAGGATTCCGTGACCCTGGAGCCCGGGGAGATCCGCCTGGTGGGCACCGGCCTCGTCATGGAGCTGCCGGAAGGGATGGAATGCCAGGTACGGCCCCGTTCGGGCCTGGCGCTGAAGCACGGCGTCACCTTGCCCAACAGCCCGGGCACCATCGACCCGGACTACCGGGGTGAGCTGCGCGTCATCATGCAGAATCTCGGACCCGATCCGGTGACCCTGGAGCGGGGAGAGCGGATCGCCCAACTCGTCTTCGCCCGCTTCGAGGAGCCCGATGTGACCGAGGTGTCGGAGCTCTCGGAGACGGAGCGTGGAGAGGGGGGGTTCGGGAGCACGGGGACGGGATGACGCAAACCTGGCACCGCCCGTATCGTAAACGTATGTTCATCCGGCCGAAGATCACAGGCCGGGGACCCTCGAACGTCAAACGCCCCTTGGACATCCGACCGTGCTCGCCGATCTGACAAGCTGGTTCAATTCCGGCCGCATCATCCCCGTCAACGACATCGCGGTGGATCTGGGCACGGCCAACACGCTCGTCTACGTGAAGGGCGAGGGGATCGTCCTGAACGAGCCGTCGGTGGTGGCGGTGGACAAGGGAAGCCGCAAGATCCTGGGGATCGGCCTCGAGGCCAAGCGCATGCTCGGCCGGACCCCGGAGGGGATCGAAGCGATCCGCCCGCTGAAGGACGGGGTCATCGCCGACGTGGACATCACCGAGATGATGCTCCGCCACTTCCTCAAACAGGTGACGTCCAAGCGGATCTTCCGCATCAAGCCCAGGGTCATCATCGGAGTGCCCTCGGGCATCACCGAGCTGGAGCGGCGGGCCGTTCGGTCGTCTGCCATGTCCGCCGGCGCGAAGAACGTCTACATGGTCGACGAGCCCATGGCCGCCGCCATCGGGGTCGGTCTCCCGGTGGAGACGCCGACGGGGAACATGGTCATCGACATCGGTGGAGGCACCACGGAGATCGCCGTCATCGCCCTCTCGGGTATCGTCTCGGACACCTCCATCCGGGTCGGCGGAGACGAGCTGGACAGCGCCATCGTCACCTTCCTCAGGAAGAACTACAACCTGCTCATCGGAGAGCCCACAGCCGAGGCCATCAAGGTACAGATCGGCTCGGCCTTCGATTACGGGGAGGAACGGGAGATGGAGGTGAAGGGGAGGGATCTGGTCTCCGGGATCCCCAAGACCGTGACCGTCCACTCCCAGGAGGTGCGGGAGTGCATCCAGGAGCCGATCCAGGCCATCGTCGACGCCGTGCGCCGGGCCCTGGAGATCACCCCACCCGAGCTCTCCTCCGACATCGTCGACCGCGGAATCATGATGACGGGCGGCGGAGCGCTCATCCGGGGCCTGGACCGCCTTCTCACCCACGAGACGAATCTGCCCATCCATGTCGACGAGGAGCCCCTCACCTGCGTCGTCCGCGGCGCGGGACGGATCCTCGACGACCTCACGAAGTACCGGTCGGTCCTCGTCCAGTGAGGTAAGGCCGGGGACGGAGTCTGACGTTGCCCAACTACGGCCAAGAGCCGGGATCGAATGGCCGCGCACGTGATCTGGTCACCGCCGGTGTCGTCGTGGTGGTGGCTCTCTCGACGTCGTTCCTCGCCGAGCCGAGCCAGCAGCGGATCGCTGCGGCGCTGCAGATGAGTGTGTTGAGGCCGTTCATCGCGACCCAGGAACGGCTGGAAGCGGCGCGGGTCGGGGCGGTCGAGGCGGATTCCCTCGTGGCCCTGGTGGATTCCCTGACCTCCGTCGTCTCCACGCAGGCTGCCCTCCGGGACGAGAACCGGACGCTGCGCTCGCTCCTGGAGATCGCGGAGCGCGCTGGACCCGAGTACCTCCCGGCCACCGTGATGCGCCCGGGGACCCCCGGCTCCGAAAGCATGTTCCTGGTGGACGTCGGGAGCGAGGATGGCGTCGGACGGAGCTCGCCGGTGGTGAGCCCCTTCGGTCTCGTCGGCGTCCTACGGGAGGTCCGGCGGGGCAACGCGGTGGGCATGGACTGGAGCCATCCCGAGTTCCGGGCCAGCGCCATGCTCGCCGATGGAACCGCTTACGGCCTGGTGGAGAACCGCCGGGGACGCTTCCGCGAGGAGGACCGGCTCCTCCTGAACGGTCTCCCCTTCAACGAGCCGGTGTCCGAGGGGGCGCTGGTGGTGACCAGCGGGTTGGGCGGCGTCTACCCCCGGGGCATTCCCATCGGGCGCATCCAGGCCCTCGCCGACGAAGAGGGCTCCTGGAGGAAGAGCTACTGGCTGGAGCCCATGGTGCGGCCGGGAGCCGCCACCCACGTCCTGGTGCTCCGGCGGGACGCCCCGGGCGAAGTCGACGACATCTGGTCCGCCGACTCCCTCGCGGCCGGGGATTCCGCGCGTGCGGAGCAGGGCCGATGAACGGCTCTCCGACCCGGGGATGGTTGCTCGCTCTGGTGCTGGTCCTTCTCCACTTCTTCCTGCACGTGGGATTGTCCTACGGTCGTGGTGCTCCGGATCTCCTGACGCTGGCGCTCCTGCTCCTGGCCCGGGAGCTGACGATGGGCTGGGCAGCCGCCGTCGGCTTGGCCTTGGGGCTCATGGAGGACGCCTTGAGCGTCCTGGCCTTCGGCGCCAACAGCATCGCCATGACCATCGTGGGCATCGGGGGAGCCTTGACCCGTGACATCTTCGTGGGGGATTCCAGGCTCTTCCTGATATCCTATGTCTTCGTGGGCAAGTGGGCCCGAGACCTCATCCACTGGATCGCCGTGGGTCAGGAGCTCAGGCAGCCGTTTCTGGAGCAGGTCTTGATCGACGGCGGAATCGCGAGTCTCTACCTGGCCGCCGTGGGCGTGGTCGTCGAGGAGGTGTGGGGCGTGGGGGCGGAAGCATGAACATCCATCATCCTCACGAGCTCCAGAGGCGGGCCGTGGGGGCACATCTCGCCGTAGCGCTCTTCTTGAGCGCCCTCATCGTCGGCTTCTTCCGGATTCAGGTGCTGGGATCGGATACGTGGGCGCTCCGCGCGGCCTCCAATCGGATCCGCACGCTCCCCATCCCGGCTCCCCGAGGGACGATCTACGACCGCGAGGGTCGGATCGTCGCCGACAACGTGCCGGGCTATTCCATCACCATCCTTCCCGGTCCCCGGGACTCGGTGCGAGCGACGCTGGAGCGCATGTCCCGGTACGTGGAGCTCTCGGACGAGCGCGTCGAGCGGCTCATGGACCGGATGCGCGTCTACGGTCGCGAGGTGGTGGTGGACGCCAACGCCGACTTCGCCGCCGTCGCTGCGCTGGAGGAGCGGCGGACGGAGTTTCCCGGCGTGTACGTGGACATGAGGCCCCGCAGACGGTACCTGATGGGCGGCGCCGGGGGGCACGTCACCGGCTACGTGGGAGAGATCACGGCCGAAGAGCTGGGCACCGACGCCTTCCCGGAGGACCGCTACGAAGCCGGCATGGTGGTGGGAAAGATCGGCATCGAGCGCGAGTACGAGGCCATGCTCCAGGGCCAGCAGGGGGTCCGGTACGTGGAGTTCGACGCCCGCGGTCGGATCGTCGGCGACTTCGAGGGCGTGGAGACGCGGCCGGCCGTGGCGGGCGAGGATCTCCATCTGAACCTCGACATGGAGCTCCAGGACTGGATCCATCGGATTTTTCCGGACTCCATGTCCGGTGCCGTCGTCGCCCTCGATCCCGAGGACGGAGGCGTGCTGGCCCTGTACTCCGCCCCCGGCTACGATCCCAACGACTTCGTCGGCGGGATCGCCGATTCGACCTGGGCTCGCCTCAACGCCGACGAAGAGGACCCGCTCTTCAATCGCTCCGTGTTGGGCCTCTACGCGCCCGCGTCCACGTGGAAGCTGGCCACCGCCGGCATCGCGCTGGATCTGGGCGTCGTGACCCCGGACCAGACGATGCCCGAGCCGTGCACGGGATCTTGGTACTGGGGGAACCGCTCCTGGGGATGCTGGGACCCGGAGGGACACGGCTACAACAATCTGGCCGAGGCCATCGGCAACTCCTGCGATGTCTACTTCTACCAGCTCGGCCTCAGGATCGGCTTGGAGCGGCTCCTCCGCCGATCCACCCAGATCGGTTTCAGCCGGCAGTGCGGGATCGACCTCCCGCAGGAGAGTCGCGGGGAGTTCCCCGACCGGAAGGAGTGGTATCGGGAGCGCTTCGGTGACGTGTACCTGTACGGGCCCACGGAGGGGGAGGCGCTCAATCTGGCCATCGGTCAGGGTCCGAACTCCCAGACGCCCCTCAAGATGGCCCAGTTCTACGTGGCCCTGGCCCGCGACGGCTCGGCTCCCGCGCCGATGCTCGCCCGGGGCAACGGCGTGGCCGAGGGCTGGGAACTCGACCTGTCGGCGGAGCACATCGCCGCGCTGCAGGAGGGGCTGCGCAGGGTCACCGCTCCGGGTGGCACCGCCCACTTCGGGACGGCGTTGGAGCATTGGGACGTCCTGGGGAAGACGGGGACGGGGCAGAACCCGTTGAGCGTGCGGGGCCTGGCGGAGGACCATGCCTGGTTCGCCGGCCTGGCGGGTCCCCCCGGAGAGCGCCCGGAGGTGGTGGTGGTGGCCCTCGTGGAGTACGGTCGAAGCGGTGGACAGGTGGCCGCACCCATCGTCGCGAAGACCGCCGACTTCTACCTCCGACGGAAGTACGGCATCCCCGTGGACACGATCCAGACCTACCGCGAGCACATCATGACGGGTCCGGTGCCGGCGTGGTATCGCGAGCGGTTCCCGAGCGCGTTCCGCAGTCGCCCCGCGTCGGAGCCCGCCATCTTCGCCCCCAGCGAGCCGACCTGGCTCTCCCGGCCCCGGACCGCCCCGCTGGACAGCGTGGGGTCGGGCGTCGTGCCCGGGGCCCCGGGACGCGCGGGCCCCGTCGGCACGCCGGACCGTCGTCTGCCTCTCCCTGGACCGACCCGCGCGTCGGATGGCTCGAGACGGTCGGGAGGGGGCCCATGAGACGGATCCTGGAGCGCTGGAGCCTCGATCCACCCCTCGTCCTGGCCGTCACGGCCCTCTCCATGTTCGGCATCGCCATGATCTACTCGGCGGGCCAGGTGCATGTCCCGAATCCGGTGACCGAGGATGCGTGGATCCGCCAGGGCCTCTGGTTCGTCCTCGCTCTGGGGGCCTTCACCCTCCTCGCCCGGGTCCCGCTGCTCTGGATCGAATGGGTGGCCGTGCCTTCCTACGTCGTGAGCGTGGTGCTCCTCGCTCTGACCCTGCTCGTCGGGGAGGGGCGCGGAACGGCCGCCGGTGTCCGGAGCTGGATCGACCTGGGGTTCATCTCGTTTCAGCCGGCCGAGATCGCCAAGCTGTCCACGATCCTCGCCCTGGCCCATTTCCTCTCGCAGAAGGACGCGGCCCTCACCTCCCTCCGTGATCTGGTTCCGCCGGCCGCGCTCGTGGGGCTCCCCCTGGTTCTCGTGATGCTGCAGCCCGACCTGGGAACGGCCATCGCCTTCGTCGGGATCCTCTTCGCCATGCTCTACTGGGCGGCGACGCCCGTCTGGCTCCTGCTCCTCGTGGCGAGTCCGGTCATCGGTCTCTTCCTCTCCTACGACACGGTCGTCTGGTCGGTCTACATCGTCGCGGTCATCGGCTTCTTGGTCCTGTTCCGCTACAAGCTCTACCTGTTCGAGTCCGTGATGCTGGTGCTGGCCAACTTCGCCACGGCCTCCATCGCCCGGCCCCTCTGGAACTCGCTGGCTCCCTACCAGCGCAACCGTATCCTCGTCTTCCTCGATCCGGAGGTGGATCCCCGCGGCGCCGGATACCAGGTGATCCAGTCCAAGGTGGCCGTGGGGAGCGGAGGCTTCGGAGGTCAGGGCTTCACCCTGGGAAGCCAGAAGCGGCTGGACTTTCTTCCGGAGCAGCACACCGACTTCATCTTCTCCGTGGTGGGCGAGGAGCTCGGGTTCGTCGGGACGGCGCTGGCCATCCTGGCCTTCGGCTACGTCCTCACCCGTCTGGTGCGCTTGGCCGAGGGGGTGGGCGAGAAGCAGCCCTTTGCCGGCCTCGTGCTGCTCGGTATCTTCGGGGCTTGGCTGGTACACATCTTCGTAAACATCGGCATGACCATAGGGATGGTGCCGATCACCGGTATCCCGCTGCCCTTCGTGAGCTACGGCGGGACGTTTTTGTTCATGTCCTGGGTTGCGGTGGCCGTCGCCGTTAGGGTCGCGCACGAACGACCCTGACGCTCATCGCATTTCTTGGGACGCGGCGCGACGATGGACTCGCCCCGCGAGCCGCACAGGAGTCCCATGGCCTGGTTCCGGAAGGACAAGAAGCCGCTCAAGGCTCAGGATCGACGGGACGTACCCACCGACGTCTTCGACAAGTGCAAGGGGTGCGGTGAGATCCTCTACCGGGAGCGCCTCGCCCAGAACCTGAATGTCTGCCCGGACTGCGGGTACCACCTCAGGATCTCCGCCCACGCCTACGTGAGCATCCTCATCGACGGCGGGACCTTCGAGGAGATGGACGCCGACCTCAAGGCGTCCGATCCCCTGGGCTTCTCCGATCTGAAGCCGTATCCCATACGAATCGCCGCCGCCGAAGCCAAGGGAAAGAGCGAGGCCGTCCTCTGCGGCTCCGGCCGGCTGGACGGAATCGAAGTGGTCCTCTCGGTGATGGACTTCGAGTTCATCGGAGGCTCCATGGGATCGGTGGTGGGAGAGAAGATCGCCCGCGCCGGTCGGCTCGCCCTCCGCGAGGAGCGACCCTTCCTCGTGGTGAGCGCCTCGGGAGGCGCCCGCATGCAGGAGGGGATCTACTCCCTCATGCAGATGGCCAAGACCTCCACCGTCGTGGCCCGCCTCCACGACGCCGGGATCCCCTTCGTCTCGATCCTCACGCATCCCACCACAGGGGGCGTCACGGCATCCTACGCCATGCTCGGCGACGTGAATCTGGCCGAGCCCGGCGCCCTGGTGGGATTCGCCGGGCCCCGGGTCATCGAGGAGACCATCAAGCAGGAGCTGCCCAAGGGATTTCAGCGCTCGGAGTTCCTGCGGGAACACGGGATGGTGGATCGGGTGGTGGATCGGCGGGAGCTGAAGGAGCTCGTCGCCGTGCTCCTCCGCCACCAATACGTCGGCTGGGGCGACTGACGCCCGACTCCTCCGGCGAGACCTCCATGACCACGTCGGACAGTGCCGTGTCCCCGGCTCCGGACCGCCTGGACATCCCCTTCGGCGATCCCCTGGTCCGCACGCTCTTCCCCCCGCTTCCCAAGGGCGTCCACTGGGGTCTGGAGCGGATGGAGCGTGCGCTGACGGCCCTGGGCGATCCTCACCGGGCGTATGCGACCATCCATGTCGGCGGCACCAACGGAAAGGGCTCGGTGACCTCGACCGTGGCGTCGGTCCTCCTTCGGGCCGGGCACGCGGCCGGCTGCTATACGTCGCCCCACCTGTGTTCCTTCCGGGAAAGGATGCTCGTCGACGGCCGGCCGCTTCGGGTGGCGGCGCTCGAGGCCTACGCCGCGGACGTCCGTGAGCCCATCGTCCGCTACCGCCTCACCTTCTTCGAGGCCGTCACGCTGCTGGCCATGCACGCCTTCCGGGAGGAGGGTGTGGAGATCGCCGCCATGGAAGTGGGGCTCGGGGGCCGGCTGGACGCCACCAACGTGCTCCGGCCGGAGGTCACGGCCGTGACCAACGTGGCGATGGACCACGCCGATTTTCTGGGCAACACGCTGCGGCAGATCGCACGGGAGAAGGCCGGGATCATGAAGGAGGGTGTTCCCTTCGTGACGGCGGAGCGGGATCCGGAGGTCCGGGAGCTCTTCTCCGTCCTCGCCGCGGAGCGTGGAGCGCCGATGGTTTCGGTGGAGTCACCGACGGATGCAGAGGTGCAGGTGGAGGACGACCACACCTCGTTGACGCTGAACACCGCCAGGTGGGGCGAGCTGGACGTCCGCACTCCCCTCGTGGGGTACCATCAGGCGACCAACGCGGGGCTGGCGGTGACGGTTCTCGAGCAGCTCGGGGATCCGTGGCGTCCCACCGCGGAGCAGGTGGTGGAGGGGATCCGGTCGGTGGTGTATCACGGTCGGGACGAGGTCCAACGGATCGACGGACGGACCTGGCTCTTCGATGTCGCCCACAACACGGCCGGCATCCTGTCCCTGGTCGACACCATCGATCGCCTGGATCTGCCCCGCCCTCTGGTGGCGCTGGTGGGCGTCCTGGGCGACAAGGATTGGCAGAGGATGCTCCCGCCGCTGCTGTCGCGGACCGACGCCGCCTTCCTCACCGAGCCCCCGTCCGCCCCGGCGGAGCGCCGCTGGGATCCACAGGAAGCGGCGGACCGCGTGGATACGCTCACCGTGGTCCGCGTGGTCGAAGACTTCCCCCGAGCGTTGCGCCGAGCCTCCGAACGGGCGGGGAAGGGCACGGTGGTGGTCACCGGGTCCGTGCACACCGTGGGCTCGGCGATGCGGCTCCTCGGGATCGATCCGCTGGGTGAGGCGTCCGGGGAGCCGGGCGACGGCGGTCGGGGGTGACCTTCCGTCGCGTCGGTTGAAGTCTCTCCTTGCGCGGCTAGCTTTCGAGCCATCATGGCTACCTCGGAATTCGCGAGGCTTCCAGGATTCCGGGATTTCCCGCCGGAAGACTTCGCACTTCGCGCTCATATCCAGACCGCGTGGCGTCGTGTCTCCCGGCGCTACGGCTTCTCCCAGTACGACGGTCCGCCGCTGGAGTCCCTCGATCTCTACGTGGAGAAGAGTGGCGAGGAGATCGTGCACCAGCTCTACACCTTCGTCGACAAGGGAGGTCGGG
The DNA here is from genome assembly GCA_033722275.1 of Longimicrobiales bacterium. Classification (GTDB taxonomy): domain Bacteria; phylum Gemmatimonadota; class Gemmatimonadetes; order Longimicrobiales; family Gaopeijiaceae; genus UBA2589. Next base: position 5,508 of record JAWVZK010000033.1, on the reverse strand, counting down.
AGGTGGCCCTGCGACCGGAGATGACGCCGTCCCTGGCCCGGATCCTCGGCGACCGTAGCCGCGGGATGAGCAAGCCCATCCGGTGGTTCTCCGTCCCGCAGCTCTTCCGGTACGAGCGCCAGCAGCGTGGCCGGCTGAGGGAGCACTTCCAGTGGAACGTCGACATCGTGGGCGAGGCCGGCGTCGCGGCGGACGCCGAGGTCCTGGCGGTGGCCATCGACGGGCTGAGGGAGCTCGGGCTCACCTCCGCGGACTTCGCGGCACGCGTCTCCGATCGACGTCTCCTCACGGCCCTCCTCCTGGGCGTCGGAATCGAGCGGGAGAGAGTTCCCGTTGCCTTTTCGGTCATCGACAAGATCGAGCGGATGCCCGAGGCGAAGGCGGACGAGCTCCTCCGCGACGAGGTGGGGTTGGGTCAATCGGGCATCGCGTCGGTGAGGAGGCTCCTGGAGGCATCGGACCTCGCCGACCTGGGCTCCGTCGCAGGCGGCGACGAGGGCGTGGCCGAGGAGTTGGAGCGACTGCGGGAATACGCCGCCATCCTCGGGTCCATGGGACTCGGAGAGTACCTCCGCCTCGATCTGAAGATCGTACGCGGCCTGGCGTACTACACGGGCATCGTCTTCGAGCTCTTCGATCGCCAGGGAGAGCTGAGGGCGATCTGCGGCGGCGGACGGTACGACCGCCTGCTGGAGCTGGTGGGAGGAGAGCCCCTTCCGGCGGTGGGTTTCGGAATGGGTGACGTGGTGCTGGGCGAGCTCCTCGATGAGCGTGGCCTCGTTCCGCCCTACGAGCCCGGGATCGACTACTTCATGGTCGCGGTGACGGAGGGGGAGCGGGAGACGCTGCTCCGCATCGCGCACCGCCTGCGGGAGAAGGGTCACTCGGTGGCCTACGGGCTCCGGGACCAGAGCGTCGGAAGGCAGATGAAGGACGCGTCGAGGGAAGGCGCGAGAACGGCCCTCATCCTGGGTCCCGAAGAGATGGAGCGAGGAACCGTCGTCGCCCGTGATCTGGAGACCGGAGAGGAGTCGACCATGGCCATCGGGGAGCTGGAGGGATGAGGGGCCCGTCGACGACCCGGCTTGTCGAGGCGACGCGATGAGCACCAACCCAGAGCGGAACGGGCCCGGAGCCGATGAATCCCGGAGCAGCGCGTCGGACCGGGAGGTGGCGGAGCTCGCCCAGGTGGTGACCCGCCGGGCCATCCGGCGGCTGGACATCCTGGAGTGGGTGATCCTCGTCGCCGGGGCCGGACTGGCGCTCCTGGGTGGGGCCATCGTGGCATGGCTTCTCCGGGGGATGGCCGGATGGGACTTCCGGGTCACGTGGGTCGTCGCCTCCGTCCTGCTCTTCGTGGTGCCCGGGACCATCGCCGTCATCCGGATCAAGAGGGAGGAGCGGGAGCACGCACGTCGCATGGCCGAGACACGAGTGGAAGAAGGGGACGATGGCTGAAGACAAGAAGCTGACGAAGCGGGACGAGGATTTCGCCGCCTGGTACAACGAGGTGGTGCAACGGGCCGAGCTCGCCGACTACTCGCCCGTGCGAGGGAGCATGGTCATCCGTCCCTGGGGCTACGGGATCTGGGAGCGCATGCAGCGCGCCCTGGACGAGATGTTCAAGGAGACCGGACACGAGAACGCCTACTTCCCCCTTCTCATCCCCATGAGCTACATCGAGAAGGAGAAGGATCACATCGAGGGCTTCGCGCCCGAGCTCGCGGTGGTCACCCAGGGAGGTGGAAAGGAGCTCGACGAGCCCTACGCCATCCGTCCCACCTCGGAGACGATCATCTACGCGATGTACGCCAAGTGGGTACAGAGCTACCGGGATCTGCCCATCCTCCTGAACCAGTGGGCCAACGTCATGCGCTGGGAGATGCGCACGCGGCTCTTCCTGCGGACCGCCGAGTTCCTCTGGCAGGAAGGGCATACGGCCCACGCCAGCGCCGAGGAGGCCAAGGAGGAGACCCTCCTCATCCTGGGGATCTACCGGAGGTTCATGGAGGATTGGATGGGCATGCCGCCGCTCACCGGTCTCAAGTCCGAGTCGGAGAAGTTCGCGGGCGCGGAGCGGACCTACACGCTGGAGGCCCTCATGCAGGACAACAAGGCCCTCCAGGCCGGGACGTCACACTTCCTCGGCCAGAATTTCGCCCGACAGTTCGACCTCAAGTTCCAGTCCGAGGAGGGCCAGGAGGAGTACGCGTGGAACACCTCCTGGGGTGTCTCCACCCGCCTGGTGGGTGGCCTCGTCATGACCCACGGCGATGACGACGGCCTGGTCCTTCCCCCTCGACTCGCCCCGGTGCAGGCCGTCGTCGTCCCGATCCTTCGGGGTGACGATGGGCCGGTACTCGAGAAGACGGACGAGGTGGCGTCACGCCTCCGAGGAGCGGGCGTGCGGGTGAAGATCGATGCCCGGGACCACCTCTCGCCGGGAGCCAAATACTACGAGTGGGAGCGCAAGGGCGTCCCCTATCGCGTCGAGATCGGGCCCAGGGATCTGGAGAAGGGGCAGGTGGCCCTGGCTCGACGGCTGACCCCGGAGGGTGCCAAGCGGAAGGAGTTCCTCCCGGAGGGCCAGGCCATCGCGGAGCTTCCCGACCGCCTCGAGGCCTTCCAGGTCGAGCTCAAGGGGTCCGCTCTGGCGCGGAGGGAGGCGCATACCGTCCGGGGAGTCGAAAGCATCGACGAGCTCGAGGAGGCGTTGGCCGGCGGCGCGGGCTTCGTCTTCACCGGCTGGAACGGAGATCCGTCCGTGGAGGACGAGATCAAGGACCGGACCAAGGCGACGCTCCGGGTGCTCCCCGGCGAGGAGTTCAGGTCGGCGGAAACGCCGACCCGGTGTGTCTCGGGTGAAGGGGCATCGACGGCGGAGGTCGCTTGGGCACGAGCGTACTGAGCGATCCGTTCCCTCGTGTGGGGGGGACCCTCCGGTGTGGTACGGTGGCGGCCGAGGATCTGGCCGTACGGTACGGGACGCCGCTGTACGTATACGACCTGGCCGCGGTCCGACAGCGGTTGAAGCTCTTCCACGACGCCTTCGCGGGGGTGGACCATCTGGTGGCGTACTCCGTGAAGGCGAACGGGAACCTCGAGCTCCTCCGGGCCCTCGCCGGTATGGGTTGCGGCGCGGACATCACCAGCGGAGGCGAGCTTTTCCTGGCCCGACGAGCCGGATTTCCCGGCGGCACGATCGTCTTCGCGGGCGTGGGCAAGACGGTGGAAGAGATCGGGTACGCCCTCGACGAGGGGATCTACGCCTTCAACGTCGAGAGCCGGCCGGAGCTGGAGCGCATCGACGAGGTGGCGGCCGACAGGGGCGAGCGGGCGCGCTTCGGGGTCCGCGTGAATCCCGACGTGCTGGCCCGAACGCCCCACGCCTACACCCGGACGGGACACGCGGACACGAAGTTCGGTGTCCCGTGGGAGGAGGCCGCCGACCTGTATCGCTGGGCCGCTGAGCGCCCGAGCCTGGATCCGGTGGGCATCGACGTACACATCGGATCGCAGATCGTCGAATCCGAGCCGTACGTGCAGGCCATCGACCGGGTTCTGGAGCTCGTGGTGGAGCTGAGGGACGACGGCATCGACTTGAGCTACCTCGACATCGGGGGCGGATACGGCATCAGTTACGACGACCGTCCGGGGATGGACATCGCGGCGCTGGCGCGGGACGTGGTTCCGCGGGTGAGGGCGTCGGGACTCCGTCTCCTCATGGAGCCGGGCCGCTCCCTGGTGGGCGAAGCCGGCATCCTTCTGACGCGGGTCCAGTACGTGAAGCGGACCGCGGCCAAGACGTTCGTGATCGTCGATGGCGGGATGAGCGAGCTCATCCGCCCCAGTCACTACGGAGGGTACCACGACATCGAGCTGGCGGCCGATCCGTCGGATCGCGCTCCGGAGGTGGTGGACGTGGTCGGCCCCATCTGCGAGACGGGTGACTTCCTCGCGTTGGATCGGGCGATCCCCTCTCCGCGGCAGGGAGATCTCCTGGCCGTGCGGACCGCAGGCGCCTACGGCTTCGCCATGGCGTCGAACTACAACGGGCGACGGCGACCCGCGGAGGTGCTGGTGGACGGCGACCGGGTGGAGCTGGCCCGGCGTCGGGAGACCTACGAAGACCTCGTGGGCCCGAAGCGTCGGGGGGAGTCGTGAGCCACGAGCACGATCGCGTCCTGATCCTCGATTACGGGTCCCAGTTCACCCAGCTCATCGCCCGGCGCATCCGCGAGGAGAGCGTCTACTGCGAGATCCATCCGCCGACCCGGTCCGTGGGTTGGATCGAAGAGTGGAATCCGGCGGCGATCATCCTCTCGGGCGGGCCGAACTCCGTCTACGACGACGACGTCCCCGGTGCCGACCCCCGCCTGCTGACGTCGGGGATCCCCATCCTGGGCATCTGCTACGGCATGCAGCTCATCGCCCACATGGAGGGCGCGGCGGTCAAGCACGGGCATCGCGAGTATGGGCGCGCGGAGCTCGAGGTCTCCCTGGGAGAGGGGCTCTTCGCCGGCTTCGAGCCCGGCTCGAAGACCACGGTGTGGTGCTCCCACGGCGATCACGTCGATGTGCCTCCCGACGGCTACGAGGCCATCGGATCCACGGGCACGCTGCCCACTGCGGCCTTCCGGGCCGAGGATCGGCCCATCTACGGGGTCCAGTTCCATCCCGAGGTCGCTCATACCCAGCGGGGGGACGAGATCCTCTCGAACTTCCTCTTCGAGGTCGCTGGATGCCGCCCGACCTGGACCGCCGGCGCCTTCGTGGAGGACACGGTGGAGAAGATCCGGGAGCAGATCGGGGACGGCACCGCCGTCTGCGGCCTCTCCGGAGGCGTCGATTCTTCGGTGGCGGCTCTGCTCGTGCACCGCGCCATCGGGGATCGTCTCACGTGCATCTTCGTCGACCATGGACTCCTCCGGAAGGACGAGCGCAGCCAGGTGGAGACGATGTTCCGCTCCCACTACGACATGAACCTCGTGGTGGAGGACGCCTCCGAGCTCTTTCTCTCGGATCTGGAGGGCGTGGTGGATCCCGAGGAGAAGCGAAAGGCCATCGGGAGTCGTTTCATCGAGGTCTTCGACGCCACCGCCCGCCGGGAGGGCACCGGCGCGGAGTTCCTGGTGCAGGGGACCCTCTACCCGGACGTCATCGAGTCCGTCTCCGCAGGGGGGCCCTCGGTGACCATCAAGTCGCATCACAACGTGGGCGGTCTCCCCGAACACGTGCCCTTCGAGCTCGTGGAGCCTCTCCGTGAGCTCTTCAAGGACGAGGTCAGAGCGGTGGGACGTGAGCTGGGTCTTCCCCAGCATTTCGTGGGTCGCCACCCGTTTCCGGGCCCTGGCCTCGCCATCCGTATCCTGGGGGACATCACCCCCGAGCGGCTGGACATCCTCCGGGAGGCGGACGCCATCTATCTCGAGGAGATCCGGGCCGCCGGCCTCTACGACGCCATCTGGCAGGCCTTCGCCGTGCTCCTCCCCGTCCGCTCGGTGGGCG
>JAWVZK010000032.1:0-19654 GCA_033722275.1 Longimicrobiales bacterium | reverse complement strand
GGGATTCCAGGAGCTGGTGGTGGTGGCTCCCGACGTGGGGTCGGCGAAGATGGCCCGCGGGTTCAGCAAGCGCCTCGACGCCACCTTCGCCATCATCGACAAGCGTCGACCTGAGGCCAACCAGTCCGAAGTGCTTAATGTAGTAGGTGAGGTGGAGGGCCGTACGTGCTTGCTAGTGGACGATATGGTCGATACGGCCGGCACGCTTTCGAATGCCGTTCACGCCTTGAAGGAGCGGGGCGCGGACCAGGTGTACGCCGCAGCGACCCACGCCCTCTTCTCAGGCCGCGCCGTGGAGCGCCTCCGCGAAGCGCCGCTGGAGGAGATGGTGGTGACCAACACCATCCACATTCCCGAGGAGAAGCAGTTCGAGAACCTGCGTATCCTCTCGGTGGCCGATCTGCTGGCCAAGGCGATCGACCACATCCATTCCAACGAATCGGTGAGCCAGCTCTTCGAGATGCTCCCGGACGACTGAGGGAAAGGGCCCCGGGAGAGCCCGGGGGCCGACAATCAGGAGAAAGACCATCATGACAGCGACGACCGCCACACTCACCGCCGAGGCCCGGGAAGGCACCGGGAAGGGAGCGGCGCGGAAGCTCAGGCAGAACGGGAAGATCCCCGCCGTGGTGTACGGAAGGGACGCCGACACGCTGCACCTGACGCTGGACACCCTGGAGGCGGAGCACCTCTTCCGGCGGATCTCGGTGGACAACACCATCGTGGAGCTCGCCCTCGACGGCGAGAAGGAGCCCATCCAGACCCTGGTCAGGGAGATCCAGACCCATCCGTGGAAGGCGAACCTCCTCCACGTGGATTTCTACCGCATCGAAGCAGGCGTGGCCGTGGACGTCGACGTTCCGGTCCACCTCGTGGGGACGCCGGTGGGTGTGAAGATGGGCGGTGGGGTCCTGGAGCAGGTGATCCACGATCTGCCCATCCGCTGCATCCCCTCCAAGATCCCCGAGGTCATCGAGGTCGACGTCACCGAGATGGACGTGAACGACGTGCTCCACATCTACGACCTCGAGTTCGAGGAAGGGGTCGAGGTCACCATTCCGGGCGAGCGGACGATCTGCTCCGTCTCGATTCCCAGGGCGCTCGACGAGATCCTCGAGGCGGAGGAGGAAGCGCTCGAAGAGGCCGAGGCGCTGGAAGAGGGCGAGGAGCCGGTCGAGGGCGAAGAGCCTGCCGAGGGCGAGGAGGCTCCGGATGCCGAGGCCGAGGCAGAAGAGGACGAGGACTGACGCGCCGGCCGCTGATCGTCGCGCCGCATGAAGGTCGTGATCGGGCTCGGGAATCCCGGGCCCGAATACGACGCCACCCGGCACAACGTGGGGTGGTGGATGGTGGATCGCCTGGCCTACGACTGGGACTTCGGTCCCTTCCGCCGGGAGGGAAAGGCCATGGTCGCGGACGGCGTGGTGGACGGTGTCGGCGTGCGCCTGATGAAGCCCACGACGTTCATGAATCGGAGTGGTCAGGCCCTGGGAACGCTCCGTGGCCTCGACGATTTCGATCCCTCCGAGGATCTGCTGGTGGTGGTGGACGACGCGGCCATGGACGTCGGCCGCGTTCGCTTCCGTCCTCTCGGGGGTGCCGGGGGGCACAACGGACTCAGATCCATCGCAGGGGCCCTGCAGTCGGAGGTGTATGCGCGCCTGCGCATCGGCGTGGGCCGAAGGCCCGAGGGGCAGGACCTCTCGGATTGGGTCCTCTCACCCATGCCCGGCGAGGAGGAGGAGACCGTTCTGGAGCTGCTCGCCGAGCTCACCGGCGCGGTGGAGGTGTGGATGAGGGAAGGGATCGAAGCGGCGATGAACCGCTTCAATCGATAGAGGGCACGACGAAACAGACCACGATCACCAGAGCACGACGAACCAGAGGAAGAATCATTCGATGAATTTCGTCGACTTGACCGGATTCGCCTGGCTGCTCGGCCTCCTCGGGATGGCTGTCGCCGGCGGGATCTACGGATACGTGAAGAAGCAGGATCAGGGCAACGAGACCATGGTGGATCTCGGTGAGCAGATCCACGACGGCGCCATGGCGTTCCTGCGGACCGAGTACTCGGTGCTGGCGGGATTCGTGGCGCTGGTGGCGGTGCTGCTGGCCCTCGCCATCGGCACCACCTCGGCCATCGCCTACGTCCTCGGCGCCCTCAGCTCCGTGGCCGCAGGCTTCTCGGGGATGAAGGCCGCGACCCGGGCGAACACCCGTACGTCGGCGGCGGCGAACACCGAAGGTCAGGGCAAGGCGCTCCGCATCGCGTTCTTCGGCGGTGCGGTCATGGGACTCGCGGTCGCGGCCCTGGGAATGCTCGGTCTCGGCGCCCTCTACTTCGTCTTCGGGGCAGGAGCCAGCACCCTCGCCGAGTTCACCGACTTCTCGGAGATCGTCTCCGGCTTCGCCATGGGCGCGAGCTCCATCGCGCTCTTCGCCCGTGTAGGCGGCGGAATCTACACGAAGGCCGCGGACGTCGGCGCCGACCTGGTCGGCAAGGTCGAGGCGGGCATCCCGGAGGACGATCCCCGGAATCCCGCCACCATCGCGGACAACGTCGGAGACAACGTCGGCGACGTCGCGGGCATGGGAGCCGACATCTTCGAGTCCTACGTCGGCTCCATCGTGGCCAGCATCGCCATCGCGGCCACGGCACCGGCGATGGTGGAGCACCGGGCGGCGGCGGTGGCGCTGCCCATCCTCACCGTGATGGTGGGTCTCGTGGCGTCGCTCATCGGGATCGCCGGCATGAAGGTCCTGGAAAGGCGGGACCCGTCGCACGCCCTGCACGGGACCACCTGGATCGCGGGCGGTCTCTTCCTCGTCGCGATGTTCTTCATCGTCCAGAGCATTGGGATCACCTACGCCGACACGGAGACCGGCCGCATCTATCCGGTGCTCGGTCCGTGGATCGCCATCCTCGCCGGAACGATGGCGGGCATCCTCATCGGTATGGTCACGCAGTACTACACGGCGGCCGGTCCGGTGAACAAGATCGCCAGGTCGAGCCAGACGGGGTCGGCCACCAACATCATCACCGGTCTCGCCGTCGGCATGGAGTCCACGGTGATCCCCGTCATTCTGATCTGCGTCGCCATCGGGGTCGCCTTCGCCTTCTCGGGCCTCTACGGAATCGGCATCGCCGCCGTGGGCATGCTGGCCACGGTGGGAGTCACCATGTCGGTGGACGCGTACGGACCCATCGCCGACAACGCCAGTGGCATCAGCGAGATGAGCGGTCTGGGACCGGAGACCCGGGAGATCACCGACTCCCTGGACGCCATCGGGAACACGACGGCGGCCATCGGGAAGGGTTTCGCCATCGGCTCGGCCGCCCTCACGGCCCTCGCTCTCTTCTCGGCGTATTCCTCGAAGGTGGGTCTGCAGCAGACGGGCATCGACATCGTCGATCCCGTGGTGGTCATGGGCCTCTTCCTCGGAGGTGCGCTGCCCTTCTTCGTGGCCGCGTTGACGATGACCGCCGTCGGCCGCGCGGCTCAGGGCATGGTGGACGAGGTCCGGCGGCAGTTCCGGGAGATCCCCGGCATCATGGAGGGGACCGCCAAGCCGGACTCCGCCCGCTGCGTCGACATCTCCACCCGGGCGGCGCTGCGCGAGATGATCCTGCCGGGCGTCACCGCCGTGCTGGCCCCCGTTTTGGTCGGCAAGTTCCTCGGTGTGGAGGCTCTGGGCGGGCTGCTGGCGGGGGCCACCGTTACCGGCGTCCTCATGGCGCTCTTCATGGCCAACGCCGGCGGCGCGTGGGACAACGCCAAGAAGTACATCGAGGGGGGAGCGTACGGCGGAAAGGGCTCCGAGTCCCACAAGGCCGCCGTCGTCGGCGACACGGTCGGGGACCCTTTCAAGGATACCTCCGGTCCGTCCCTGAACATCCTCATCAAGCTCATGAGCGTGGTGGCCCTGGTCCTGGCACCCTGGTTCATCGCCTAGACGGAGCCCGAATCCGGAGAGCCCGCCATGTCCCGTGAGCCCACGTTCGAGAACGCGCTCTCCTTCGCCGCGGATCTCATCCGGATCCCGGGGCTCTCGGGACAGGAGCGGGACGTCGCCCGGCGCGTGGAGGAGGAGTTCCGCGCGCTGGGACTGGAGGAGGTGCGTGTCGACGACGTGGGGAACGTCGTGGGGACCGCCCGGGGTCGCGGAGAGGCGCCTCCCGCGCTGCTGAACTGCCATCTGGACGTGGTGGCCGAAGGAGACCCCGACGGCTGGGAGTTCCCACCCTTCTCGGGCGCCGTCGACGGCGGATATCTCCACGGACGCGGGGCCATGGACATCAAGGGTCCCCTGGCGCTGCAGACCTACGCGGCGGCGTCGATGATCGGCGAGGCCCCGGGCGACGTCGTCGTCGCCCACACCGTGTTCGAGGAGCGGGGCGGACTGGGGATGAAGCGCCTTCTCGAGTCGGGGGCCGTGGAGCCCGGCGTCGTCGTCATCGGTGAGTCCACGCACGGCGATGTCTGCATCGGACATCGGGGTCGAGCGGAGGTCGAGGTCGCCATCTCCGGCACCGCGGGTCATGCCAGCGCTCCGGAGCGCGCCAGCAACCCCCTGGATCTCCTGGGCGAGGTCCTGTCCGCGGTCCGTGACCTGTCGGCTCGCCAGCCGGTCGACCCGGTGCTGGGGTCGTCGAGTCTGGTGGCGACGATGGTCGACGTGCTTCCTCAGAGCCGGAACGTCATTCCCGACTCCGCCGTCGTGACCATCGACTGGCGCATCCTCCCGGGCGACGACGACGCGTCCCTCATCACCCGCGTAGAGGAGGCGATCCGAGCCCGCGTCCCCGCTCCGCCCGACGGGCTCACCTACGAGGTGCGCATGGCGACGGAGCGCCAGCGCACGTACACGGGGATCGAGGTCGAACGGGACCTGCTGACTCCGGGCTTCCTCATGGACCCGGAGGCACCGGTGGTCCAGGCGGCGGCCGAGGCGGTGGGCCGGAGGGAGACGGAGGGCCCGGCCACCATCCGTCCCTGGCGCTTCGCCACCGACGGCGGTTGGTCCCGGGGTGTCTTCGGCATTCCCACCGTGGGCTTCGCACCCGGCGAGGAGCGTTACGCCCATACGAATCGGGAGCGTCTCGACGTCGAGGAGGCCCGGTGGGCCTACGGCCGCTATCCGATCCTGATCTCCGCGATCCAGCGGGCCCTGGAGGGCTGAGAGGGCACCCGCCTTGCCTTCCAACGCCGCCGCGCTTGCGCTAGCTTCTCCCTGCGCCCAGGAGGGCGCGGACAATCATCCCGCTCCGTCGGGACGCCATCGCCGCCACCGAGGCGTCCGCAGTGACGGGGCCCGTCTTACTTCAACGGACCGAGGGAACCGACGATGCGGCTCTACGAGGTAGTGTACATCCTGGATCCGGCGCTGGACGAAAGCGCCGTGACCGCCAAGCTCGAGAAGCTCCACGAGCTCGTGACGTCTTCCGGCGGTGAGATCTCCGCCGTGGACCACTGGGGCACGCGGCAACTCGCCTATCCCATCCAGAAGCAGTCCAGCGGCTACTATGTCGTCGCTCAGTTCACGGCGCAGCCGGACGCTCTTCCGGAGTTCGAGCGGCTGCTCAAGCTCGACGACGAGATCTTGCGCTATCTCCTCGTCCTCAACGAGGGAGAGCCCACGACGGGCGAGTCCCTGGTGGCGGACAAGCCACCTCGGGAGCGGGACGACGACGAGGACGACGAGGACGAGGAGGACGAGGATGAGGGTCCCGAAGACGACGACGAGGACGACGACGACGATTCCACCGCGCCTCCCGAGTTTTCGGGGGCCCGGGGGCGCCGTCGCCGGATGGAAGGGCCGCAGGTCCTGCACCTGAACTACAAGGACGTACGGACGCTCTCCCACTACATCACCGAGCAGGGGAAGATCTTGCCGAAGCGGACGACCAAGGTCACGGCCGCCTTCCAGAGACAGCTCGGGAAGGCCGTGAAGCGGGCCCGTTACCTGGCGCTCCTCCCGTACATGGGTCGTCACGACCGCTGACGGCACCTCGACGTGAGCGCGGACCCATCCCCCCGTCCCGTGGACGAGACGAAAGAGAGCGAGGAGCGCTCCGACGCCTGGCGCCGGGCCCTCGCCCTCTTCGTCGCCGTCCTGGGCATGTCGGTGGTCCAGCCGACTCTGCTCGTGGCGCTACCCTTCCTGGTCTTCGTGGTCTTGAGGGGCATCAGGGGAACGGGCGTCTTCTTCGCCACCCTCCTCGCCGTCGTCGTGGTGATGACGGGCCCCCGGGACGGCACCTGGTACGTGGAGCGGGCATGGGCGCTCATGGTCGGTGGGATCTTCGCCGCCGTCTCTCTGGCTCGTCCGACCTGGAGGCTCACCTCCCGGACGCTGCTGGCCGTGGGCGTCACCGCGGGGGTGTGGGTCCTCATCATGGTCGTCCGCACCGACGCCTGGGCCGCGGTGGACTGGGTGGTGACCGACGAGCTTCACGCCGCGTACGTCACGTGGCTGGACGTCATGCGCACGGTTCGGGAGGGGGAGGTGGTCTCGCCGGCCTTCGCCAGCGCCATCTACCGCACCGTCGAGATGCAGGTGAGCGTCTTCCCGGCGCTCGTGGCCCTGGAATCGATGGCGGCTCTCGCCGTCGCGTGGTGGCTGTACGCGCGTCTCTACCGGACCGGAGAGACCTCGATCGGACCCCTGGGCGGGTTCCGCTTCAACGATCACCTCGTCTGGGTCATGATCGTCGGACTGCTCCTGGTGGGCATCCGGACGGTGGATCCCGTGAGCCGGCTCGGCGCGAACCTTGCGGTCTTCATGGGAGCCCTCTACGCCCTCCGCGGCATGGGCGTGGTGGTCTCCGTCAGCGGGGGGCTCTCGCTCTTCGGCTACGGGCTGCTCGCGCTGGGAATCCTCTTCGCGGCTCCCGTCGTGATCGGATTCGCTGCGCTTTTCGGAATCGCGGACACGTGGCTGGACCTGCGCGCACGCGTGGGGTCAGCCGCGACCTGAGAAATCATCGGAGGAACCATGAAGCTCATCTTGAAGAAGGACATGCCGAATCTGGGGGAGGCGGGGGAGGTCGTGGACGTCAAGGACGGGTACGGGCGGAACTACCTGATTCCCCAGGGCATCGCGTACGAGGCCAGCGAGACCAACCTTCGGCGCATCGAAGAGGAGAAGGCGAGGGAAGAGGAGCGGATCCGACGGGAGCGTCTCGAAGCGCACCGTCGAGCGGCCCAGCTGGAGGGGCTCCTCGTCTCCTTCTCGGAGCGGGCGGGCGGAGGTGGCAAGCTCTTCGGATCCGTCACGGCAGCGGACATCGCTGAGAGGGCCAACGCCGAAGGCGACCTGGACTACGAGCTCGACAAGAACACGGTCGTTCTCGAGGATCCCATCAAGTCCCTCGGAGAGTACACGGTGACCATCCGACTGCATCCCGAGGTCGAGGTGGAGGTCGAGGTCCGGGTCGAGGAAGAGGTCTGAGCGGCGCCGTGACGGAGCCCGTCGCCAACCCCGCCGACTTCCCCGAGGAGGTCCGTCGGGCCGCTGAGCTGGCCCTGGATCGCAAAGGACAGGACGTCCTGGTGCTCGATCTCCGGGGGATCTCGTCGGCCACGGACTACTTCGTCATCGCCGGGGGCACGTCGGACGTCCAGGTGAAGGCCATCGCCGAGCACGTGGTGGACGAGCTCAAGAAGGACGGGGTGCGGCCGGAGCATCTCGAAGGGCTTCCGGGTGGGCGTTGGGTGTTGCTCGACTACATCGATTTCGTCGTCCACGTCTTCCATCCCCAGGCCCGCAGCTTCTACCAGCTCGAGCGTCTGTGGGGCGACGCGCCTCGGTGGGAGGCCGTGCCGGCGTGACGCTTTGCCGCCTCCCCTACCGGGCTCTACCTTACGCCCACTCCTCCCGGACGGGCGGGCCCCCGAGACCCGCCCGGAGCCGACGATCTTCGTCGTCCACCGCGCTCACGCATCGCTGATGGCCCCGATTCCCCCTTGGAAGCCCCTCGACGAGGTGGCGCCGCCCCGGACGGACGAGCAAGGGCGGGTGGTCGCCGTGATCGCGACCCGGTCGGCAGCCGCGGCGGGGTGGGCACCCTCGGTGGTCCTGGACCTGGCGCGGGCCTGGGCCGCAGAAGGAGGTCGGGTCATCGTCGTCGACGGCGTCGTCGAGAGGCCGACGCTCCACGAGGCCGCCGATGCGGGAAACCGGGAAGGTCTGGTAGACGCCGTCCTCCACGGGGCTTCCGTGGGCCGCGTCTCCCATCAGGTCGCCGGTGAAGGGCTGTTCGTCATTCCGGCGGGGAGCCCGGTGGCGTCCGCGGACACGGTGGCCGCGGACGGTCGCTGGCAGCGCCTCGCTTCGGCGATGACGGAAGCCGGCGTCGCCGTGCTGCTCTATCTCGAGGACGAGCAGGAGAGCGCCTCGGCATTCCTGGACCACGCCCGGGACGTCGTCGTCCTGTGTGGCCCCGACGAGGCCGTGCCGCCTTGGATCCGGGAATCGGGCATCCGGATCCGAGCGGTGACGGGGCCCGAAGACCCCTCGGCGGTGGCACCCCTGGGGGTCGCCTCGGCGCCGACGTCGCTGCCGCCCCGGGAGCCACGGATCGTGGAGAAGAGGCCGGGCGGCGGCCGTCTCCTGCTTCTTCTCATCGGGGCCCTGATCATCGCGGCGGGTCTCGGCTACCTGCTCACCTCCCTGCTCTGATGCGGAGCGTATTCTTGCGAGGGCTCCCCCGATGAAGCTCAAGAAGCTCCAGATGCAGGGCTTCAAGTCGTTCGCCGACGCCACCACCGTCGAGTTCCACGAGGGGATCACCGCGGTGGTGGGACCCAACGGCTGCGGAAAGTCCAACATCTCCGACGCCATCCGTTGGGTCCTGGGAGAGCAGCGTCCCACGGCCATCCGGGGCGCCAAGATGGAAGAGGCCATCTTCCAGGGCTCGGTGAATCGGAGGCCCGTCAACCGAGGGTCGGTCTCCCTGACCGTCACCAATGAGGACGGCTCCCTGCCGGTGCCCTTCGAGGAGGTGGAGATCGGGCGCGAGGTCTACCGGGACGGCGGTAGCGACTATTCCATCAACCGGTCCACCGTCCGCCTCAGGGACGTCGTCGACCTGTACCGCGACACCGGGCTCGGGGCAAACGCCTACGCCATCATCGAGAACCGGATGATCGATGCCATCCTGTCCGACCGTGCGGAAGAACGCCGCGGTCTTTTCGAGGAGGCCGCGGGGATCGGGAAGTACAAGGACCGTCGGAAGGCCGCCGTCCGGCGCCTGGAGCGAGCCGAGATGGACCTGCAGCGTCTCGAGGACGTCATCTCCGAGGTGCAGACCAAGGTCCGGTCCCTGGCCCGCCAGAAAGGGAAGGCCCAACGCTACACCGAGTACCGCAAGCGCCGGCTCGACGTGGAGGTCGCGGTCGTGCGACACCAGCTCGACACGCTCCGATCCCGACTCGAGAAGGTCCGCAAGGACCTTTCGGGAGACGAGAAGACGGAGCGGGGGATGGCAGCGGAGCTGGCGGCGGCCGAGGCCGAATTCGAGGCGCTCCGACTCCAGGAGGTGGACGCCGAGAAGGAGCGGCTGGCCGCGGCCAAGGTCCTGGAGGGTGTTCGGGAGCAGCTGGTCCGCTGGGAGCGGGAGCTGGCGGTGGCCGACGAACGTGCCGCCTACGCGGAGCGTCGACTCGACCAGATCGACGAGGAACGGACCGAGGCGCACGGGCGCGCGGAGGAGCTGGAGCGGGAAGAGGCCGATCTGCGCAGGCGCCGTGAGGATGCGGCGCACGAGCTGGCGCGACATCGGGAGGTAGCCGAGGAGCGTGCCGAGGAGGCCCGTGGGATCCGGGAACGCCTCCAGGAGGCCCGCGGCGCGATGGACGAGGTCGAAGCCCGGAGCCGCGAGCTTGCACGCCGGGGCGCGCAGCTCGAAGGAGACGCGGAGGCGTCGGAGGCCCAGGCTGCCGAGCTCGCCCGTCGTCTGGAGCAGGTTCGAGACGAGCTCGAGAACACGGCCGACACGCTCTCCGATCTGCAGTCCCAGGGCGATCTCTTCTCCGGCCGCCTGGACGAGCTCGCCGAGAGCCTCGACGCTGCCGAAGACGTCCTGCAGGTCTCGGCCGCCCGGATGGAGGAGGCGGGGGAGACGTTCCAGGAGGTCCGACGCCGGGATCGAGAGGCCGTCGATCGGGTGGAGACGCTGGCGTCGAAGGTCGAGGCGCTCGAGGGACTGGAGCGGGACCGGGAAGGTGTGGAGCCGGTGGTGCGGGCCGCCCTGGAGCGTCGTGATGGAGGTGTGTTGGGAACGCTCGCGGACTTCATTGAGGCCGACGCGGACGCAACGCGGGCGGTCCAGGGCTATCTGGGGCCTCTGGCCAGCGCCCTGGTCGTACGGGATCGCGCTGCTCTCGATGCGCTGCTCCGATGGTTCGCCGACGACTGGGCGGGAGGAGGAGGGCTCATCGTCCTTCCCCTCGACCGGGTGCCTTCCGAGGCGTCCCGGGCATCCGGGAGCCTGCTCGACCGCGTCCGCGTCGTGGGCGAGGGCGGGCCCTGGGTCCAGGCACTCCTGGACGGCGTGCATCTCCCGGAGACTGGAGCCGAGGACGTCCCGGTCACCGAGCGGAGCGGCGTCGTGCGGGTCGGAGACCCCTCGGGAAGCTCGGGTCTCCTGGAGCGGAAGGAGCGTCTCCAGCGCCTCCGTGCCGAGCTGGAGCGCGCTCGGCAAGACGCCGCCCGGGTCAGGGACCGGCGCGCGAGGGCCGAGGAGGAGCTCCGAGAGGCGGAGGCCTCGCTGGAGTCGGCCCGGGAGGCACGCCAGGCGGCCGAGGACCGGCACCGAAAGGTCCGGGGCGACCTGGCCGCCCAGACGGATCGTCGGGGACGCATGGATCGCCTCCGAGACGAGCTCGCCCGACAGCTCGAGGGCACCAAGGCCGCTCGCGCCCGCGCCGTGGAGCGTGCCCAGGAGGCCCGAGAGGACCGACAGATCCTCCTCGAGCAGGAGTCGAGCCTCCAGTCGGAGCGCGACGAGGCGCGGGCGGTGGTGGAGAGGGTCCAGGAGGAGTGGGAGACGGCCCGGGCGGAGGAGGCTCGCCTCGCCGTGGACGTGGCTCGTCTCGAGGGAGACGTCTCTCGTCTGGACGACCGGCTGGAGTCCGTCGAGGAAGCCCGCGCACAAGCACGCGAGCGCGTCGAGGCTCTCGGCCGGGAGGAAGAGGAGCTGAGGAAGGAACGGAGCGAGGCCCGGGCCCTCCGCGTCGAAGGAGACGAAGCCACGGAGCGACTCTTCGCCGAGCGCACGGTGGCGGAGGCCGAGGTGCAGGCGAAGGACGAGGCGCTTCAGGAGATCTCCGACGCGCTGCGGGCAGCCGAGAAGCGGGTCCGGGAGGCGCGGACCGCCGAACGAGCCGCCTCCGACCGTCGTCACGCCCTCGAGTTGGAGCAGCAGGAGCTGGTGGGCAGGGTCGAGCGCATCCGGGAGCGCCTCGAGGGAGAGTGGGGACGGCCCCTGGAGACACTCCTGGACGAGGCCGACCCCGTCGAAGGAGAGCCCGAGGAGCTCGAGCGGGAGCTGCAGGATCTGGTGGTGGCGCTGGAGCGCATCGGCCCGGTCAACATGCTGGCCGTGGAGGAACACGCCGAGGAGAGCGAGCGCCTGGAGTTCCTCACGGGCCAGCGAGAGGATCTGGTGGAAGCGCGGAACGATCTGCGCGCGGCCATCCGGGAGATCAACAAGACCGCCACGGATCTCTTCATGGACACCTTCGGACAGATCCGTGAGAACTTCCGGGCCACCTTCCATCGGCTCTTCGAAGGCGGTGAAGCGGACATCTGGCTCCAGGACGACGAGGATCCGCTGGAGTCGCCCATCGAGATCCATGCGTCCCCGCGTGGGAAGAAGACCCAGCGCATCGACCTTCTCTCCGGGGGGGAGCGGGCGCTCACGGCTCTCTCCCTCCTCTTCGGCATCTACCTGGTGAAGCCCAGCCCGTTCTGTGTGCTCGACGAGGTCGACGCTCCCCTGGACGAGAACAACATCGGCCGCTTCATCCGGCTCCTTCAGGAATTCAGCGCCCAGACGCAGTTCGTGGTGATCACGCACAATCCCCGGACCATCGAGGCGGCGGACTGGATCTATGGTGTCACCATGGAGGAGCCGGGCGTCAGCACCATCGTCGGCGTCCGCCTCCAGGAGGCGCTGCAGGCAGCCGGGGCCGCATAGGCCTTCCACCGTCGGACGGCGGGCGATCCGTGCCCGCCGAGGTCGACGACGGGGCGCACCTCACGGTGCTGGGGTCGGGCACGCTTCTACCCGACGGGGCGCGGGGTTCGGCGAGCTATCACCTTCGGTCCGGAACCCATCGCCTCCTCCTGGACGCCGGGCCCGGCACCCACCACGGGCTCCCCCGAGCAGGGCTGGACTGGCGCGGCATCGATACCGTCGCCATCAGCCATTACCATCCGGATCACGTCACCGACCTCCCGGCTCTGCTGGCGGCCTTCCGATTCGCGGAGCTCTCGACGCCCCTCACCCTCCTCGGGCCCCGGGGCTTCGAGGACTATCTGGAGCGGTTGGCCGCGCTCCACGGCCCCTGGATCCTCGAGCCGTCCCGCCCCCTCACGGTGGTGGAGCTCGACGAGACCGAGACGTGGGTCTCGGCGGAGGGGATCCTCTCCGTGTCGGTCCGGCCCACCCCTCACACCGAGGAGTCCGTGGCGTACCGGGTGGACGGGTCGGGGTGGTCCCTGGGATACACGGGAGACACCGGCCCCCACCCCGATCTTCACGAGTTCTTCCGCGACTGTACGGTGCTGGTCTCCGAGTGCTCCATCGACGATCCCCCGGAGATGGACACGCATCTGTCGCCCCGCTCCGTGGCGGCCATGGCTTCGGCCGCGCAGCCTGGCGCGTTGGTGGTTTCCCACGTCTACCCGCCTCTCACGCCCGAGGGGGCGGTGGCACGGATTCGCGAGCGGTACGACGGGCGCGTCTCGGCCGCTCGGGACGGTCTCCGGTTGCGCCTACTGGAGGGCGCGGTGACCGTGGACCCACAGGCTGCACCCCCTTAGACTTGTTGGCTGCCCACGTCTCCAGAGGACGGAGCTCATGCTCGTAGTCATGAAGCACAACGCCACCGAGGAGGAAATCTCGGGGGTCGTCGACACCATCGAAGCGATGGGGTACGGCGCTCGGCCCATCCCGGGGGCCCAACGGACCGCCGTGGGTCTGATCGGGAACGACGGGGGCGTCGACTCCGCACGCCTCGAGGTGCTTTCCGGCGTGCTGGAGGTCATCCCGGTCACCCATGCCTACAAGCAGGTCTCGCGGGAGTGGAGGGAGGACGACACCATCGTCCGTCTTCCCAACGGGACGGTGGTGGGTGGAAGCGACATCGTCCTCATGGCGGGTCCCTGCGCGGTGGAGAGCGAGCGTCAGATCGTCGAGCTTTCCCACCGTCTCCGAGCCATGGGTGCCACGATCCTCCGAGGCGGCGCCTTCAAGCCCCGGACGTCCCCGTATTCCTTCCAGGGATTGGGCGAGGAGGGCTTGAAGCATCTCGCCCGGGCCCGGAACGAGACGGGCATGATGATCGTCACCGAGGCCCTCGATCCCGACGGGGCCGAGCTCGTGGCCGAATATGCCGACATCATCCAGATCGGCGCGCGGAACATGCAGAACTACCCGCTGCTCCGGCGGGCGGGTCAAGCGGGGAAGCCCGTGCTTCTGAAGCGCGGAATGTCGGCCACCATCGAGGAGTTCCTCCTCGCCGCCGAGTACGTCATCGCCGAGGGGAACGACGAAGTCATCCTGTGCGAGCGCGGCGTGCGCAGCTTCGCCAAGCACACGCGGAATCTCCTGGACCTGGCGGCGATCCCCGTGGTCAAGTCCCTCTCGCACCTTCCCATCATCGCCGATCCCAGCCACGGTACGGGCCTCCGCTCCAAGGTGATCCCCATGGGGCGTGCCGCCGTCGCGGCGGGAGCCGACGGCCTCATGATCGAGGTCCACGCCGATCCACCCAATGCCATGTCCGACGGTGCCCAATCGCTGTATCCCGAGCAGTTCGCGGAGCTCATGGATCAGATCCGCGTCATCGCCCGAGCCATCGGAAGGGACGTGACGCCGTGCCTGAAAGCGGCGGTGGCGCCGACTGAGCACACGCTCACCACCACCCCGGCCTCCACGCGTCCTGCAGGTGCGTGAGCTGCCGGACCTCTCCCCAATCGTCGGTGACGATGGCCACGACGTCGAAGCGGACGTCCACATCGACATGCCCCCCGCGAGACAGATAGTATCGAGCCACCGCCTCGATCTCCCTCCGCTTCTTCCACGTCACCGCCTCCTGGGGAGCCCCGAAGCCGTCCCCCCGTCTGGTCTTGACCTCGACGAAGACGACGATGCCCTCCTTTCCCACCACGAGGTCGACCTCGCGTCGTCGCCAGCGGACGTTGCGCTCCAGGACCGTCCATCCCGCTCGTACGAGATGCTCCGCTGCGATCTCCTCCCCGCGTTTGCCGAGACGGTGGGGAAGGGGGCGGGCTCCGTCATCCATGCCGGAAGTGGCCGTCCCGCGGTGGGCGGCGCCATGCCGCGCCGGGGCGGGCCGGCGGGGGGCCCAGGGGGGCCGCGGCCGTAGCCCGAAAGAGGTCCGCGCCGCGAGAGCCGCAGTGCCGCGTTGACCTCGGCCGGGGCGTCGGATAGCTTCCGAGGTGCCCCAGGTCCGTAGGGCGAAAGCCCACGAATCCCGTCAGGACCCCGCAGGTAGCAGCGGTAAGTGCGGTGATCGTCGCTGCGGGTCGCCTGGGGCATTTTTTTGCCCTCCCCGGTCCTGGAGACCGGCGTTCCCGTCGTGGAGCGTCCGCGGAACCTGCCCGGCTCCGAAGGTCTCGGGTGGGCGAGGAGCATGACACAGAGCTTCAAGCGACCAGGGTCAAGCCGTTGAGCCATCAGGCATTAGCAAGGAAGCACCGTCCTCGCTCCTTCGCCGAGGTCTCCACCCAGGAGCATGTCTCGGAGACCTTGCGTCGCGCGGTCGCCACCGACCGCGTCGGACACGCGTACCTGTTCTGCGGACCCCGGGGTGTGGGCAAGACGACGCTCGCCCGGGTCCTGGCCATGGCGCTCAACTGCCCGAATCGCGGCGACGACGGGGAGCCTTGCGGGACCTGCGAGAGCTGTCTCCGCATCTGGGGTGGGCAGACCGCCCTGGACGTCGTGGAGATCGACGCGGCCTCGAATCGGGGGGTGGACGATGCCCGGGACCTGCGGGAGAGGGCGATGTACTCTCCCTCGTCCGAAGACCGTACGAAGGTCTACATCGTCGACGAGGCTCACATGCTCACCCGCGAGGCGTGGAACGCCCTCCTGAAGATCCTGGAGGAGCCACCGCCCCGGGTGATCTTCGTCTTCGCCACCACCGAGCCCCAGAAGATCCAGCAGGCGGCCGCACCCATCCTGTCGAGGTGCCAGCGCTTCGATTTCCGCCGCATCGGGGTGTCGGACATCGTGATCCAGCTTCAGCGCGTCCTCGGAAGGGAAGGAACGGACGCGTCGGAGGAGGCCCTTCGGGTCATCGCGCGGAAGGCGGACGGGGGCATGCGGGACGCCCTCTCCCTCCTCGATCAGGTGCTGTCACTGACCGGGGGCGAGGTGGATCTGGAATCGGTCCGGCGCGTCCTCGGGCTGGTGGAGGAGGAGCGCTACGTCCAGCTCCTGGACATCCTGGCCGACAGCCGGCACGGAGCGGTGTTCGAGCTGGTCCAGTCCCTGGTGGACGAGGGGTACGACCTCGTGGAGTTCCATCATGGACTCCTGGACATCCTGCGGGTGCTGCTCCGGCTGCGGCTCGCATCCGACGCCGAGGTCGAGCTGCAGCCGGAGACGCGTGCCCGACTCCAGGAGCGGGCGAAGCGCTTCGCTCCCGGCGATCTGGTACGGATGCTCTCGGCAGCGGCCGATCTGGAGTCCCGGGGGAGCCTCCGACGAAGTCCCAATCCCAGGCTGCCCATCGAGATGCTCCTGCTGCGGATGAGCTTCCTGGATCGGACCGTGGCCCTGGAAGAGCTCATCGGCGCGCTCGGCGGGGCGCCGGAGCCCGGAGGAGGGGCCGGCTCGTCCTCGGACGGCGGGGACGAATCGACGGACACGGCCGCAGGGTCGGCCGGCTCCTCCCCGTCGGCGCCCCCGGGGGGGACGGCACGACGCCGCGGGGCGACGCCGTCCTCCGGCGGGACCCCTGATTCCGGGCAGGCTCCGGAGCCGGACGCAGCCGGGGGACGCGGCGCCGGGGGAACGGCCCACCGCGACGACGTGCCGGAGACTCCGCCGAAGCCCACCGAAGACGTGGCCGAGGCGTGGAGCCGCTGGCTGGAGGACGGTTCGGCCCTCCCGGGAGGACTCCGGCCCTTCCTGCATTCGGCCTCCGTCGACACCGACGAGGAAGGCCGAATCGTGGTGAGACCCATGCCGGGCCCCGCCTACGAGCGGCTGACCGAGCCCGCCGTCCTCGTCCACATCGCCGAAGGCCTGCGTCGGCACATGGGGCGGCGTCCCGAGGTGGTGGTCGAATCGCCCACGGAGAGGCTGGATCCCCATCGTCGGGTGACGGTGGATGAGGTCCGCTCCGACACCTTGAAGGCCCTCTTCCGCCAGGAACCGCGCCTGAAGCGGGCGGTAGAAGAACTCGACCTGGAGCTGATGGACTGACCATCGGGCTTCCTCCCTCGGCAGCATCCCTTCCCCCTTCCGCCTCACACCGCCGATGACCGACCTATCGCAGCTCATGCAGCTGAGTCAGCAGCTGCAGTCGAAGATGACCGAGCTCCAGGAATCTCTGGAGTCGAAATCCGTCAGCGCGTCTTCCGGAGGGGGCATGGTCACCGTCACGGTGAACGGGAAGGGCCAGGCCAAGCAGGTGCAGATCGACCCCACCTGCGTCGATCCGCGAGACGTCGAGATGCTGGAGGATCTCGTGCTCGCCGCGATCACCGAGGCCCAGAACAAGGCTCAGGCCGAGTACGAGGAGGAGATGCGGAAGGCCACCGGCGGGCTCCCCATGAACATTCCGGGTCTGCCCAAGCTCTTCTAGACGAATCGGCGAACCGCCAGGCGCCCGTCGACATGTCCGCCATCGAGAGGCTCACCGACGAGTTGTCTCGGCTGCCGGGGATCGGCTCCAAGACCGCCCTCCGTCTGGTCCATCATCTGATGAAGGTCTCCAAGGAGGAGCCTCGTCGCCTCGCTCGGGCGCTCGTCGATCTCGCCGAGAAGATCCGTCCCTGTCGGGTATGCGGGAACTTCTCCGAGCAGGAGGTCTGCGAGATCTGCCAGAGCCCGCGGCGAGACCGAACCTTGCTGTGCGTCGTGGAGGAGGCGTTCGAGGTCAGCGCCATCGAGCGCACGGGTCAGTACAGGGGTCTCTTCCACGTCCTCGGGGGGCGACTGTCCCCCCTGGACGGGATCGGGCCCGACGAGCTCAACGTCGCCTCGCTCATGAAACGCATCCGAGAGTCCGACGGGGAGATCCAGGAGGTCATCGTCGCCACGAACGCGTCGGTGGAGGGTGAGGCGACGTCGGTGTTCCTCGAGCAGGAGATCCGACCCCTGGGTCCTCGGGTCACCCGTCTCGCCCGTGGCATTCCGGTGGGGAGCGATCTGGAATACGTTGATGGTACGACCATCGCTCAGGCTCTCGCCGGCCGCCGGGAAATGTGACGATGAACGACAGGTTCAAGACAGCAGCCCTGACGGTACTCGCCGCCGCTGCCGCGGGCGCCTTGGCCGCCGTGATCATCCGGGGGCAGATCTCCCGCTATCAGCGGGATCTCTTCAGCCCGCGGGCCTTCAAGAGGCTCGCCGCCCTCGGCCACATCGCCCGGGAGCCCGCATCCGTCGATCTCATCCGGCTGCTCCGCGATTTCATCGCGTGGGAGCCCCGGAGGATGCTCAGGGAACGGGCCCGGGCGATCATCGACCGGATGCTGGAGGAGGCGGAGCAGAAACGCCTCGAAGCGCGAGCCGGATCGGCTTGATCCCACGAGCCTTGCCCCTCATCAGAGGGGAGCCGAGTTTAAGGGCCGTCGTCCGTTCTTGGACCGCTCTGGGCGCGTGCGACACCCGATGCTCGAGCCTCATCGCCAGCATCGCGTCGGAGATCCCGTGGATACACGAAGCCTGAGTCTGAGGAGGTAGCGTCGACCCATGTCGATGATCAACTACGCCTCGAGGGAGATCAACTGCAAGATCGTGTACTATGGGACGGGCCTGGGTGGAAAGACGACGAACCTGGAGTACATCTACTCCCGGGTGAATCCCGAGACGAAGGGGAAGATGATCTCCCTTGCGACGGAGACGGAGCGGACGCTCTTCTTCGATTTCCTGCCCATCGACCTCGGCGAGGTACGGGGCTTCAAGACCCGATTCCACCTCTACACCGTACCGGGGCAGGTCTACTACAACGCCAGTCGACGCCTCATCCTGAAGGGTGTGGACGGCATCATCTTCGTGGCGGACTCGCAGGCTTCCAGAGCCGAGGCGAACATCGAGTCGATGCACAACCTGTACGAGAACCTCGAGGCGTATGGGTACGACCTGGAGACCATCCCCTTCGCGATCCAGTACAACAAGCGAGATCTGGAGGACATCCTCTCCCCCGAAGAGATGCGTGCCCAGATCAACCCCATGGGCGTTCCCGACTTCGAAGCCATCGCCATCGAAGGACCCGGTGTCTTCGAAACGCTCAAGTGCGTGAGCAAGCTGGTCGTCGAAGAGCTCTCCTGAGCACCCGCCGTCGGATCCCGTCGCGTCCCGTGGCTTCCGACGTCCGGCGGTGGATCCCTTGAGCCCCACCCGCCTGAACCTGCCGAACGTCATCACGGTCGCCCGGATCGCCGTTTGTCCGGCGATCTTCCTGCTGGCGCTCTCTCCCTCTGCGGCGGCGCGCTTCGCCGCCTTCGGTCTGTTCGTCCTCGCCGGGCTCTCCGACGTCTGGGACGGCTGGCTCGCCCGCCGCTACGACCTCGTCACGGACATGGGCAAGCTTCTGGACCCCATCGCCGACAAGCTGCTCCTCGTGGTGACGCTCGTACCCTTCTACCTCATCTCCCAACGGCCCGGAACCCTGAACGACGTTCCGTGGTGGGGCCCGCTGCCCCTCTGGGTCCTCGTCGTGATCTTCGGACGGGAGCTCTTCATCACGCTCTTTCGGGCGTACGCAGCCCGTCGGGGGGTGGTCATCGCCGCCGGGCCCTCCGGCAAACGCAAGGCGCTCTTCCAGATGTTGTTCACGGGGGGGCTCCTCCTGTGGTACCCACTCTCCGACATCGCCGTGGGCAGGGCGTGGTCGGGCTGGTTCTGGAGCTTCTTCGCCAACGGGCTGCGAGCCTGGGTGGCCATCACCCTCGCGGTGGCGATCTTCCTCACCATCTATTCGATGCTCGACTACCTGTGGAGCAACCGTTCGCTCTTCGGGGTGAGGGATTGAGCGGGGGGAGGTGGGGGGGGAGCGAAGCCCCGGGCGCCATCGTCGTCACGGTGGGAGACGAGCTCCTGCACGGAGAGACGGTGGACTCCAACGCGGCGTGGCTCGGCCGGGAGCTCTCTGCGATGGGCATGGACGTGGTCCGCCGGTACACGGTGGGCGACGTGGCGGGCGAGATCCGGAGGGTGCTTCTC
>JAWVZK010000031.1:0-19847 GCA_033722275.1 Longimicrobiales bacterium | reverse complement strand
TTCTCGTGGTCGAGGACCGCTCTGGCCCTGCGCTCGTCCACGGCCGCCACCCACAGCGTCGCGGCATCCGAGGCGGAGAGCCCCAGCGTCGGGTCCTCGATCTGCAGACGATACGGGATGCCCGCGTCCTTCAGGAATCCCGCGGCGAACTCCGCTTCATGGCGGTAGTTGTAGCTGGCGACGCGAACCTGCTGGAGCTTCCGGTCCTCACGTTGACTCATGGTAGACTCCCGCGACTCCGGGTCAGAGCTCCTTGCGGTAGCAGACGACACGGCTCACCTCGTCGAAGCCTACCGCCTCGTGGAAGGCAGCGCTCTCGTCATTGTCCAGCCCTCGATCGCTGGCCAGCTCGGTGAGGCCCCGCGACCGTGCCCAGGCCTCACACGCCAGGACCAGAGCGCGGGCTGCACCCGCGCGACGAGTACCCGGCTCGATGTAGATCCCCTCGAGGTAGGCCACCGGCGACGTGGTGCAACCCTCGGCGAAGGGGCGGAGGCCGACCTCGGCGAAGCCCATCACCTCACCCCCGGCGTCCTCGACGAGGAAGCACGAGGCGTCGTCGGGAGGATCGGCGAAGTAGGAGGCGACCTCCGCAGGATGGTCGTCCGGCCACTCCGGCCACAGCGCCGTCCTCAGGCGGGCCCAGATCATGGCGTCGTCGGGACCGGCCGCACGAACGGAGACGGACCCGCTCATCGTCCCGGCCCCAGGATCACGGCGTTGATGAAGAGGAGCTCGCTAGCCTCCGCATACGCCCGGTAGTTGGGGTCCTCGGCGAAGGCGATGATCTGGCCGGAGCCCACGGGCTCGTGCATGAGAAACGCCTTCGACGCGAGCTGTGGGCGAGCCTCCTCCCAGACGACGCCGCTGAGGACGAGCTCGTCGAGCTCCGCGTACCGTCCCACGTTCGTTCCGTCATCGAGCTTCAGCGGCGAGAAGATCCGGGAGCCGTCCACCAGCACGCCGATCTCGCCGTCCGTACCCGCGGAGAGCCAGTGGTCCTCGTCCAGCACCACCTTCAGGATCGCGCCGGGCACATTCACCGGCGGCTCGTCCTCGGGAACGATGGCATCGAGATAGTCGATGGGCTGCTCCGGCGTTCCCTCGTCCTCCGGCTCGGTGTCCGCCGCCCGCCCTCCGCGACGCTCCGCGGTCGTTGACAGCAGCTCGACGTCGGCGGCCCAGCGCGTCGAGTTCCCCATCGTCACCAGGGTGCCTCCCTCGGACATCCAATCGCGCAGCTCCTCCACCAATCCGGAGGTCACCTCCCCCGAGTAGTCCCCGCTGGGGAAGACGATGACGTCGAACTCCGAGACGTCCGCGCGTCCCAGGGTCGACGCGCGCACCGCCACGGCGGGCTGGCCGTACCGGCGCTCCAAGACGTAGCGGGCCCAACCCACCGAGTAGGTGGAGCCGGGAGAATCGTAGACCAGGAGCACCCGGGGCGACATCAACCCCCGGACGCTGTTGGCGCCCAGCGACGCGCCTTCAGTCACGTACGCATCGTCGATGGGCACGATCTCGGCGCCGTGCCTGGCGACGATCCCTCCGAGATCTCGACGGAGATCGGGCCCGTTCTCGGCCACCCGGACGATGGCAGTTCCGACGCCGTACTCCCGACCTCCCAGGGTGAACGACTCGCCGGCGGCGCGAATCCGGAGGCCGTCCCGCAGGCCCTCCACGACGGCCTCCGCCGTGGCCGTGCCCCAGGGCAGAAGGTAACCGACCACGGCCTCGGGAAGGATCGAGGGCGGGGGCTCGGGGGGTTCGGGGGTCACGACGGGTCCGGCCGCCCCGGTGGCCTCCTCCGCGTGCAGCACCTCCACGTCCCAGAGAAGAGACTGGCTCCACGCCGTCAGGTCGTAGATCTCGTCCCCCTCCCGTCGGGCCCTCCGCTCGATCTGACGCTGGAGGAAGGCCTCGTCCATGGCCACGTGCTCGTCGAGCAGATTCCGCACGAACCGATGAGTTGGCTGGTCCATGGGGACGATGAACGAGCCCTCCGCCGGCAGCGTCCGGTCGTCCACGGTGACGGACCTCGTGGCCTCTCGAACCTCGATGCCGTTCCGCGAAAGCATCCGGGCGAGGCGCTCGGCCATCGCCGGATCGTGAGCCGAGTGCAGGACGTACTCCGCAGGTCCGCTCCGGCCCAGCTCCACACCCTCTCGACGGAACGCGAAGTAGTCGCGAAGGATCCGCTCCCGGTTCCGGGCCGCGGTCTCGGCGGTGGTGAGGGCCGCCACGAAGTGGTGGAGGACCCCGTCTCCATACGTCAGGAGATCACCGTCGTCCTGGCGAAGGACGAGCGCCCGAGCCGACGCCTGTTCGTACGTCATCCCGAGGGCGCCGTGATTCATGGGCCACATGTCGACATACCCGGGATAGAAGAGATCGTAGACGTCCCGGTTGAAGTAGGGGAATCCCCGCTGGTCGAAGACCTCGGCGTTCGCTCGACCGAAGAGGTCCATCTGGGCGATCTGGCGCTCACCGTACCAGGGGTTCTCCGGGGGAGCCGTCGGAGGGAAGAAGTACGTGGAATTGCCGCCCATCTCGTGGAGATCGGCCACGACCTGCGGGTGGTACTCCAGGAAGATCTCCACCTTCCCGCGCGTCTCGGGCTGACTCTGGATGAAGAGATCACGGTTCAGATCGAAGAGATAGTGGTTCACCCGTCCACCGGGCCAGGGCTCGTCGTGCTCGGCAGAATAGGCTTCGCGGTTGGGCCAGCGGGCCCTCGACATCAGGTTGTGCTGAACGAAGCGGGCTCGCCCGTCGGGGTTCTCCACCGGATCGATGAGAACGATGGACTCCTCCATGATCACGTCCACCGCAGGGTCGTTCTCGGCCGCCAGCACATGATACGCCTCGGCCATCGCGGCTCCGCTCGAGCTGATCTCGTTGCCGTGGACCCCGTGCATGAGGGCCGTCACCACGGGCAGCTCAGAGACCAACGCCTCCACCTCGGCGTCCGACAGACCCACCACCGCCGAGAAGCGATCGAGGTCCTCCTTGATCTCGTCCAGGCGAGCCATGTGCTCGGGCGATCCGATGACGAGCACGACCAGAGGACGTCCCTCCCAGCTCTCGGCATAGCGGACGAGGCGGGTCCGGTCGGGAGCCGCTTCCGCCAGGGCCTCGAAATACCGGAGGATCTGGTCCGGCGGGGTGATCTCCTCCCTGAAGTCGTGGCCGACGACCTCCTCCAACGTGGGGATGGACGGATCGTAGCTCGTGCCCGGAACCAGCTCCTGGGCCTGAGCGGGCACCTGGAGAAGCGCGGCGAAGAGAAGGGCTTCCAGCATCTCTATGGTCCTGAGGGTGAGGGTCCGGACGTAGAGGTTCCCAAGCCTCGTGAGGGGGCGGCAATATAGCCCGACGACCGGCTCGTTCGTACACCGAGCGCGTCCCCGTGTGCATGCCGTCGACGTGACTCCTCCGTCCCCTCCCCGATGTCGCCCGGGCATCGTGGAATGGCCTCGCCCCCCGGCATGTCCGGACCGGGGTGGTCTTTTCGGCCGCACCCTCCTCCCCACACCTTTCGTTCCGATCCGTGGCCCTCCACAGGCAGCATGCCATCATGGACTCTCGCCCGATGTTCCACTCCAGGCGGCTGTCGCTCATCCTCGTCTGCATGGCGGTCGGCGGCTGCTCCGAAGTGGAGCGGAACCGAGGAGAGGCCGGCCGCGAGTACGATCTCGATCCCCAGCTCGTCTTCTGGGAGCATCTTCAGGACCTCTGCGGAGCTTCCTATGCGGGCCGCCTCGTGGAGTCCGTTCCGGCCGACGAGGCCCTCGACGGGCAGCCCCTCGCCATGCACGTCCACGAATGCGACGTCGCCCAGGTCCGCGTCGGCTTCTTCATCGGCGACGACCGATTTCGAGACTGGGTGGTCACGCCCACCGCCGCGGGGCTTCGGCTGACCCACCGGCGCGTCCACGCCAATGGTACCGAGGACGACATCTCTCGATACGGGGGAGAGACCCTCGGTCCCGGCACGGCGAGGGCCCAGGATTTTCATGCGGACGCGTACCCGGCCGGGCTCACTGTCGAGGCGGAGGCCCTCACCGCGGAGGCGGGAGGCACCGTATGGTCGGTGGAGATCATCCCGGACAGCGTGTTGGTGTACGAGCTTCGTCGAGAAGGATCCGATGCACGGTTCCGGGTGGAGTTCGACCTCTCCCGGCCCCTGGAGGCGCCGCAGCCCGATTGAGCTCGGCGCGGTCACTTTCGGGGGCGAGCTGCGGGGACGATCTTTTGTCTTCCATGCAGGTATGATCAGCCGGGCCGTCGTACCTCGGTCCTCCTGCGCGAACGGTCGAACGTCCACCGTACCACGGAATCGAAGTGAGCAAGAGAGTCAGGAACAGCGCCGCCAGGAGATACCGGATCCTTCAGAGACCGATGAAGTTTCTCGTCCCGCTCTTCCTCGGCGTGGGCCTCCTCACGGGAGCCAGCGCCGAGGGCGCGCACGCTCAGACCATCACCGGGACACTGATGGAGGTGGAGACCGATCAGCCCATCTCCCTGGGCCTCGTCATGATGATGACGGAGGAAGGGGACTCGATCACGTCCACGGTGACCAACTCGGAAGGGGAGTTCACGGTCTCCGCCGAAGAGCCGGGCTCGTTCATCCTCGTCGCCTCGGCCTTCGGCTTCAAGGAGACCGCGGCAGGCGTCTTCGAGCTCGGCGACGACGGCGAGATGGAGGTGGAGTTCCGGATCGCGGCGGCGCCCATGCCCATCGACGGCATCCTCGTGGCTCTTCAGAAGCCCGTCTTCGAGCACAATCTGGTGCGCAACGGCTTCGTCCGCCGGATTACGCGGGGGCTCGGCCGCTTCGTCACGCCGGCGGATATCGAGGATTCGGCGGCCCGAACGTCCGCCGATCTCCTGAGGGGGATCCCGGGCGTGCACGTCACCCTGCCGGGAGGTGGTCTGTACGCTTACCAGGGCGAGGTCGTGCGTCTGGTCAGCAACAACGACTACTGCGCCCCGACGATCTACCTCGACGGGACCCGTCTCTCGCCGGATCTCACGAGCCAGATGGCGTTCGACGAGATCGCGCCACTGCAGGTGGTGGACGCCATCGAAGTCTATCGGCGACCCGCCGAGATACCCGTCGAGTATGGACAGACCGGCTCCGGCTCGTCCTACGGCAGTGGGCCGTGCGGCGTCATCGTCATCTGGACCAAGACCCGATAGGCCGCCCCAGCGGCCTCCGTGCCGCGGCCGTCGCCGTCATCGGCGTAACGGCTGCGTGCGGCGTCGGCGGGCGGGCGGAAGCGCCGCCCGGACTGGGCACCGCCGACTCCCTGGTGGCGACGTGGGTCGCGGAGGAGCGCATCCCCGGGGCCGTGCTCCTCGTCTCCCGTGACGGAGACGTCGTGCTGGAGCGGGCGTACGGGTACGCGAGGCTCTTCGGCTACGGTCGGGGACAATACCGGACCGCCGAGGGGATCGACCGCCTCGAGAGTCCCCGGCCCATGACGACGACGACGGTCTTCGACCTCGCCTCCGTGACCAAGGTGGCGGCGACGACCATGGCCTCGATGCTCCTGGTCGATCGCGACGCGCTCGACCTCGACGCGCCGGTGTCCCGGTACCTGCCCGATTTCAGCGGGGGCGGCCGGGACGCGATCACGGTTCGCCAGCTCCTCACCCATTCGTCGGGCCTGTCGCAGTGGATGCCCATCTACTACCACGCTTCGAATCCGGACGAGGCGTATGCGTACATCCGAGACCTGCCCCTGAGCTGGACACCTGGCGCGGAGCGCCACTATTCCGACATCGGCTTCATGGTGCTCGGCAGAGTGGTGGAGGCCGCGGCCGGTCAGGAGCTCGGCGCCTTCCTCCAGGAGGCGTTGTATCGTCGGCTGGGCCTGGACCGGACCGGCTTCCTGCCCCGAACCGGCTCGGAGGGGGACGTCGGATCCTACGCGGCGACCTCCCACGGCAACCCCTACGAAAGGCGGATGGTCCACGATTCCGCCTTCGGGTACCGGATCGAAGGGGATCCCACCGCGTGGAGCCAGTGGCGCGAGTACACGCTCGAGGGAGAGGTCAACGACGGCAATGCCCATCATGCCTTCCGGGGGATGGCGGGGCATGCCGGCCTCTTCGCCCCCGCCCGTGAGCTGGTCCGACTCCTGCATGTGCTGGAGAACGGTGGCACGCTGGAGGGGGTGCAGTACATGACGCCCCGGACCCTGGCCCGCTTCCTCACTCCGCACCTCGAAGGGCAAGCCCTGGGCTGGCAACTACCGGAGTACGCGCCTGAGGGCGCCTTCGGTCACACCGGCTTCACGGGTACGTTTGTTCTCGTCGTCCCGAACGAAGGGCTGGTCCTGGCGCTCCTCACCAACCGTCAGAACGCGGGGGTGGATGGAGAGACGCGCTATCCCGACGTCGGGCCTCTGCAGCGAGCGGTGACCCGGGCCATCACTGGCGCCGGTCCCGATGGAGAAGGGAGTTGAAGATCCCATGAGCGACAGGACGAAGCTCGATGCCGGCGCGCTGAAGGCCGCCGTCGCCGGTCTCGAAGGCTGGAGCGTGGAGAGCGGGAAGCTCCACAAGGAGTACGAGTTCGCCGACTTCGTGGAGGCCTTCGCCTTCATGGCGGGCGGGGCGCTCTGCGCCGAGCGCAAGAACCACCACCCCGAGTGGTTCAATGTCTACAACACCGTCCGGGTCGACCTGTCCACCCACGACGCCGACGGCATCACCCGGCTCGACGTGGAGCTCGCCGAGGAGTTCGACGCGCTGGTGGGCTGAGGCGTGGTCAGTCGCCTTGAAACGCGCAAAGCGTGAACACGGAGACCCCCTTGGCGCGCAGGCGACGGGCTCCGCCGAGATCGGGGAGGTCGACCACGAAGCAAGCGTCCGAGACGATCCCTCCCACGTCGCGAATGAGCTCCATGGCCGCGAGCGCGGTGCCACCCGTCGCCACCAGATCGTCGATGAGGAGGACCCGGGCGCCCCGCGCGACGGCATCGAGATGCATCTCCATGCGGTCCGAGCCGTATTCGAGCTCGTAGTCGATCCCCACCACCTCACCGGGTAGCTTGCCCGCCTTCCGGAGAGGGACGAAGCCGACGCTCAGCTCGTAGGCCACGGCCGGGCCGAAGATGAACCCACGGGCTTCGATGCCGGCCACGACGTCCACCGGACGATCGATATACCGATGCACGATGAGATCGACGGCCATTCGAAGACCCCTGGCGCTCTCCAGCAACCCGGTCACGTCGCGATAGAGGATCCCCTCCCGTGGATAGTCGGGGATCGTCCGGATGAACGAAGCGATGCTGCGAGTCATCGGGCAGCGGGCTCCTCGAGGCCGATGGCGTACCGGTGCGCCACGAGTCGCTCCCGCGTCATCTCGTCCACCTTGGTCCGCCCGTCCGCGACGAATCCCAGATGCTCGTAGAAGGTCCTGGCGCGCTCGTTGATGTCCAGCACCCACAGAACGAGCGTCTGGAAGCCTCGCCGTCGGGCTCGTTCGAGCCCCGCCTCGCAGAGCGTCCGCCCGACACCCCGGTGCCACCGGTCGGGTCGTACGTAGAGCGTCGCCATCTCCGCCGTGGCGGCATCGGTGTCGTCCTCGGGCGAAGACCGGATGGTGCAGAATCCGACGAGCTCACCGGAGCTCTCCCCCACGAGTGTCGAGATGTCGGGATCCGACAGCCAGCGTTCCCAACGTGCGATCCGACCGGGGCGGTCCGGCCCGGGCGGAGGCCAGTCCGCGACTTTGTCCGAATAGGCGGCCGCCCGCGCGGCGAAGTGCACCTCCTCGATGGTCCGGGAATCACCTCTCCGGGCGTCACGGACGAAGAGGTCCACGGCACCGTGGGGGTTCGACGAGGTGGATCGGGCCTTCGGACGCATGGACGCCAAGATGCGTGCGCCCGTCCGCAGGGATCAAGCTTCGGCGACACCGGCCACGGGGGAGGGGGAGGCATCCTCCGCAAGCTCCCCCGCATCCCGAGCCACGGCCTCGATCATGTCGCTGAAGATGAGGGCGTGGACGGGATAGATCCCGTACCAGTAGAGCCATCCCAGAAACCCCGTGGGGGCGAAGAAGGCCGTCTGGACGAGGCGCGTGCCGTCGCCTTCGGGGATGGCCTCGAACTGCAGCCACGCCTTGCCGGGCACCTTCATCTCGGCCCTGAGCCGGAGGAGGGAGTCGGGCTGGTATTCCTCCACGCGCCAGAAGTCGAGCGCCTCCCCCGGGTAGAGGATCTCCGGATCCCGGCGTCCTCTGCGAAGACCCGGGCCGCCGAAGAGCTGATCGATGGCGCCCCGGACCTCCCACGCCCACTCCCAGGTCCGCCATCCCCGGTCCCCACCCAGCCTCGAGAAGGCACGGAAGACGTGACGGGGTGCCGCGTCCACCCCCCGGGTGCGAACCTCCCGGATCACGCCTTCCTCGTCGACGAGCTCCACGTCGGGGTCCGGTGGTCCACCGGACACGCTCCAACGTGTGAGGACCTCACCGGCCTCGGTACGGGCCAAGGCCCCGGATACCGCCTCGCGATAGGAGATGGGATCGATCTCGGGAAATAGCTCGCGGGCCCTGGACGTGTCCGCGACCACGGGCTGAACGACCCCCTCGACCAGGGGGACGGCGAGGCAGTTCGGGATGGGGGTCACCAAGCCCACCCAGAGCGCCGCCAGCCGGGGGGCGAGCACGGGCACAGGCAGGATGACCCTCGGAAGGCCGCGCACCTGCGCGTACCGCTCCATCATCTCCTTGAAGGTCAATCGCTCCGAGCCGATGTCGACGACGCCCAGCGTATCCTGCCGGCCCAGAGCCGCCGTCAGATACGAGAGGGCGTCCCGGACCGCGATGGGCTGCACTTCGTTGAGGATCCACTTCGGAGCCACCATGGCGGGAAGGCGCTCCGTCAGGTAGCGGACCATCTCGAAGGAGGCCGAGCCACTCCCGATCACCGGACCCGCGCGAAGTTCGGTGGTGGGGAGGCCCTGTCGAAGGATCTCCCCGACCTGGTAGCGGCTGTGGAGATGCTCCGAGCGTGAGCGGTCGGGGGTGTCGGAGGGTGTGATTCCTCCAAGGTAGATGACCTGGCGGAGATGCTGTCCTTCGGCCACGAAGTTCCTGGCTGCGCGTCGGTCGACGGAGGCGAAGTCGTCGCCACCACACATGGAGTGGACGAGGTAGTACGCCGCGTCCACGTCCTTCAACGCCCGACCGAGGGACGACCGGTCCAGGAGGTCGCCCTCCACGATCTCCACGCGACCGGCCCATTCCCGGGCCTGCGCACGTTCCTTGTCTCGGACCAGCACACGGATGTCCCGGTCCTGCTCCAGCAGCCTTCCGAGCAGGCGTCCTCCGACATAACCGGTCGCCCCTGTGACCAGGACCTTCATGACGTCCTCATGTTTAGGAAATGTGCAATAAC
The DNA here is from genome assembly GCA_033722275.1 of Longimicrobiales bacterium. GTDB lineage: Bacteria > Gemmatimonadota > Gemmatimonadetes > Longimicrobiales > Gaopeijiaceae > UBA2589. Next base: position 10,431 of record JAWVZK010000031.1, on the reverse strand, counting down.
ATGGCCTGGTTGACCCAGCTTTTCAAGGTTTGTACTGTCTTTGTACAGAGTATGGCATGGATCCGTCGTGGGGAGCGGCACGAACGCCGTTCGCGACGGAGGGGAGACAACCCGGCCAAGGAGGCATCATGACCCGCGATCCCGAGTCGTCCGAGCGTGCCGACCTCGTCTACGCAGCCTCGTACGCGGGCTTCGTAGGCAGTGCCGTGGTCGCCCTCGCGTTCCTCCTCAAGGACGTGGCCATGGGCACGCCGCTCGTGACCCCGTCGATCCTCGGGGCCGCCCTGTTGGACGGCCGCGTGGTGACCCGGGGGGCCGTGGTGCACCTGGAGCTCGTCGCCCTCGCGAGCCTCGTCCACGTCGCCCTCTTCACCTGCGTCGGGGCCGCGTTCGCCTTTCTCTTCCAGCGGGTCGAGCCGCTACGCTCCCAGCCCGTCATGCTCGCCACCGGGCTCTTCGCCGCCCTGGGCATCGGGATCGTATCCATGGACGCTCTGGCGGCGCCGGGGGTGATCCAGGCCATCGGTCCGGCGTCCGTGACCGTGGCCAACGCGACGGCCGCCATCTCCATGACCGCATTCTACTTCAGCGCCTTCTCCACGACAGTTGCCCTGGCCCGGCCCGGCGGATGACCACACGCCTCAGAGCGTCGGCCACACCTCGGTCAACAGGCGGACCCAGTTCCCGCCCAGGATCTTCTCGATCACCCGATCCGGATGTCCCCGCTCCGCGAGACCGTCCGCGATCATCTCCATCCTCCGGTGCGAGTTGAGTCCCTCCACGGTGAAGAGGATCTCGGGGTCCTCGGCGGGCGCGGCCACGCCCCGCTCGATTCGCTCGAGAACGAAGCGACGGTGATTCGCCCAATATTCGTCCGAGCCGTCGATGGGCGTGATCGACAGGTCGCTCCCGATGCCTACGTGATCCTCGCCGCAGACTCCCAGAGCATGCTCGAGGTGGTCCAGGACGTCCGCCCGGGTGGGGACTCGTCCCGGTGTGAGGAAGGGCATCAGATAGATACCGATGACGCCGCCCTTCTCCGCCATGGCGCGGAGCTCGGCGTCGTCCTTGGAGCGCGGATGACGCGCCACCGCGTTGCACCCGCTATGGGTGATGGCCACGGGCTGACTCGAGGCTGCGATGCCGTCGGCCGTCGTCCGCTGGCCGCAGTGGCTCAGATCGACGAGCATGCCCAGCTCGTTCATCCGCTCCACCACCCGATGGCCGTACCGGGTCAATCCGCCGTTCGCGGGCTCCAAGCAGCCATCGCCCACCAGATTCCGCACGTTGTAGGTGAGCTGGGTCACCTTGACTCCGAGGTCCAGGAACGTCTCGACGGGCTCCAGCTCCCCTTCGAAGGGGGTCGTGTCCTGGAAGCCGAAGACGATGCCGAGCCTCCCCATCTCCTTCGCCTCGAGTAGCTGCGGTACGGTGCGGACCTGCACGAAGGCCTCGGAATAGCGCTCGATCCGACCCATCCAGGCCGCGATTCTCGCGACCGTCGCGCCGAAGTCCCCACGACTCACGGTGAGGTTTACCGCGGTGATGCCCGACTCCACCGCGTTTCGGATCATCCCCTGGTCCAGCGGAGGATTCCCGGGATAGTTGAAGTAGCCGGGACTGGCCAGGAAGTCGACGACCAGCGCTTCGTCGTACCCCGGCCATGGGGCCGATCCCCGGGGGCCCGGAGCACCGTCGGCGAGGCGGCCGGATCTCGCCTCCGACGAAAGTCCGCCGAGCCCGCCCTCGCGAAAGCCAGTCGGCGGACCCGGCGCCGATCCCACTCCGAACGCGAAGGCTCCGGCGGCTCCCAGAAAGCATCTCCGATCCATGCGTGTCATCCTCCTGCTGCATCACCCGGTCGGCGACATTCTAGCCTTCCCGAGCGATCCCCGCAGTCTCTCCGGGCCACGCCCGCGGGACCGCGTGCGCCGGCCCGGGCTCCCTCCGCAGGCGCAGGACCGGCACGAGGCACGGGACACGCCTTCCCTGGACGCGGGACACGCCTTCCCTGGACGACGATCCCGGCGCACGCGACGTTGCGACGTTCGACCGACGAACCTTCAGCGACCTCGATAGATGGAGCATCATCCACGCCCCGAGCCAGGGCGGGGGCGGAAGATCGGACTGTGGCTGGGTCCCGCCTTCTTCCTCCTCCTGCTCCTCTTCCCCGTCGATCCGACGAACGCTCCGGCCAGCCGGCTCGCCGCGGTGGCGATGCTCATGGCCACGTGGTGGGTGACGGATGCGATCCCCCTCTTCGCCACGGCGCTGCTGCCCATCTTCCTCTATCCGCTTCTGGGGATCATGAGCGGTGCAGCCACCGCGCCCATCTATTTCAACAGCACGATCGTCCTGTTCATCGGTGGCTTCATGATCGCGCTGACCATGGAGAAGTGGGATCTTCATCGTCGCATCGCGCTCAACATCATCCATGCGGTGGGAGGTGGCCCGGCACGGATCGTCCTCGGGTTCATGCTGGCGGCGGCGTTCCTCTCCATGTGGATCTCGAACACGGCCACGGCAGTGATGATGGTGCCCATCGGACTGGCCATCGTCCTCAAGATCGAGGACGAGTTCGGCAGAGAGCCGAGCCACGCCTTCTCCGTAGCGCTCATGCTGGGGATCGCCTACGGCGCTTCCATGGGAGGTCTCACCACGCTCGTCGGCACTCCACCGAACCTCTCTTTCGTGCGCATCTTCGAGATCCTCTTCCCCGAGGCACCGCCCATCGCCTTCGGTCAGTGGCTCGTGATGGCGCTCCCGGTGGGCGCGATCATGATCGCGGTGGCGTGGTTCTTCATCACGCAGGTCTTCTACCCGACGCGCGAAGGTGTGACGGTGGAGCACGACGTCATCAACCGGGAGCGTCAAGCCCTGGGACCCGTGAGCTACGAGGAGCGCTGGATTCTGGGCGTCTTCGTGACGACGGCGGTCCTGTGGGTCTTCCGGGTCGACCTTCAGGTCGGACTCTTCACCATCCCGGGATGGGGCGGGCTGCTCCCCTATCCCGACCTCGTGGACGACGGCACCGTCGCCATCACCATGGCCTCTCTGCTCTTCTTCATCCCCGCTCGCGACCGAAGCGGGGGCGACTTGACCATCATGGGCCCCGACATCATCCCCCGGCTCCCATGGGACATCGTGCTTCTTTTCGGTGGAGGATTCGCGCTGGCGGCCGGGTTTCAGGAGACGGGACTCGCGGAGCTGATCGGCGCCCAGTTCGAGCTTCTCGGGGCCCTCCCCCTCTTCGTCATGATCCTCCTGGTCTGTCTCGCCCTGACCTTCCTCACCGAGCTCACCAGCAACCTGGCGACAACCGAGATGATCCTGCCGATCCTGGCTTCCGTGGCGGTCGTGACCGGAACCCATCCCCTGGCGATCATGATCCCGGCGACGCTGTCGGCCTCGTGCGCGTTCATGATGCCCGTGGCGACGCCGCCCAACGCCATCGTGTTCGGCAGCGAGCGGATCACGGTCGGGGAGATGGCGCGTGTCGGCATCGTCCTGAATCTCATCGGTGCGCTGGTGATCGCGGGCATCGTCTTCACGGTGGGGACGGTGGTCTTCGAGATCGAGCCCGGGGTAGTACCGGATTGGGCCACGTCCATCGCCAACGGCACGGAGGGACAATGAAGACCGCCATCATCGCCGGCTGCCGCACACCTTTTACCAAGGCCGCCACCGTCCTGGCCGACCTGAGCGCCATCGATCTCGGAAAGGTCGCCGTCAGGAACGCGTTGGATCGAAGTGGACTCAAGGGAAGCCAGGTGGACCACCTGGTCTACGGCACGGTGGTCCACGACACCCAGGCCCCCAACATCGCCCGGGAGGTGGGTCTGGCCGTCCTGCCCGAGGACGTTCCGGCGGTCTCGGTCTCCCGAGCCTGCACGTCCGCGAACCAGGCCATCACAGACGCTGCACAGATGATCGAGATGGGTCACGCCGACGTGGTGATCGCCGGAGGCGCCGAATCGCTCTCCCGCATCCCCATCACGGTGAGCGAGCGACTCTCGAAGACCCTGGTGCAGGCCTCGAAGGGAAAGACCCTACGACAGCGCGTGACGCCCTTCAAGTCCGTGCGCCCCAGGGATCTGATTCCCGTTCAACCCGCCATCGCCGAGCCGACCACGGGTGAGACCATGGGCGAGTCGGCCGAGCGCATGGCGAAGGAGAACGGGATCGATCGGGAGGACCAGGACGCATGGGCACTCCGCTCCCATCGTCTCGCCTCCGCAGGCACCGTCGACGGACGTCTCGTCGCGGAGATCGCCCCGATGTACATCCCGCCCGACTACGGGACGGTCGTGACGGAGGACAACGGGATCCGCACGGATACGTCCATGGAGAAGCTGGCGAAGCTTCCACCGGTCTTCGACAGGAAGCACGGGACGGTCACCGCCGGGAACGCCTCTCCCCTCACCGACGGCGCGTCGGCGCTGGTGCTGATGAACGGCGAACGGGCGACGGCCGAGGGCATGGAGCCCATGGGCTGGATCCGGAGCTGGGCGTGGACGGCGTTGGATCCGGCGGAGCAGCTTCTGCAGGGTCCGGCCTATGCCGCTCCGCTGGCTCTCGATCGGGCCGGACTCTCCATGCGGGACATCGGCCTCATGGAGATGCATGAGGCTTTCGCCGCGCAGGTTCTGTCCAACCTCCAGGCTCTTTCCTCCGATGCCTTCGCCCGGGAGGAGCTGGGTCGGGAGAAGGCGGTGGGTCACCCGGACCTGGATCGTATCAACGTCATGGGCGGCTCCATCGCCATCGGCCACCCCTTCGGCGCCACGGGGGGCCGTCTCACCGTGACCCTGCTCAACGAGATGGCCCGTCGCGATGTCCAGTTCGGCCTCATCACGGTATGCGCCGCCGGGGGGATGGGCTTCGCCATGGTCGTGGAGCGACGTTGACGCGGGACTCGGCACGGAACAGGGTCGGGAGCGGCGCGCAGCGACCTTCCGGACAGCGCTCGTGCGAGCGCCCGCCGCCTCGCCCGGCCCTCACCTGACCGGCGGGCGGTCGCACGAGCTCAAGGCGCCAGCTCCCGGTCCAGGTCCTCCCGGACCTCGCGACGGCGCCGACCCTCGCGGAAACGCCGTTCGTCCTCGGCATCGGAGAGATCCAGCCGGGGAACGGGGGTGGGGCGATGATCCTCGTCGATGGCGACGAAGGTCAGGAGACACGTGTTGGTGTGTCGCTTCTCGCCGGTGAGCAGGTTCTCGGCCTCTACCCGTACCCCCACCTCCATGGAGGTCCGACCGACGAAGTTGACCCGTGCCGTGCACGTGACCAGCTCTCCGGTATAGATGGGCTGGACGAACTCCACCCGGTCGATGGAGACCGTCACCGAGGCCCGACCGGCGTGGCGCATCGCGGATACGGCGGCGGCGCGATCGACCATGGACAAGAGCTCGCCGCCGAAGACGTGTCCCAGGTTGTTCACCTGATGGGGCATCATCAGCTCCGATACGACGGCCACCGACTCTTCCGGTTTCTTGCTGCGTCGGGGCTCCTTCTCCGCCGCTTGCCGACCGTCGCCGCTCGGGCTCTTCTCGGATGCGTCCCTCATGGCTGCATCGGTACCCCGACCCGGGTCCTCCGGTTCGCCGCTTCGGCCTCGCCGTGGGGATCTTCCACGGCCCCCGGGCGATATTGCAGTACGCATCTTTCAACGGGAGAGGATGGATGAGAAGTTGGATCAGAGCGTGGATCAGAGCGATGGCCGTCGTTCCGCTCTTCCTCGTCGGGCCTGCCGAACTGGCCGGTCAGGACGAGGAGGGAGCCTTGGCCGCCGTGGAGCGGATCTTCGAAGGCATGCGGGAAGCGGATGCGGCGAAGGTCCGCGACGTCTTCGCTCAGGATGCCCGCTTCGCGATGCTGGACGACCGTCAGGCGCCCACCGGTGTCACGGTCCGGGACGTCGGCGGCTGGCTCGACGCCATCGGCGCATCCGGCGGGGCCTGGGACGAGCGCACCTATGACGTCGTCGTCCACGTGGACGGAGCGATGGCGTCGGTCTGGGCTCCCTACACCTTCTACCTCGAGGGGACCATCTCGCACTGTGGGATCAACTCCATCGAGCTCCTCCACGACGGCAACGGGTGGAAGGTCACGCAGATCTCCGACACGCGCCGCTCGGAAGGCTGCCCCGACCCACTCCGAGGCTGACAGCGTCAGACCGTCGAGAGGAAGTCCTCCACGAGCTCGAGCGTCCGCCCGTCGGAAAGCACGTCCGTGTGCTCCCGATCCTCGATGACGTGGTAGGAGATGCCCGCCGCCGACGACAGACGGTCGGCGTGGCTCCGCACCACCCGAGCGTCCAGCTCGGGTTGGATCATCAGGATGGGGATCTCCAGCTCGCCGATCCTGCGGCTCGGCGTGAGCGGACCGAAGGTGCCGCCGACACGCAGCCAGAAGAACGGGCGGAGGATCGTGACCAGCAGGTCTCCGGGCAGGCCCTGATCCGACAGATACTCCGCCGTGATGCGAAGAACGTCCGACGGAGTGGCGATGAGGACCAGCCCATCCACCCGGGCTCCGTCGGCCGCCGCCACGACGCCCGCGGCTCCGCCCATGGAGTGTCCGACGAAGACCAGCGGCCGGTGGCGAAAACGGTGGTTCGCCCATCGAATCACGGCCAGGGCGTCATCACGGAAATCCTTGAAGGTCACGGTGGACCGGGGGGGATTCCTGCCGTGCCCACGGACGTCGTAGAAGAGAACCGTGTGGCCACGGCGCGCGAGAGGCTCGCCGAGACGAGCCACCACGCCGTGATTCGCCGTCCAACCGTGGGCGAGAATGACCACGGGAGCACGGCTCTGCAGCCCGCCCATCTCGGGCGCTTCCGCATCGGCGTCCGGATCCGTCCCATTCCTTCGGGTCACCCACGCGGCGAGGCTCACCTCTCCGGCATCGATGACCACGTCTTCATGCGGTAGCCCCAGCGCCGGGAGGCTCCGGTCGACAGGCTGGAGGTTGGGACGGACGATGCGGGTCGCTAGACGATCCAGACCGAGGACGACGACGGCGAGGACCCCGACCCCGAAGATCCAGCTCAAGCGGCTCGAACCTGCGCCAGCGCTCGCTTCACGTAGACCGGGACCATGGCCCGGCGCCACTCGGGATCCACGATGATGTTCTCCAGGGGATGGCATTGTCTGTGGGCACGTTCCGCCAGCGCGTCCACCACCTGGTCGTCCAGCCGCCTGCCTTCCGCGATCTCGTCCCAGCCGGTGAGCTCGCGCGGCCGGGAGCCCAGCCCGGTCACCACACCGTCCAGGGCGCGCACGGTCCCGTCCTCGTCGAGGTCGGCGGCGACGGCGATCGTGAGCAGCGGAAAGTCGATGGACTTGCGCTGTCTCAACTTCACGTAGCCCTGTCGCCTCGTCGCAGCCGCCACGGGGACGCGGATCTCCTTCAGGATCTCGTCGGAAGCCCGTCGCGAGTTGGAGATCCCGTCGGCGACGAAGAAGTCGCGCACGGGGAGACTGCGCTCCCCCGCGGGACCCGCCAGCACCAGGGCGGCGTCCAGCGTCATCAGCACGGGAGGCGTGTCCGCCGAGTGGGCCGCGACGCACTTGCGGCCGACTTTCGTCACGTGACAGACGTCCCCGTCCTTCTTCAGACAGAAGCCCAGGGCCCGCCGCCAGAACGCCGTCTGATTGTAGTAGGTGCAGCGTGTGTCGAGGCAGACGTTGCCCCCGATGGTCCCTGCATTCCGAAGCTGGGGTCCCGCGACGTGGGCCGCGGCCTCGGCCAGGGCGGGGAAGCCGGAGCGCACCAGCTCGTGGGATGCGACATCGGCCAGGGTCTCGGCCGCTCCGATGCGGATGTAGTCCTTCTCGCGCGCGATCCCCGACAGTTCGGGTACGCCCTTCAGCCCGATGAGATGGCCGGGCTCGAAGAGACGGTGCTTCATGTTCGGCACCAGATCCGTACCCCCTGCGATGTAGAGCGCGTTCTCCCCGTGCTCCGCCTTGAGGGCGAGCGCCTCGGGCAACGAGCGAGGCCGGTGGTACCGATAGGAAGGGAGCCTGAGCATATCAGCGAAGGTTCCGGCGGCCCACGGGTGCGGAGCCAGCACGCGGCTCCAGCGGCCTGGCGACGATGATCCCGTCTTGGCCGTCGATGGCCTGGATCCGCTCCGCCAGTCTCCGCTCGCTGACCTCCACGGAATCTCCGACGAGGGGCGCATGGATGAGGTGGAGCGCATCACCGATGCGGACCGCGATCCCCGTATGCGCCACGTCCAGACCGTACACGGAGCTGGTGGCGGCGATGATGTCCCCGTTCCGGATGCCGGAGGACACCTCCTCGATCCGATCCTCGGGGATGACGTGACGACCTCGTCGGGAGAGGAGATCCTCGACCCTCCGGATGGCCGCCAGGTTCTCCGGCTCCGACAGCTGCCGGTAGGCTTCCGGATTCTCGGACATGAACCGAAGGGGCTCCCGATCCACCACGCCGCCCAGGTCGTCGGTGACGTCCTCCACCAACTGCTTCGCCTCGGCATCGTGGATCCACTCGGAGAAGTAATGGAGTCGGCTCGGGTATCCGTCGATGACGTTTCCCCGGTACCGAAGAGCCCGGAGCATACGCTCGTACTCCCCCTCGACGGTGGCGCGGTCGTCCAGCCGCTGCGCCACCCCCGCCTTCACCGCCGCGGAGATGGCGTACACGTTCTCCACGAAGGTGACACAATCCAGCGAGCCGAGCTCCACGACCAGGCGCTCTGGTCCCTCCACCTCCAGGGTGCCGGCCTCATACGGCGTGCCCACCAGCCCCAGGCCCACATGAACCATGAGCTCGCCCATCGGCAGCGTGTCTGCGCCCGCCTCGACGGCGGCCTCGACCCGCTCCTCGAAGATGCTCCAGTCCTCGTGCGACCACGTGATCTCTCCCCCAGACGCTCCCGAAGGATCGGCGGGAAGCGGATGGGGCTCGAAAGGCGACCAGAACATGCCGACGACGAAGAGGCAGACGACGACCAAAGGTCCGAGAAGCGCGCGGTAACGGGAGAAGACCGGATCCACCGGCCGGGGGGCTCCCGCCCGCCCGCGTCCTTCCTCGGGACCCGACTCAGTCGGCATGGACGACCTGCTCCGCGGGCGACTCGGACGACCGGGCCGGGACCTGCGGCTCGGGGGGCTTCTGCAGCGTGCCGTCCCTCTCCGCCGACTCGAGGGCCCGCCATACGTTCGGGGGGGAGAAGGGAAGACGGTCGAGGCGCACTCCCACGGCATCGTGGATGGCGTTGGCGATGGCCGGGATCGAGGGATGCAACGGTCCCTCTCCCGCCTCCTTGGCACCGTACGGCCCCTCAGGGTCGACGGACTCGACGATCAAGGACTCGAGCTCGGGCGTGTCAAGGCTCGTGGGGATTCGATAATCCAGAAGAGACGGCGCGTTGTGGAGACCGGCCCGTCCGTGATCCGCGTCCTTGAAGACCTGCTCCTCCATCAACGCCTCGCCGAAGCCCATGTAGGCCGACCCCTCCATCTGGCCGGCCACGAGCACGGGATTCAGGGCTCGACCGCAGTCGTGGGCGACCCAGATCTTCTTCACGTCCACGATCCCGGTCTCGGTGTCCACTTCGACCTCGGCAACGTGGGCGGTGAAGGAGTAGGCTGGAGAAGCTCCGATGGTCCCGCCCCGATAGTCGCCGTGGATGTCCTTGGGCGTGTCGTACCAGCCGGTGGAGCCCAGCGTCCCGTGCTTCGCTTCCGCGAGATTGAACGCCTCCGCCACGGGCATCTGACGTGAGGTGTCCGGCGCCCACATCGCCGTTCCTTCCGCGAGAAGCACCTCCCCGGGCTTCACCTCCCATGCCTCGGCCACGGCTTCCTGCACCTTCTTCCTCAGCTTCTTCGCTGCATCGATGGTGGCGTTGCCCAGCATGAACGTCACGCGACTCGAATAGGCACCCAGGTCGACGGGCGTGAAATCCGTATCGCCGCGAAGAACCCGGACCCAATCCAGCGGCACCCCCAGCTCCTCGGCGGCGATGTACGCCACCACGGAGTCGCAGCCTTGACCGATCTCGCTGGCTCCGCTGAAGACCGCCACGCGACCGCTCCGGTCGATCTGCATCTGGACCGCCGACTGGGGCATCTCGTTGGGATAGATGGGGTAGTTGGTCCCCGAGATGTAGGTGGATCCGGCCACCCCGACGCCGTGACCGAAGGGGAGACGGCGGAACTTGGCGTCCCACCCGCTGGCCCGCTGCACGGCGTCGAGGCATTCCAGAAAGCCGTTGGACGTGACTCGGAGCTCATTCACGGTCGTGGTGTTCTCGCCGATGAAGTTCCGGCGACGGAACTCGATGGGATCGATGCCCAGCCGCTCGGCCAGCTTGTCGAGCTGAATCTCGAACGCGAAGCGAGGCTGGACGGATCCATGTCCCCGCTTCGGTCCACACGCGGGCTTGTTCGTGTA
>JAWVZK010000030.1:0-20165 GCA_033722275.1 Longimicrobiales bacterium | reverse complement strand
GAACAACGCGGCGGTAGCGCTCCTCTTCCCCGTGGCGATCTCCGTCGCCGGCTCCCTGGAGGTCGATCCCAGACCGTTCGTGATCGCGGTGACGGTCGCCGCCTCGATGTCGTTCGCCACTCCACTGGGCTATCAGACGAATCTCATGGTCTACGGCCCGGGGGGATACCGCTTCACGGACTTCGTGAAGGTCGGCGTACCGTTGCAGATCATGGTGGGAGGGCTGGCCGTCCTCCTCATCCCGGTGCTCTGGCCCTTCTGAGGGGCCGGGTCGCGTGGGCGGTGACGCCCCCGGGGATGCGTCCGCCCAGGAGGAGTGCGTCAGCCCAGGAGGGCCTCGGCGTCGATGATCTCCGCATCGTCTCTCCGGGCCGCTTGGCGTCGAACGGCCGTGGATACCGGCCGAGGGGTGAAGAGGAGGCGGAGTCGGAGCTGACGTCCGAAACCGTAGCGCGTCTCCCGCATGGCCCGGTCGATGGTGTGGAAGGGAGTCTCGTCGTCCCGCCGGGCCCAGCGGGCCAGCCCGTAATAGGGGGTGCCCGACGTGAGGATCCCCGCCACCGGAAGGTCGTGGTCGGACCCCCAGAGGCTCCCCGACTCGCGGGCGGCGTAGCCCAGAGTCTCGATGGCGTCGTACTCCATGTGCTGCCGGCAGATCCGCGGGAAGGTGGTTCCGAGGTGGCCCTCGACTCGAGGCCGTATTCGGCGGGTCCAGCGGTCTCCTCCCGCTCCCTCGGGCGCGTCCTTCACGTGGACCCCCCGGGGAAGGAGGAACCGGAACCAGAATGCGAGGAAGGGATCGGTGATGGCGTAGCGGCGATCGCGCCCGCCGGGTGAGGCGTCCAACGACCGGCGGGCTTCGACGAGACCGAGCTCCTCGAGACGTTTGAGGTAGGGCCCCACCTGGCCGCTGCGGGTGAGGTCGGGGACACCGTCGTGGACGGTACCCCAGTCGGCTTCCCCGAACGACAGGGCGCTCAGGATCGCGTAGTAGCGGGAGGGGGCCTGCAGATCGACCTCCAGCCATCGGGCCCCTGCGTCGGCCAGCGCACCTTCCGGAGCCAGGAGCAGGCGCCGGACGTTGGTGTCCACGCCGAGGGAGGCGTCCACGTGCGCCAGCACCCGTGGGATCCCACCGAAGATCCCGTAGGCCCGGAGCTTCTCCAGGGGACGTCGGCCGGGCAGACGCGGGGCGGCGGCCCGGAACGGAAGGGGGCCCACCTTCACGGTCGCGCTTCCGATCCCGGCATGCGCGGAGTCGCCCCCTCCTCCGACGGCGCCGGCCTGTCCGACATCGCGGGTGCGTTCCGGGTGGACGGCCGATCGCAGCTCGGTGGTGGGGAGGGCTCCCGCGGGGCCGACCAGGACGACGTGAAAAGGGATCCGCCTCCGGGCGGCTTCCCTGAGACCCGCGACGATGGCCGGGATGTGACGCGAGCGGGCCTCGCTGAGGCGATGCGCGTCGTCCAGGGTCAGGACGAACGGAGCGCCAACGGCCTCGATCCGGTTCAGCAGCCCGCTGAAGATCGTGGCCCAATCCGCTTCGGGACCCAGCTCGGGGACATCCGGGGCCGAAGGCGAAGGAACTGCGCGGATCCTGCGCAGGAGCGCTCCTCGCTGGGCGAGGTCGGGGAGGGGAGGGCAAAGGTGGTAGAGGCTCCGATAATCGTGGAGGACATGGCGAACGAGCGTCGTCTTCCCTCCGCCTCGGAGCCCCTCGACGAAGACCGCGTGGGGACGACGCTCGTCGAGGACGCCTCGCAGATGCCCGAGCTCCCGGGACCGTCCCCTCGGATTCATGGTCCTTTCCATGCCATCCAACTTATAGAAGAAATATTAGCGTAATTAAGTTTATGCTATTTTGCCTAGGTGAGGTCTTGAGGCAGAGGTCGCCGAGGGTCAGGTTGGACGTCAGACCTTCCATCCCGCAGGAGACATCCATGCCCCGAGTGATCCCCCGCTTCGATACGCTTGCCGCGGCGAAATACGATTCGACTCCCACCGGTGACAAGCGTCACCGCATCGATATCGAGGAGGTGTTCGGAGAGAACCTCTTCGGGCTCCATCAGATGAAGTCCCGCATGCCGTCGGCGCAGTACGAGGCTCTCCTCAGCACCATCGAGAACGGGACGGAGCTCGATACCTCCGTCGCCGACGCGGTGGCTTCGGCCATGAAGGAGTGGGCCCTGGAGAAGGGGGCGACCCACTTCACCCACTGGTTCCAGCCCCTCACCGGTGCCACGGCCGAGAAGCACGACTCCTTCCTCAAGCCCACGGGCGATGGGCGGGCCATCACCGAGTTCGGCGGCAGCGAGCTGGTCCGGGGGGAGCCCGACGCGTCGTCCTTCCCTTCCGGCGGCCTGCGCCAGACCTTCGAGGCCCGGGGCTACACGGCGTGGGATCCCACCTCACCGGCCTTCATCATGGAGGGTCCGGGAGGGGCCTACCTCTGCATCCCCACGGCGTTCGCCTCGTGGGCCGGCGACGCCCTGGACAAGAAGACGCCCCTTCTGCGCTCGATGAACGCCATCGACGAGCAGGCCCGTCGGGCGCTCCGGCTGTTCGGATCTCCGCCCAAGGCGGTGAAGGCCACCTGCGGGGCCGAGCAGGAGTTCTTCCTGGTCGACGAGGAGTTCTTCTACCGCCGACCCGACCTCCAGACCTCGGGTCGGACGCTCTTCGGTACCAAGCCGCCGAAGGGCCAGGAGTTGGACGATCACTACTTCGGATCCATCCCGGCGCGGGTCCTCGAGTTCATGAACGAGGTGGAGCTCGAGTTGTACCGTCTCGGCGTTCCTATCACGACCCGCCACAACGAGGTCGCCCCGGGTCAGTACGAGATGGCGCCCATCTACGAAGATGCCAACCAGGCGGCGGACCACCAGCAGCTGGTCATGTCCACGCTCCGCCGGGTGGCCAGGAAATACGGTCTCGTCTGCCTCTTGCACGAGAAGCCGTTCCAGGGGGTGAACGGGAGTGGCAAGCACCTGAACTGGTCCATCGGGACGGAGGACCAGAACCTGCTCGAGCCCGGCGAGACACCCCACGACAACATGCAGTTCCTCTTCTTCTGCTCGGCCGTGCTCAAGGGGGTGGCGAGACACCAGGATCTGCTGAGGGCTTCGGTGGCTCACGCGGGCAACGACCACCGTCTAGGGGCCAACGAGGCGCCGCCGGCCATCATCTCGGCGTTCGTGGGGGATCAGCTCCAGGACATCTTCGAGCAGATCGAGAAGGCGGGAGAGGCCACGAGCAGCAAGCCTTCCGGACTTCTGGGCCTGGGCGTCAAGGTCCTCCCCGATCTGCCGAAGCACGCGGGGGACAGGAACCGCACGTCGCCCTTCGCCTTCACGGGGAACAAGTGGGAGTTCCGGGCGCTGGGCTCGTCCCAGAGCATCTCCTTCCCGGCCATGGTGCTCAACACCGTCGTGGCCGAGGCCCTCGACGATCTCTGCACCAAGCTCGAGGCCGAGCTGGAGAAGGGCACGTCCTTCGACGACGCCCTCCGGGACCTGCTCGCCGACGAGATCCACGAGTTCAAGCACGTGATCTTCAACGGTGACAACTACACCGACGAATGGGTGGAGGAAGCCGGGCGTCGGGGCCTGCTGAATCTCCGGAGCACGATGGACGCGCTCCCGAAGCTCGTCGAGGAGAAGAACCTGGCCCTCTTCGAGAAGTACGGCGTCCTCTCGCACCGGGAGCTGGAGTCGCGCTTCGAGATCTACGTGGAGCAGTACTTCCACGCCATCAACATCGAAGGCGAGACCGCGCAGCACATGGCTCAGACGATGATCCTGCCCGCGGCCGCCCGCTACCTCAATGAGCTTCTCACGACCGCCGAGCGTGCCGACGAGCTCGGCATGCGCCTGGACGGCGTTCTGAGCACGGCACAGACGGTGAACGAGCTGGTGGATCGGCTCACCGAGACTCTGGAGACGTTGGCCGAGCAGAATCAGGAGCTGGGTGGTGATGAGGTGCTCTCGAAGGCCGAGCACATGCGCAAGAACATCATCCCCGCGACGACGGCCGTGCGTGACGTGGTGGATCGCCTGGAGCGGATCGTGCCCGACGACCTCTGGCCGGTGCCCGCCTACCGGGACATGCTGTTCGTGAAGTAGTCCCACGGTCGGCGGCGACGTCTCCGTATGACGAGTCGAGAGGGGGTCGGTGGGTCACTCCGCCGGCCTCCTCGCTCGTTCGGTCCCGACACCTGTGCGGCACCGACGCTCACTCGGTGCCGAGCCCGTCCTGCGGCGCCGACGCTCGTCCGATCCCCACGCCGGAGCGGGGCCGGACGCTCATGCGTACTCCGTGGGGGTCGGTCTCCTCTGGGAGCTCAGCCTCCGTCGCTCTCCGCTGTCGCGAAGAAGACCAGCACGGAGAGGTCTTCCGTGATGTCGACGAAGCGGTGCTCCACCTCCTTCGCCACATAGAGGACCGATCCGGGGCGCACGGGGATGCGGTCGTCGTCCACGACCGCGGTAGCTTGACCCTCGAGGACGTAGTAGACCTCGTCCGCCCCATGGGGAGACTGGGTGTCCTCTCCGCCCGACGGGATCTCGTACAGACCGGCAAACAGATCGGGCACCCGCAGGAACTCCTGCCAGGGGCGCCCGTGCGCGCCACGCTCGGCCCGCACATCCTCGATCTCGACGTGGACCCAGTCGGGTACCTCCTGGCTCCCTTGGGATCCCTCCTGGGCAAGGGCCTCCGAAGCCACGAGGCTCGCGGCCGTCAGAATGGCCAGCGAGAGCGGTGCGGCCGCGAGTCGCTTCATCGTCGTCCTCCAGATACGTAAGTTGGATCGTCACTGGTCGGTACGTCGTCGCAGAGCCTCCCTTTCCGGCAGGGCATGACCCCAACCCGTCCCATCGTCGCGTCCCGACTCCTCGTGGGCCTCATCCGGGTCTCCGAGAGTGATCCGCTGTCGCGGAAGCTCGTCCTGGCTCCGAACATGGCGGCGGGCCGGGAGGTGCTCAGACGTATGACGTTGCTGGGCCACGGATGGATAGGGTTCGAGGTGACCACCCCCAGTCGTCTTGCGCAACGTCTGGCCGAGCCGGGTCTGGAACGGATGGGCGCCACACTGGTGGACGCGTTCGACCACCAGGCGATCCTGGACGAGGCGCTGGATTCGGCCTTGACCCCGGAAGAGACACGCTTCGACGAGCTGTCGGAGGGCGTGGGATTCCGGGAGAAGGTCCACGGCGCCGTCCACGCTCTCCGCATGGCCTCGGTGACGGCCTCGGCGCTGGAGAGGGCCCACCTGACGCAGCAGGAGAAGAAGCGCTTCCTCCTCAGGGTCCTGCGACGGTACGAGCGACTCCTCATGGAGCGCAGGCGTGCCGATCCGGCGACCGTGTTCGGCCTGGCTCTGGAAGCGCTGGATGCAGCCGGGAGTCAGCTTCCCGAGAATCTCGGTGCCGACACGGTCGTCATGATTCCCGGCTTGGGCACGCGGGGACTGCCCGGTCGACTCGTGGCCGAGCTCGGCGCCCGAGGCGCGAAGGTCCTCGAGACCGACCCCGTCCGAGGCCTGGAGGTGCCCGAGTCGATCCTCTGGGGCCGGACCGGTGGCGGGGGTCCTGGATCGTGGCTCTACGGGGTCGATCGGGCCGGCGACGACGAGGACGTCCTGGAGATCGAGATCTTCCAGGCGGCGTCCATCAACGCCGAGCTTCGGGAGGTGCTGAGACGGATCGTGGAGGCGGGACTCCGTTGGGATCAGGTCGAGATCGTCGCCGCGGACGCGGCCGCCTACGGGTCTGCGCTGCATGCACTCTCCTCCAGACTCCGCGTCCCGGTGACCTACGCCGTCGGGCTCCCGGTGGCCAGAACGCGGACGGGACGGGTGGTCCAGGCCTATCTGGACTGGGTGGAGGAGGGCTTCCAGGCGGATCCCATCCGCCGGCTCCTCGAGGCCGGAGACCTGCGTCCGCCACGGTCCCGGGGGCGCCATCCCCCCGCCCGACTGGCCGGGCGGTTCCGGAGTCTCCGGGTGGGGTGGGGGAGGAGACGCTACCGGACCCAGCTCCGGGCAGCCCTGGACGGCCTGGAGGACATGACCGCGAGGTCGTGGGAGTCGGAGGAAGCTTTCCTCGAGCGACAGGAGCGGGCGAGGTCGGAGCTCGAAGCCCTGAGGTCGATCCTCTTCCCCGCCCTCAAGGCGATCCCTTCGGTACCGGACCGGATGGGGCACGGTGGCGAGCCCATCTCGCCGTCGGAGCTCGCCCGCGGACTTTCGGCGTTCCTCCGCCGGGTGCCGCGGGGCGCAGGACCGGATCGAAACGCCCGAGACGAGGTGAAGAGCGTGCTGGAGCGGGTGGAGGCCACGCTCACCCGCCGGACGGATTTCCGGTCCTGTATCGCCATCCTGCGACGCCATCTGGACGTCCGTGTACGCCCTGAGCTTCTGGGGGAGGAGCCCGACGGGGCCGCGGCCCCCTGGTCCTCCGCCGGGGGTGCCGTGCATCTGAGCGACCTGGAGCACGGCGGCTACTCCGGACGGGAGGCGACCTTCTTCGTCGGCTTCGATGCCGACGGATTTCCGGGAGGGGCGATCCAGGATCCGCTCCTGCTGGATGGGGATCGGCGTGTCCTCGGCGCGGCGCTGCCCACGTCTTCGGAGGTGCTGCGCGAGCGGATCTTCAGGGTCGCGTCCCTGGTGGCTCGCTTGAGGGGAGCCGTGACGATGAGCTTCTGCGCCTGGCAGCCCACCGAGGCCCGTACGGTCGGCCCTTCGTCCATCCTCCTCCAGGCCCTGCGCCTCACCGAACGAGATCCCGACCTCGCCTTCAGTCACCTCCGTGAGCGGATGGGTCGGGTCGTGAACGCCATCCCGTTGCCCGACCGACCGGCCCTCGATGGGGACGACGTATGGATGGCCGCTCTGGGAGGGGACGAGGTGCTTCGCCGAGGAGAGGCGGCCGTCCGAGCGGCGTTTCCCGCGCTGGATCGCGGGCTGGCCTCCCGCGAGGCGCGACGGACCGGAGAGCCGGGGCCGGTCCACGGTGTGGTGGAGCCTCGGCCGGAGCTGGATCCGCGAAGCGATCCGTCGGTGGTTGTGTCCGCCAGCCGCCTGGAAGACCTGGGGGCGTGTCCTCTCCGGTACCTCCATCGGTCCGTATTGAGGGCGTATCCGCCGGAGGACCCGGAGCTCGATCCCGACGTCTGGCTCGATGGTCGCAGGCGAGGCACGCTCCTCCATGCCGTCTACGACCAGACGCTGCGATGGGCCAGGGAGAAGGGCGCGAAGCCCTCGGAACGGATCTTCGAGGCGCTCGCCCTGGACGCCCTCCGCCACCAGATCGAGATCGTTCGGCGCGAGGTTCCCAGCCCGGGAGAGGGCACGACGATGCGGGAGATCGCGGCGCTCCGCGAAGACGTTCGCTCCTTCGTCCGGATGATCCGGGAACGCACGCCGGAGTACATCGCCCTGGAGCTCACCTTCGGGATCGGGGAGGATCCGGCCGTGCCCGTGTCCGTGACGGACGGCACGGTGGCTCTGCGCGGCGCCATCGACCGGGTGGATCACGACCTGGAGGGGATCCACGTGGTGGACTACAAGACCGGGAAGGCCTACGGATACGGGGCCGACGCCTTCGACGGCGGCCGAAGGCTCCAGCACGCCCTGTACGCGCTGGTGGCGGAGGAGCGGCTGGGCGACCGCGTCGTGGATGGGCAATACCACTTCCCCACCCGTCGGGGCCAGAATCAGGTCTTCTCCTATCCCCGGGAGCGGCTGGAGGGGGTGACGTCGCTCGTCGGGTCCATGTTGAACGGGATCGCGGCTGGACGGTTCGTCCCGACGGACGAGGCGAACGACTGTACGTTCTGTGATTACGCCGAGGTCTGTCGGGTCCGTCTCGGAGCCTACAGCGTCGAGTCCCCGCTCGCCGAGTGGGCCGAGGAGCAGCTCAACGCAGGAGTGCAGCCCGCCTTCGAAGAGCTCCGGGAAGTCCGCAGGTCCGAGGACTGACGGGGAGGGCCGGCTTCACGGGCGACCGCCCTCCAGGATCGTGGCGAGAACGTCGGTGTCGATGTTCCCTCCGGAGACCACGGCCACCACGGGGCCGTCGACCTCGGCGGCGTATCGGAGAGCGGCCGAGACGGCGGCACCTCCGGCCCCTTCGGCCACCACCTTGACATCGCGGGCCAGCCGCAGGATGGCCGCGCAGACGTCGTCGATGGATTCGACGATCGAGCCGTCCAGGAGGTCGCGTGCCAGAGGCCACATCTCCTCGAGCACGCTGGCGCCTCCGATCCCGTCGACGAAGGTGGGGATGCGCTCGACGGAAGCCGGCCGTCCGGCCTGCAGCGATGCCGCGAAGGGCGCCGCGGTCTCCACCTCGGCGGCCAGCACACGGATCTCCGGCCGATGGGCCTTGAGCGCCGACGCGATGCCACACGAAAGGCCGCCCCCACCATACGGCGCCAACGCGGCGGCGACGTCGGGGAGCTCCTCGATGATCTCCAGTCCCACCGTACCGTTGCCCGCGATGACGGCGGGATCGCTCACCGGATGGACGAAGAGACCCTCCTCTTCCGGGTGTCCGTGCTCCTCGAGGACGCGCCACCATTCGTCGAACGGGAGCGGGACCACTGTCCCCCCCAGGCGCCGGATGGACTCCACCTTGGTTCGGGGCGCGCTCTCCGGGACGATGACGCGGCACGGTAGACGCCGTCGCCGTGCGGCGAAGGCGACTCCCTGGGCCATGTTGCCCGCGCTGGCCGTGTAGACACCTCGTCGAAGCTGATCCTCCGTCGCCATCGCCAGGGCTTTGGCCGCCCCGCGGATCTTGAACGATCCGATGGGCTGAAGACACTCGAGCTTCAGCCAGATACGAGGGGTCCGGCCTCCGGCGCCGCCGCGCGACGCTTCGGAGGAGGCGGGGGGGAGCGGCAGGAGCGGGGTGCGGACGGCCGAGCGGTGGATGCGTGATCGGGCGGTCCGGATGGCGTCCAGGGAAATGGGGGCGATGGGATCCATGGCAAACGATGCCGCCTGCGCGCCTCGCGGTCCACCGCAGCTCGGCCCGCGACGCAGGCTCGCCTCCCGTGCCTGGTGTCGCGTGGACGACGGACGGCCGCGCGGAGGAGGACGGCCGCGCGGAGGACGGACGTCCCGGGGGCGTCGTGCCCCGCGGCGTGATACCTTCGCGCGATGATCACGAATCCCACCGCCGTATTCTTCGTCCTCGCCGCCGTCGTGGCCGTGGCTGTGGCCCTGGAGATCCGGAGCAAGCTGTTCCGTGCCCTGGGCTCGGCCCTCGTGGGCATCCTTCTCGGGATGCTTCTCTCCAACACGGGCGTGATCCCTGGGGAGTCGCCGGCGTACGACTTCCTCGCCGGGCCCGCGGTGAGCGCCGGCATCATCCTGATCCTCCTCACCGTCGACATCCGGTCGGTGGCGAAGGCGGGTCCGAAGATGCTCGCGGCCTTCGTCGTCGGCGGCGTCGGCTCGGCGCTGGGGGCCTCGGCCGCGGCCCTGCTACTGGCCGACGCCATCGGTCCGGAGACGTGGAAGCTCGCCGGACAATACTCGGCGACGTATACGGGTGGCGGAGTCAACTTCGCGGCGGTCGGGGCCGCGCTGGAGACCAGCGGCGAGCTCTTCGCTGCCGGAATCGCCGCTGACGTCACCATGACCGCCATCTGGATGGCCATCTGTCTGACGGTCCCCATCCTCTTCGCCGGCTCGGGGGAGGAGGATCCCGACCCCCATCTCGAGGTGGCGGGGGACTATGCCACCCAGTCGGGTGTGGGCGAAGGGCTCGAGGGCGAGCCCGCCCCCAGTCTGCACAAGATGCTCTACTCCAGCGTGGGCTCCATCGAGCTCCATGACCTGGCGACCATGGCAGCCCTCGTTCTGGGCACCTTGTGGATCTCGGACTGGCTCGCGATCCTTTTCGCGCCGGTCCCTTCCGTGCTCTTCCTCACCACCATCACTCTCGTGCTCGCCCAGATCCCGGCGGTCTCGGGCCTCAGGGGCACCGGAGTCATCGGCAACTACCTCGTTCTCGTGTTCCTGGCCAGCAACGGCGCCATGTCGGTCCTGGCCAACATCGTCGTCATCGGTCCACCGATCGTATACTTCGCCGCCCTCACCGTCGGGATTCACGGAGTGGTGATCTTCGGTGTGGGCCGCCTGGTGGGGCTCGATCTGAAGACGCTCGCCGTCGCCTCGCAGGCCAACGTGGGGGGCCCCGCCTCGGCCATGGCCCTGGCCACGGCCCGGGGCTATACCGACCGCCTGCTGCCGGGCGTCGCGGTGGGACTGTTGGGTTACGCCGCGGGGAACTACCTGGGGCTCGGCGTCGCCGCAGTGCTGAGAGGGATGTTGGGGGGATGACGTCGCCATGACCCTGCAGCTCGATGCGGCGGAGCGGGATCTCCTGGGGGGAGCCGCGGGGGAAGCGGCGGCCATGGCCATGCGCGTGGTCGTTTCGGCCGCCGAGATGCTGGGTGCGGGTCGGCTCGTGGAGATCTCCTCGTCCCACATCGATGGATGCCTCTATCACGGCGACGGGGGGGTGGAGTTCGCCGAGCGGCTGGTGAAGGGCGGCGGGCGCGTGGCGGTGCCCACGACGCTGAACGTGGGCGCGCTCGATCTCCTCCACCCCGGAGTGGTCCGGTCCGACGCCCGCAGCACGGAGATGGCTCGGCGGCAGATGGACGCCTACGTGGCCCTCGGGGCGCGTCCCACCTTCACCTGCGCGCCCTACCAGGTCGGGCACGAGCCGGCGCCGGGGGAGCAGGTCGCCTGGGGAGAGTCCAACGCCATCGCCTTCGTGAACTCCGTGCTCGGCGCACGGACCGAGCGGTACGGTGATTTTCTGGACGCCTGTTGCGCCCTGACCGCGCGCGCACCCCTCCATGGACTCCACCTCGAGGATCACCGTCGGGCGACCGTCGTCGTCGACGTCTCCGAGGTCCCCGGCGCCCTGAAGTCACGCGACGTCTTCTATCCGGTCCTGGGGACGTGGCTGGGGCTGGCCGTGGGCGAGGAGATCGCCGTCTTCGATGGTCTGCCGCGGACCACCACCCGGGACCAGCTCAAGGCGCTGGGTGCCGCGGCGGCCTCCAGCGGTGCGGTCGCCCTCTTCCACGTGGCGGGGGTGACGCCGGAGGCGGCGACAGTGGAGGCGGCGCTGACGTTGGGCTCCGACCCGTCGGCGACTGCCGCCGACGCGGTCCTCCCGGCGCGCCGCGTCGCTCCCACGGCGCGAAGCCTCCGCGCCGCCCTGGATCGGCTCAGTACCGCGACGGATGTCGAGGAGATCGACGCGGTCGCGGTGGGGAGTCCCCACGCCTCGGCCGACGAGCTGGCCCGGCTGGCCGCGCTGGTGCGAGGACGGCGCGTGTCGGTGCCCTTCTACGTATGCACCGCCCGCGGCGTCCTGGAGCGCGTCGACGAGGCGGGTGTCGCGTCGACGCTCCGGGAGGCCGGCATCGAGATCGTCGTCGACACCTGCGTCGTCGTCACCCCCATCCTGCCGGCCTCGCGAGGCGTCCTGATGACGGACTCGGGGAAGTTCGCCCACTATGGTCCGTCCAACACCGGATACGACGTCGTCTACGGCTCTCTCGAGGACTGCGTGGCGTCGGCCCTCAGCGGTCGCGTCGTGCGGGACGAGGAGGTGTGGAGGTGGTGAGGGACCGTCTGGTGGCCCGGGGACGAGCGCTGGTGGCCGGTGCGGGTGAAGGGCCCCTGCTGCGGCTGACCCATCCCATCAGCTTCTGGGGGGGCATCGATCCGGCTTCGGGACGGGTGATGGATCCGCGGCATCCCCAGCACGGTGCCTCCATCGCGAAGACGGTTCTCGCCCTGCCGTCGGCCGTGGGATCGAGCTCGTCCAGCGCCATCGCCCTCGAGCTCCTCCGCGGAGGAAGGGCGCCGGCCGCGATCCTCATGGGACGGGTCGACGCGATCCTGGCGTTGGGCGTGGTGGTGGCGCGAGAGCTGGGGTACGAGCCGATCCCGGTCCTCGAGGTGTCGCCCGAGGCGTGGGCCGACCTGGACGACGGGACGGTCCTCCGTGTGGCCGAGACCGGAGACGTTCACCGGGTCGCATAGCGGGGCCAGACGAGGGAGGCGAGGAGGACCAGCAGAAGCCCCCAGGAGTGCGCGTTGTACAGGCCCGCCGTCCACGGCGAGACGGCGGTCGAGCCTGGTCCACCGGTCATGGAGGCCGCGAGGATGGTGGGGATGAAGAAGGGGAGGAGGAAGGGATAGGTGCAGACGGTCACGTCCAGGATGTTCGCCCGCCGGTATCCGTC
Organism: Longimicrobiales bacterium; assembly: GCA_033722275.1. Lineage (GTDB taxonomy): Bacteria > Gemmatimonadota > Gemmatimonadetes > Longimicrobiales > Gaopeijiaceae > UBA2589. Next base: position 7,883 of record JAWVZK010000030.1, on the reverse strand, counting down.
CAATCCGGACTCCTCGCCCAACGACCGGGCCAGGGGCCCCACCGTGAGGATGGCGACGGCGGAGTGGGTCGTGAGGATCGTCGCCAGCGAGATCGAGGTGAAGATCCACCAGCCCGCGCCGCTCCCGGAGCGGGCGCGATCCTCCATCCACCGGACGATCCTCCGCAGGAGGCCCGACGCCTGAAGGCCGCCCACCATCCCCATGAGGAGGATGGTGAACATGGAGACGCCGAAGGCTCGTGACATTCCGTCCAGGAGGATGCCCGACGCCACGAAGGCGTCGGGATCGACGGCGAGGAGATCCGCAGGACCGAAGCGCCTCAGGAGCAGCCCGAGGCCGAGGGCCGCTCCGATGCCGGCGAAGAGGCCCACGGCGAGGTGGCTCCGACGCAGCAGCAAGACGAGGACCAACGCCGGCACCGTGAGCATGAGCAGGGCCGAGGGGGTCCCCGTGACGTGCACGCCCCCCACGTCGGAGGGTCCCGTTCCCCCTGCCACGCCGTAGACGACGATGGCCAGCGCGCCGGCAGGGAGCGCGTAGCGTAGCCTGGAGCGCACGACTCCGCCCAGGTCGGCCCCCTGGGTTGTGGCCGACGCGATGGTGGTGTCCGAGATGGGGGAGAGGTTGTCCCCGAAGGTGGCGCCTGCGAGGATGGCGCCGATGGTGAAGGCCGGATCACCTCCCAGGGGGGCGGCCGCCGGGAAGAGGAGGGGCGCACAGATGAGGATCGTTCCGAGGCTGGTGCCGGTGGCCGTGGAGAAGACGGCGCAGACCAGGAACGTGGCGATGACGAAGCCTCCGCCACCGACCTCCGAGACCGCCGCCGCCCAGACGAGGGCCTCTACCAGTCCGCTGGCCTGAAGCACCGTCCCCAGCACCCCGGCGAGGAGCCAGGCGAGGACCAGGAGCATCACGAGGCGGTGGCTCATCCCGTCGAGAACGGCCTCCGCGTACCCCTCTCGATCCCTGGCCAGCAGAAGCCCGACGCCGAGAGCCATGAGGAGCACCGGGAGGAAGCCGGTCTCGTCGGGCGCTCCCGAGAGTCCGAGCCAGGACACGCCGCCGAGAAAGACCGCGAAGGGCGCGAGGGCGCCCGGCCATCCCCCGGAGAACCGGAGCTCCTCGTCGGGTGCGCGCTCGAAGAACAGGTCCGTCATCCCCCTCCCCGAACGCGTCACCTCGGCCTCCGGTCGGCGTGCCCGAGGAGCCAGGCCGTATCGACGCCGAACGACCAGGCGAGGGAGACGAGGGCGACGGCGGCGACGGTCACGGCGCTCCGGTCCGCCACGATCGGGGCGAGACAGATCAGGAGGCCCGCCCCCTGGACGACGCATACGACCTTCCGCCGTCGACTGGGGAAGAGCGGTGCTCGCAGGGCGGGGAGGAGGCGGCCTGCGCCCACGAACAGGTATCGCATGGCGCCGATGAGGAGGACCCAGGCTCCGGCCCGATCTTCCACCCACACGAGGGCGGACAGCACGAGCATGAGGAGAGCGTCGGTCTCCATGTCGAAGCGGGCTCCGAAGAGCGTGTCCGTTCCGGTCCGCCGTGCCATCCAGCCGTCGAAGCCGTCGAGGATCATGATCGTCGTCCCCAGGACGACCACCCACCACCGCCCCCGGACGTCCAGGGCCTCCGGGTGGAGAAGGAGCGCTGCCAGCGGGAGGATCATCGCCGCCCGGGCGAGGGTGATGCGATTCGCGGGCCCCAGGCCGATCCCCGGCAGACTCGACGGGAGGAAGAAGAGGATGACCGTCGCCAGGCCGGCGTACACCAGCGACACTTCCGCCATGAAGGTGGCCGGCAGCCGAAGCAGCCGCCACGTTGCAGCGGCCACGGCCACCGCCAGGAGGAGGCCGGCCAACAGATCGCGGAAGATCCGCCGGCGTGCCGGTCCGGGAACGGACGTTGAGGTCATGACAGACAAGATCACCACGAGAGAATTCTGGATAAAGGAACCCGGAACGGGTGTCCTCCGCGAGGGCACCCTCTCCCCACCCGCCGACGGCGAGGTCCGCGTGCGTGCGCTCTACTCGGCGGTGAGCCGCGGGACGGAGTCGTTGGTCTTCCGGGGCGAGGTCCCCGAGTCACAGTGGAAGACGATGCGGTGTCCCTTCCAGGAGGGCGAGTTCCCGGGCCCGGTCAAGTACGGCTACATGAGCGTGGGCCGCGTGGAGGAGGGCGTCGGGAAGGACGCCGAGCGGCTCGTGGGCCGGGTGGTCTTCTGCCTCCATCCTCACCAGGACCGATATGTCGTGCCCGTATCGTCCGTGGTGCCGGTGCCGGAGACGGTCCCCGCGGAGCGGGCTGTGGTGGCGGCCAACATGGAGACGGCGGTCAACGCGGTGTGGGACGGCCGGCCGAGGCTGGGTGACCGTGTCGTCGTGGTCGGAGGGGGCACCGTGGGACTCCTCATCGCGTGGCTGACGACGAAGATGCCCGGCACGCGGGTGACGGTCGTCGATCCCCATGGCGGACGGCGCGAGAGCGCGGAGCACCTGGGCCTGGACTTCGCCGTGGGTCCCGATCCGGAATGGAAGGCCGATCTGGTCGTGCACGCCAGCGGAAATCCCGAGGGCGCCCGGGACGCGCTGACGGTGGCCGGCGAGGAGGCGACCGTCCTGGAAGTGAGCTGGTTCGGCGATCGGGAGGTCCGACTCCCCCTGGGCGAGGATTTCCATGCCCGGCGACTGACCCTTCGAGGGAGCCAGGTGAGCCGGATCCCGGCCGAGCAGACGCCTCGCTGGGACCACCGTCGTCGGATGGCTCTCGCTCTCCGGCTCCTGGAGGACCCGGTCCTGGACGTCCTGTTCACGGGAGAAAGTCCCTTCGAGGCGCTCCCGTCGGTCATGGAACGCTTGGCGACGGAAGGGGAAGACACGCTGTGTCATCGGATCCGTTATCCCCGGCCAGGCGCCGGCTGACCCACGCACCAGGAGTGTCCACGTGTACAAGCTCAATGTCCGAGATCACTTCATGATCGCCCACAGCTTCCAGGGGGAGATCTTCGGTCCCGCCCAGCGCCTCCACGGGGCCACGTACGTGGTGGACGCCACCTTCAAACGCGAGACCCTCGACGAAGACGGGTTGGTGGTGGACATCGCCCTGGCCACCGAGCAGCTCGGGGCCGTGCTCTCGGACATGAACTACAGGAATCTGGACGAGATGGCCGACTTCGAGGGGGAGAACACCACCACTGAATTCCTCGCCCGGGAGATCCATCGGCGACTCGCGGAACGGATCCACGACGGCGAGCTCGGACCGGGCGCCCTGGGCTGCGCGTCGCTGGAGGTCACCCTCCACGAGTCGCATGTCGCGTGGGCGAGCTACGAAGAGAGCGTGTGACCGGAGGGCCGCTCCACCTCGTCGTCCCCGGTCCGCTGGATCAGCGCACGGGCGGCTACCTCTACGACGCGCGTATCGTCCAGGAGCTGCGGGCCCGGGGACACCCGGTCCGGGTGCACGAGGTGGACGGGCGGTTTCCGGACCTCGACGCGCCGTCTCTCCAGGCGCTGGATCGGACGCTGGAGTCCATACCGGACGGCCACGTGGTGGTGCCGGACGGACTGGCGCTGGGCGCGGCCCCCGAAGTGGCACGAAGGCATCGCCGTCGACTGCGACTCGTCGCCCTGGTGCATCATCCGCTGGCGGACGAGACGGGGTTGGACGAGGAGGCTCGCCGTCGGCTGCGGATGGCGGAGACCGAGGCGCTCGGACACGTTCTCGGCGTGGTCGTGACCAGCCCGGCCACGGCTCGTCGACTCGCGGACTTCGGGGTGGAGGCGGGACGCATCCGGGCCGTCCTGCCGGGAACCGATCCCGCGCCGGAAGCGGAGGGATCGCCGCCGGGCTCACCCCCCAGGATGGCGTGCGTGGGGTCGGTGACGCCGCGGAAGGGCCACGACGTTCTGGTCCGGGCTCTGGCCGCCATCGACGATCTCGCCTGGCGATGCGACTGTGTCGGCAGCCTGAGACGGGATCCCGATTTCGTCCGCGACGTGCGGTCCGACGTGCGGCGCCGGGGGATGGTGGAACGGATCCGCTTCCTGGGCGAGCTCTCGGCCGACGTCCTGGACGAGGTGTACCGTACCGCCGATCTCTTCGTGCTCCCCTCCCACTACGAGGGATACGGGATGGCGTTCTCGGAGGCTCTCGTACGAGGCCTGCCCGTCGTGGGGACCACCGGAGGAGCCATCCCCGAGACGGTTCCCGACGACGCCGGGATCCTCGTGGAGCCCGGGGACGCCGAGGCATTGGCGCACGCCCTGAGGGTGCTCCTGGAGGACGCGGGACGCCGTACCCGTATGGGGTACGCCGCCCGGCGGCACGGTGACGAGCTCCCCGGATGGGACCGTCAGGCGCTGGCCTTCCGGCGGGCGGTCTTGGAGCTTCTGCAGCGCGCCTCGCCGGCGGGAGAGTCGAGAGATGGCCGATGACCACTTCGAAGCCGACTGGCTCGACCTGAGGGAGCCGGCCGATCACCGGTCGCGCTCGCGCTCCCTCGTCACGCGGCTCAGGCGCGAGGGCCGGGAACGGGGCTGGTCGCGGATCGTGGACCTGGGAGCCGGAGCCGGCTCCAACGTACGGTACCTGGCGGGCCGGATTCCCTGGGCGCGGGAGTGGACCGTGGTGGACCACGACGAGGCGCTCCTGACCCGCATCTCCTCACCGGAGGCCAGCCCCTTCTTCCGACGGGTCGTCGGCGATCTGGCCGAGGAGGGGATCGAAAGCGTCGAGGGGTGTCACGTGGTGACGGCCTCCGCGCTCCTCGACCTGGTGTCCGCCCCGTGGCTCGACCGCCTTTCCTCCGTCTGCGCCCGCTCGGGCTCGGCGGCGTACTTCGCCCTGAGCTACGACGGCACCGTGGCGTGGGCGGACGAGGACGAGGACGACGTCTTCGTTCTGGCGGCGGTGAACGAGCACCAGCGGCGTGAGAAGGGCCTCGGACGTGCCCTGGGCCCCGACGCGCCGGTTCACGCGGAGCGCGCCTTCGCGGACGCCGGCTACCGGACCTTCCTCCGCCCCAGTCCCTGGAGGCTCAAGGGCTGGAGGGATGCCCGACTGGCCGTACGGCTGGTGTCGGGCTGGGTGGACGCGGCCGTGGAGGTCCGCCCCCGGGAGGAGGAGCGGATCCGGGCGTGGGGAGTCCGGCGCTCCCGGGCTCTGTCGGAAGGGCGTGGCGGTCTGAGGGTGGGTCACATGGACCTCCTGGCGCTGCCCGCCGGGGCCGATGGCGCGAGGGCGGCGGGTTCCCACGACGGGAAGGGGTCGTCGGGAGCCCCATGACGGTCCGAGCCCGACGGTTCCTGGTGCGCGTCGCGGTCAGCTCCTTCACCCTCCTCATTCTCGTCTTCGTGGTCGACGTGGACGAGGTCGTGGAGCGACTCGCCGGCCTCGACGAGGAGTGGATCGCCGTCGGCCTGGCGGTCTCGATCGGCCAGGTCGTGGCTTCGGCCTGGCGTTGGCGATATACGGCACGTCGGCTCGGGGTCGCCCTCCCCGTCCGTGACGCGATCGAGGAGTACTACCTCGGCACGTTCCTCAATCAGGTCCTGCCGGGTGGGGTCCTCGGGGACGTGTCCCGGGCCTGGAGGCACGCCAGGAGCACCGGCCCCGCCCCGGCGTCGGGGGAAGGCCGGGCGCGACGCCTCCGGTCCGTTCATGCCGTCATCCTGGAGCGGGCGTCGGGACAGGCTGTGATGACCCTCGCCGCCTTCTTCGCCGGGGCCGTCCTCCTCGCTCCCAGGACCGAGACCACGGCCTCCTGGCTCCCGGATCATCCGCTCACCGACGTGCCGCTGGTCGTCTCCCTCCCCGCGGCCCTCGCCACGGTGATCTTCCTGGGTTGGCTCCTCGGTCTCCTCCTCCGGCGGGCGATGCGCATGCCCGCTCTGGACCGCTTCCTCGAGGATGCTCGCACGGCGCTTCTGGGCTCCGCCCTTCCGGTCCAGGCGGGCCTCTCGCTCCTCATCGTCGGGAGCTACGTCGCGGTCTTCGTGGCGGCGGCGCGAGCGGCGGGTGTCGAGACGCCTTCGAGCGCGCTCCTCCCCCTCGTACCGCCGCTGTTGGTGACTATGCTCGTTCCCGTCTCCGTGGCGGGCTGGGGGATACGGGAAGGCGCCGCGGCCCTCCTCTGGAGCAGCGTCGGCCTGACCGCGTCGGAGGGTGTCGCGGTCTCGGTCACGTACGGGCTCGTGGTCCTGGTTTCGAGTCTTCCGGGAGCCGCCGTGCTCCTGCTCATCCTCCGCTCGGAGCGAGGTCCAGATCGAAGAGGAGGTCGTCCCCCAGACTGAAGTGACGGACCGGGAATCGGAGGGCGTCGTCCAGGGTCTCGATACGCGGCAGCGTCAGGGAAGGCCGCCCCGAGCCGATGAGGAGGGGCGCCACCGAGACGTGCAGACGGTCCAACGCCCCCGCGGCCAGAAACGCGGAGACCGTGAGACCCCCTCCCTCGACGAGGATCCGCCGGATCCCACGGGCCCGGAGCGCCTCGAGGATCGCCTCGGGCGGAAAACGCCCTCCGTCGAGGGGAAGGCCCAGGATCTCGACCCCTCGGCCTGCCTTCGCACGGTTCCCCTCTGGACGTCCGATCCCGGAGTGCGCGCGTCGTTCCGCCTGAATCCACAGCGTGGGTGCCGCCTCGTCGGTGAAGACGCGGCGCCCCGGGTCGAGTCGCCCCCGGGGATCCAGCACGACCCGGATCGGATGGGGTCCCCGCACGTGCCTCACGGTGAGGCGGGGGTCGTCGGACGCCACGGTGCCGGCGCCCACCACCACGGCCTGCACCAGCGCGCGCAGGTGGTGGAGCCTGCGAATGTCCTCCGGGCCGTTGATGTAGTGGGAGTGTCCAGAGGCCGTCGCGATCCGTCCGTCCAGGCTCTGGCCGAGCTGCCCGATGACCAGGCGCTCCCGGATCCGGAGAGGAGCGAAGACGTGGAGCATCGTGGCCGCCTCCTCGGTGACGGGCACGTCGCTGCTCCATCCCCCTTCCCCGTCGACACGGAGAGGCCCTGCCCGTCCCGGCGATCCGGGCGAGAGACTCAGCAGGTGTCGCCACGCGTCGGTCGGGGACAGCGTCGGTGTCATCTCGCAGCCACCGAGCCACGCTCCGCCGTCCTCACGCCGTCTCGCCGCCGAGCCGCTCCATGGGAAAGCGTGCGGCGTCACGGACGACATCTGCCAGGCAGGACCCGTAGTGGCGGACCAGGTCCTGTCCCATGCGGGCGTCTGCCAACGTCGCGTCTCCCGCGACGCCCCGATCGTCCAGGTCCTCGGCCGACCATGCGAACGCCGCCTGCCCTTCCGGCGCCACCCTGACCAGGTGATCCTCCAGCTCTTCGCCGAGAGACGAAAAGCGGCGGATCTGGTGGCTTCGGACCAGCTCGGGCCGAAGGTGGAGCATCATCGCCGTCTCCACGGCGCCCCCGTGCAGACCATGACGCCATTCCGCCTCCGGCAAGGCGACGGAATCCGGGCGGGGGAAGCGGAAGTAGTGTGCCTTGACCACGAGCATGCTCAACTCCCGTCGCAGCTCGAGAGCGGCGAGATCGACCGCGGCGCGGTTTCCGCCATGACTGTTGCTGATCACCAATCGTCGGATTCCGGCCTGGCCGAGGGACCTTCCCGTGTCCGTCACCATCCGTCGGAGGGTTCCGGCGCCGAGGGACAGCGTTCCCGGATATCCCTCGTGCTCCAGACTCGCCCCCGTGACCTGAGGCGGAAGGACCACGATGGGACGCTCCTCTCGGGAAAGCTCCTCGAGCGCCGCTTCGAGGATCCCCTCTCCGATCACCTGGTCGGTGGAGAGCGGGAGGTGTGGGCCGTGCTGTTCCACCGCCGCCAGGGGCAGGACCGCGACGGGATCCTCCTCCGCCAGGGCCCG